>NZ_JAPPTH010000045.1:0-18153 GCF_027587015.1 Vibrio sp. Makdt
TTTTACAACCAGCGGAAAGCATCACATTATCACCAAATATGACTCCACCTTTACCATTGATATAAACGCCATCATTGATGTTTAGCTTCCCCATAACTTTAACTTTTGATGCGTTTTTCACAGAATAAAAACCAAAATTTTTTATATTTTTATTTTTGAAAAATCTATAACAAAAAACAGCAAGATAACACCTTAAAATTATCCTTTGAAATTTACTTTCCATTTGTAAACCTATACATAACTTATGTTTGAATTATAAATCTAGTCGAACTTTCATTGACTAAATAAATATGATGATTAAAACAAGGTGCTTAAGTCCAATATAGCGGCTTCGGAAATGCATGAATGAGCATGTAAGGAAACACTGTTTATTACCTCTCTAAAACGGTATGTACCTCTGCAGCCGAAAAGTTTTCGATATGGCCTGACCAAAAGGCGCAGACTCACTTGTTTCTATCATTACTTATAACTTTAAGGTGCTAAAACCCAAAGCAAGATTACGAAGTCCTGCCCAGCAAGGACTTACAAAGGTAACTATTGTTACAGTTCGCTTTTTTGCTGTCTTTTACCCCAGCTTTGAAGCTAGTTTCTTCCGTCAGCAGGTATAAAGCAATATGTCTTATAACTGCTAAATTCTCACTAGCTTACTCTAGACGTATCCGACATTCACCCTCTTTAAAAGCAACGTCTAATCACCAGTGCTTCTAGTTTTCAATGCTCTAATAAACTCATCTATTCGCTAGTAAGGCTTTTCTAAACTTACGCAGTTAGTGCTTGATTCAAAAAATACAGCTTTTTACTTTGCTGCAAGCTGTATTCAGGCACGCTACCGCCCTTAGGTTTGGCTCCTAAAGGCAATAAATCATGGTTTCACCGTACTTCATGTTAATGCGGTTTTCATACGGTTTCTAATTTGATGCGCATTCTAGCAAAGTAAGTGCATATTGACTAGTTTGAAATTTGAACCAAGATCTCACCACGCATTCACCCAACGGAAGCATTGTACGTCTTGCAGGTATTGCGTCCCTATGTAGTATCGGTTTTCTTGTGCTGCGTCGCAGTAGCGCTTTTCTATATCGATGAATATTTTGCCGTTACGGTACAAAGAAACAAAACTGGGGTTGGTGTTCACCGCCAGTAGTGTTTTGATTTCAGTGCGGGTTAAGCCTTGTGGGTAATGGCTCACCAGTAGTTTTAAGAACTCTCCAATTCGCCCTTCTACTCGCGCGACTTCTTTGGCCAAAAGCGTGGCTTGCTGTTCAGTGGTCAGTTTTTTTAAGCCTGTATCTTCCATGTTACGCTTTCCTCTATTTTTATTGCCTTCTCAATTATGTTGCTTGGTTTTGGTTGCTCCCTGCTTTGGTTGCTACGAGCTTGGCTTCACTCAGTGTCACCTCTCATCTGCGCTTTCGATTGAATGAGCGCTTTAATGCGTGCTTCAAAAGGATTGTGGGTGTGATTGCTTTGGTATTCGGCTAGTTCTTGGGCCACTGGCGTTGTTGCTGATTGGCTATGCTGGTGAGGTAAGTGGTTACTTCGCGGTTGTTCTTTCATAAGGTTTGCTTGCGCCTGCTGCATTGGTGGTTTGCGCTTGATTGGCTTTGCCCCTTTGGCTCGCTTTGTTGGTGTGAATGTGCCCTTGCTCGTTTTGGCTTTCGCACTTCTTCTTAGCCAGCCATTTACAAAGTGGCCAATGTGCTCAAACGGTTTACGTTTATCGGGATTAATGTACAACCAGGCTTGCATGGCGTGCAGTTGTTGCAGCACATCTAAGTTGGGATAGGTGCTCTCTAATATGGTAAAGAACTCATGATAAATCGGTGCACTTCCCTCTTGGGTAAGCAGGTGAATCACCGCGTCATCTGGGCTCTTGGTATCCGAGTGTTTGGCGTCCGAGATTTCGGCGTTAGTACCTGTGATGTCCGTGCTTTTGCTCTTCGAACTGTGCGTATCCGTTGTGCTGGTATCTCCTCGTTCTACCACTGTGTTCTCTGAGGGACTCTTCTCGAGCGTGTTAGTTTTTAGGCTCAGCCCTGTTTTATGTTCTTTATGAGAGATTATGTGTGCCAGGGGATCACTCTCCGTGTTGGATCGGTTGGCCTCCTGGTGGGTGTCGGATTGATCTGTATTAGGCTGGTGTATGGTGTTTACGGCAAGCGTATTCGCCTGTACAAGGGCGCTTGCTGTTACAGTTGTTGGCTGTATGGTATTGGCTACTGGATCCGTTACCGATACAGCAGCGGGCTGTGTGGTGTCATGAGTTAAGTCGCGCTGCTCAATATGGCAACCTTCTGGCACACGCAGTTGGTACAAGTTGCTGCGCTGGCGCCCTGAATCATCAAAGCGCTTTATCCGCTGTAAAAAACCTTGCTTTTCCAGCTCGTTAACGTGTCGTGTCACGGTTCTTAGCGACACTTCGCAATATTGCGCTAAGTAATTCAACGAGGGGAAACACACGCCGCGCGCGTCGGCATTATCGGCCAATTTTAACAGTACCAATTTGCTAATTGGCGAGCCGGTTTTCAGTGGCATAAAAGAAAGAATGAGAGAAACACACATCATTAACGCTCCTTGTTATCGGTTGATTCATCAAGAGATCCATTGATAGTCAGAGCATTAACAACACTTTTTTAAGGATTGGGGGCGCAACGCCCGTGAGATAAGTTGTAAGAAAAAATGTTTAGTTAATTGGCTCGAACCGATATGCAACATCAAACCTATCAAGCAGGTGTTTTGGGAAACACCTCTCACTTTTTAGCTAAGCCTTTTTTTAATGATGAGCAACGGCAACCCTAATCGCAAATCTTGAATTACATTGCCTCCCCCGTAGCAACCATAAGGTGTTCAATGAAGGCAATCATCTCTCTTTTTATTTCCACCTACCGAGGAAACATGGCCAGTGCAGAGTGCTGCTCTTACTCCCTCCCTTATCCGCACTCTAACTCTCGCTGTTGCTCAGATCAGAACTCGGTATATGGCGTATCACCAGAACACATTGGCTTTGCTGCTGTTAACTACGAGGATTTTTGTTGGGCAATAAGCAGAGCTAGCAAGCGCGAAACCCTTGGTTATTACATTACTTACCTTCGCCATGTGCGCTATCACGACGCTTACGCGAAAACTGTGGAACGTGCTTGGCTAAAACGTAGCAATTCGGAACTAAGCCAGGTACCTGCATCCCAACAATGGTTACAACAACATGAGGAAGCATTTTGTCACGCACTCCACCAGCAACTCATCGAACTCAATGGCCGCGATTAATGGGTCAATCTTTATCCCTTTGTTCCTTTTTGTGTCACCTTCCCGCCGGTTCGGCTTTCTCTTTTATTACCGTGCATTGCAGCGCCACGTCACCACAGCAAGACATAGGCGTGGATGACATTCGCCGCTGGCATAAAAAGAGAGGCTGGCGCGATGTGGGGTATCACTTTGTGATTCGTCGTGATGGCAAGGTAGAGCTAGGTAGGCCGCTGTCGCAGACTGGCGCACATGTGAAAGGGCACAACAAAAATAATATCGGGGTTTGTATGATCGGTGGCTGTAACGCAAAGCAGCAACCAGACGATAATTTCACGTTTTCGCAACGTAAGGCACTGTTTGGCTTGGTGGCAGCGTTGCAAGAACAGTTCTCTATTTCAGATGAAGCGGTAAAGGGCCATAAAGATTGGGGAGTGAATAAGGCGTGTCCGGTGATGAGATTAAGAGCAGATGCGGGATGCGAGTAAACGGGATTCGAAGAGCTGAAGAGCAGATGCGGGATGCGAGATTCGGGTAAACGAAAAGCTAAAAGAGCAGATGCGGGATGCGAGTAAGCGAGATGCGAAGAGCTTGAAGAGCAGTTGCGGGATGCGAGTAAGCGAGATGAGAAAAGCTTAAAGAGCAGATGCGAGATTCGAGTAAGCGAGATGAGAAGAGCTTGAAGAGCAGTACGGGATGCGAGTAAGCGAGATGAGAAGAGCTTGAAGAGCAGTTGCGGGATGCGAAGACATAAGGAGCAGAGGTAAAGAGCGAGAAGGTTATACAGTCAAAGGCTATATAGGCGGTCAAAGCCAATCAATAAACTAAGGAGCAGTATGACGTTGTTCGGGAGAATATTTGGAAGCCAGTCTTCCATTAGCAAAGGGTTAGATGCACTCACCAACACAGGAGATGCGATGTTTTTTACTGATGAAGAAAAGGCGAAGCACAAGCTAGCACTACTAAAAGCGTATGAACCTTTTAAATTGGTGCAACGCTACATTGTATTGTTGTTCACCATACCCTATGTTGCACTTCATGTGATGGTCATTGTTGGCTGCATGCACGGTTACGATTGGAAACCGTTGGGAGAAATGACCAATGAAGCGTTTGGTTATCCGGTGTTAGCTGCGGTTGGATTGTATTTAACGGGAGGGGTGATTAAAAAGTAGAAGAGCAGATGAGGGATACGAGTATACGAGACGCGAAGAGCTGAAGAGCGGATGCGAGTAGCGAGATTCGAGTAAACGAAGAGCTAAAGGAGCAGATACTGGTGACGGGTATCGAGATACGAAGAGCTTAAAAGAATAGACGCGGGTAGCGGGTAAACGAGTAACGAAGAGATAAAAAGATGAAGAGCGGATTCGAGTGGTGTTTTTCATTCTCGCCACTCGAATCTCGCATCTGCCTTTTAGCTTTTCGTTTACCCGATTACTCGCATCTCGTTACCGCTCTTTATTTCTTATCGCTCGAATACGCGTAGTTGTAGTAACCGTAGCCGTATGAGCTTGATGCTTTCTTCTCGATGGCGTTGAAGATAACGCCTTTCACTTCAATGCCTGATTGTTCGAAGCGGTTACGAGCAACGTCGATCTCTTTAAGGGTGTTTTGACCGTAACGTGCCACCATTAGTGTTGTGCCAGCAAAAGCACCTACGATGCTCGGGTCGGTTACCGCTAATACTGGCGGAGTATCGACAATCACCAAATCATACTCTTTTGATGCCCACTCCATCAGCTCTGCAAAGCGTGGGTGCATCAGCAGCTCCGATGGGTTGGGTGGCACTTGGCCGCGAGTAAGAATATCTAGGTTTTCTACTGGTGTAGCTTTGATAGATTGAGTGAACTCTTGTTTGTTGCTCAATACATCAGAAAGGCCGTTTTCCCATTTCACACCAAAGCTTTGCTGTAGGTAACCTTTGCGCATATCGGCATCAATGATCAGCACTTTCTGGCCTGTTTTAGCCGCTACGGCCGCAAAGTTGGTCGAGATGAAAGATTTACCAATGCCTGGCGCCGGGCCAGAGATCATCAACACGTTGTTTTTCGCTTCAAGCATGGCAAAGTGCAGGCTGGTACGAAGGCCACGCAGCGCTTCAACGGAAAGGTCTGCCGGGTTAGATTCTGCCAGCAGTGCCTGCGCGCCTTTGGTTTGTATTTTCTTCGATTTAAAGCGGTTGGTTAGCTCAATTTGTAAATCTGATTTTGGTACTGCTGCGTAAACCGGCAAACCAATTTGTTCAATTTGATCTGGGCTTTCCACACCGCGGTGGAACGCCGCTTTCACTAATACAAACGCCACACTCAACATACCGCCTAGCAAGGTCGCTAATACTACGATTAGAGGCTTCTTAGGTTTAACGGCGCGCTTATACGCTTGTGCGTCATCTAGAATACGAACGTTACCTACAGTACCCGCTTTAATGATGCTCAGCTCTTGCACCTTGTTTAACAGCTGAATGTAGATTTGTTGGTTCACTTCTACATCGCGTGTCATACGCAGTACTTCACGCTGCGTTTTAGGTAACTTTTGAATCTGTTCGTTCAGGCGGTCTTTCTCACGTAGCAGCGTTTTGCGCTTATCAAGCAGTGATTTATAAGCGGGGTGATCTTTGGTGAAGCGCTGGCTGATCTCACTCTCTTTAAACGTCAGTTCATTCAATTGCGCTTCAAGCTCTACCATTACCTTGAGCGTCGATTGTGCTTCTAAGCCCAGGTCGATCGATTCGTTCTTCTGGCGATAGTTGTTTAGCGTGTCTTCATAGCCAGTCAGCTCAGACTTAATACCTGGAAGGTGGCTTTCTAAGAACTCTAGGCTCTTTTCTGCTTCTGCTGAATTGCGCTTCACATTTTGTAAAAAGTAGATCTGGCTGATGTGATTAAGGATCTCAATGATCTGCTGTTTGTTTTCGCCTTCAAAGCTCAGCTTCAGAATGCCGGTTTGCTTACCCTGCTCAGACAAAGACAAGGATTTTTTCAGCCATTCGATCGCTTCGAGTCGGCTTTGTTTCTCAATTGAGAATTCGAAACCGTTGTGAGATTCAAAACCCGCCACAAACAGGCTGTAATCGTCGGCTGTTGCCAGCTCCCCCACTTTACCTTGTAGGATAACGCGCTCGTCATCACGCACCAGTTGGTATGTGCCTTGCTCGGCATCAAGAATCTGGATAGTGTGTGAGTAATCGCTCGCATAGCTTGGCAAGGTAAAACGGCTTACCGCAATATGGTTGATGTCACCGGTTAAGCGTGCAAAGCCTTTACCAACGATGGGTGCGTAAATTGGTGTAGTCACCGTGGTAAGGTTAAATTTATCCACCGTTTCGCCTAAGATCATGCGCGATTTGATGATCTCGACTTCGGTGGTGGCTGATGACTCCTGCGAGAATAGCTCGCCCATATCGCCGACCATAGAGGAGATACCACCAGAGCTCTTCTCTTCAATTTGAATCAGCGCATCGGCTTTGTAGATCGGTGTTGAAAGTAGCGCAAACGCAATACCAAGCACAGCAAAGATGAATGTGGTGAGCATGATTAGCCATTTAGCATCTAATAAGATACCAAGCAGTTTTCCTAAATCTATCTCATCAGAGTTATCTGTATGCGATTGCTGGGAGGGTTGTGTTGTCATTTGTTTGCTACTTCCTAAATTATTGCTATTCAAGAGGGTGAACGACGCACCTCTTGTCTATGATTCTGTTATTGTTGCCTTTGTGACGGTTCGACGCTTCGACGCTTCGACGGTCAATGGCGTATACACGGATTAAACGCGAAGCCTCAAGCTACAGCTTTTTTGCCCATGCTTGCGCAGCTTCGTCTATCAACTGATAAGCGTATTCAAATGCTTCTCGGCTTTGACGGTGCGGATCGGGAATGTCTTTCTGACCAATCCACTGACCGAACAACATGGTTTTACCGCGTGCTTCGGGTGAGATCTGAGTGAGCGCTTCTAAGTGGCCCTTCTCCATCACCAAGATCAAATCGTATTGAGCACAAAGCTGAGGCGTCACTTGCTGCGCTTGATGGTTTTCGACATCTACGCCATTTTCTGCTGCGATTAAAATCGCGGTCTCATCGGCTGGCTTACCAAGTAAACGGCTCTTTTCGGCCGCGATTCCGGCAGAGGCTATCTCTTTGCCTGGAAGTAATTGTTGCAGAACGCGCTCTCCTGTTGGAGAGCGGCAAATGTTGCCCACGCACACGACTAAAATTTTATTAAACATAGCTGTCTCAAATTGTATTGGGCTTGTACTCCCAAGCGACTTTAATAGGCAGGATTCAAGGATCCCGAAGTGACCTGGGTATAAATATAAAAATCAGGCCGCATTCAACATGCGACCTGATTGCCATTCTCTCTTAGCCTACGGCCAAGTACGAATACGCTGTACACCTTCAGTCAAGTTATTGAATCCGTTGATTGTCGGTAGTAATTGACCAATCACACGGTTCCAGCGGCTGATCGGTGCTGCCGTTACGTAAACCACATCGTAAGGTTTTAAATCAAACTCGGTACCAATCACTAACGCCGACGCGTCTTCAATGTCTAGCTGATAGATGTCTGCCATACGCTCTGATTTATCATCAGAGGTACGAATCACAAACACACCCGTTGCATCTGCAGTCAGTTCGTTGATACCGCCAACATTGCTTAGCGCTTCCGTTAGGCTCATGCCCACGCGGTCGATCTTAAGAAGTTTAGGCTCTTTCACTTCACCCATTACGAAGACTTTTTGATTATCGTTACGCGGCACGTGAACAATGTCACCCGCTTGCAGCAAACGGTTTTGCGTTAAATCACCACGCTGCATTAAGCCATACAGCGATAGAGTCTCTTCTACCCCGTTGCGCGTTAATGACACATTCCGCCAATCCGCATCTTCTGAAAGGCCACCAGAGCGGTTAACGGCATCAAGTAGCGTTAATGGGATATTGGTGATCGGCTGCTGGCCCGGTTTAGACACTTCGCCTGTGATGTAGGTTTTTTTAGAACGAAACGCCGCTACGTTAACATCGACTTGTGGGCTTTCGATGTATTTAGCCAAACGTGTCGCGATGTCAGCTCGAATTTCACGAACCGTTTTACCTGCCACTTCTACGGTGCCGATATAAGGATAGAAGATGGTGCCATCAGCATGTACCCAGTTACCGGCTTCGGTGCTACTGCGGTAAGAACCGGCTGGAATGGTCAACTCAGGGTGATCCCAAATCGTAATATTTAAGATATCACCAACGCCCACTTTGTATTCATACTTTGCGATGTCTACGTCTAGCTCAGGGTTTGCTCTTGAAACCGACACTTCGCCCGTTTGGTAAGTAGAGACGGACTGTGCGGTAAGTGGGTAAACGTTCACCACTTCAGAAATATCAGACTCTTGCTGATCTTCAGAAGTCTGAATCACATTCTTGCCACCAGTAGATAGGTGACTACCTGGAGTCGTACACCCTGCAAGTAATACAGGAAGGAGCGCCAAAAGGAGACGATTTTTATTAATCTTCATGTTAACCAAGTTCTAGAAACGGAATGTGTTGTGATACCCCAAAGGACACCCATAAGGAATTAAACGAATCATTTTATCAGTTACGCTGCATTCAAAAGAGCAGGGGGCAACACTAACTGTGACCCTGCTTCCAATTAGTATCAAAAGAATGAACCCAAAAGACGCTACCGCCCCTTGGTACTCCGCGACACCACACTGCGTATAAAATGTATCCCCATCAATCTATGATTTATCTAGGGATTTTGAACTAAAACGTAGCAAATCGAGCGTTTACGTGACGTTTATTTAATCCGTATGCATTATCCACAAGATTGTGTTTATTATCAACCTAGTTGAATGGTTTTAAGGGGGGAAGAGCAGTAACGAGATGCGAGTAAACGGGATGCGAAAAGCTTAAGAGCGCAAGAATAGATGAGAGATGCGGGTAAACGAGATACTAAGAGCTAAGAGCAAGAGCAAGAGCAAAAAAAGAGCCAACACTTGGTGTTGGCTCTCCATTTTATGTTTACGCTACTTAACGGCTTCTAAGTATTTTAGGTAAGCATTACGTAAGCGCTGTCGGTTTTCATGGTAGTAACTTGCACCAGTGCGGTTACGGTTGAAGTACTGCCTTTCAATATTGTGTTGTAAGCCAGTATCGACACCTAAGCCTGTACCAAGTTGGTTATGAGTTTCACCAACACGAGTTTGTAGTGCGTATACAAATTGATCAATACCGCGCAACTGTACGTAACCTGGGCTCATATCACGCCATAGTGTTAAAGGAATCGCGATGCCCAGCGTCACAAAGTCTTCATATTCACTTTTACCAACCGCTTTTGTCGTTTGGTACGAAGCATCAACCCTTACATCGCCTAGCCAGTGACTGGTGGTAACACGTACTCCTTCATCGCCTTTCCAGAATTGACCAGCTTGCACTTTACCTTGCCAGTTCCAGTCTGGTCTTGAGTAAGTGTAATGGCCAATCATTGGAGTCGCATCTAAGATAGCTTTGCCTCTAGAGTCGTACTTATCTTGAGCGGAAAAGTTTGCGAATTCAGTACCCAGTATGTGACGACCACTATTGCTCGCATACTGGGTTTCATTCAAGACACCCAAATAGTTTCCGTAGACTTGCCCGAATGAGAATTGAGTGGTGAGGTTGTAAGGCAGCTGGAGTGCTTGATGGAAAAGAACCCTATCCACTTCATTCTCAAACGCGTCATCACCCCAAATTCTACCTTCTTCAAAGTCATCACTCTCTGCCAGTGGCATCACATGTCGGACATCCAAAGCGGCACCTTTCCAAAGCGGTGTGTACAAGTTCGTCGCCAGTGCTAGCGAGTAATCGAATACACCGTACTCTGTCGCCGTGTTGTGATACAAAGCTGGAGACACAATCACCTGTGTTCGGCCGAAACCAGAACGAGTAACCTCTTCACCAAAATTCGCTTTGGCGTAGCTCTTTTTAACATCAGAGGTACGAACAAGCAGTGTTTTACAAGGCTCACCTGTTTTTACAAACTCGCGGTAACACGGTGCGCTAGTGATCACTTCCATCATCGGCATGTCGTTGACCAAGTTAAACAAACGAATGTTTTGCTGTTGGTAATTCTTAACGCCGAGATCTTGAAGCATGCCCTCTCCCACATAAGAAGAGATGATACCTAAAGCCACACCGACGCCATCCACTTGGTTACGGTTATAACGGCGGTTTTCTAACGCGACGTTTAAACCAATATCGTCCGCAGAGATTCTCACATTAAGAAAACCTTCATCGACCAGTGCTTTTTTAAGCTGAACCAGACCGGCGAATTTATGATGCGCTTGTTCTACAGCTATCTTGTCTTCTAGGGTTAACTCATTAACTCGGCGAGACTCGGAGAAGCCCATTAGAGGGGTTGATGCCGCTACCGACCAAATATCGATATCGGCATTACCACTGGTATAAAACTGGTATTGAAAAGATAACTGCGTATCCAGTGGTAAATAATGTTCTGGTGTAAACACCTTAAGGCCAGCATTAAATTGGTGAGAATCATGCTCTGCAATAAGCTGAACAAAGTCCAGTGGCTGATACTCTAAACTAGCAAATGGCCCATTTAGAACACCATGACTCACCTCTGACTTACCGTAACCTGCACTAAACCTTGCGGGTACAAAATCAGGTTGGTAATCAGCAACCGCATAGAAGGTCTCAAAGTTGCTGGCAGCACCACCTAAATCTTGAACACCTAAAGCCAGATCAAACCCAGTCCAATCTTTTACAAAAGGAAGTTGGTATTTTAACGATGCTGATAGATCTCGAATACCAGGTCCGCCACTGCCACCACAATTGGGGTCGTAGTGTGGCACATTTGAGTACCCATGACAGTTATACGTTTTTGTAACAATTCGCCCCGCGGCTTCAAAGCCTTCAAATAGACCAACACTGAACAAAATATTGTCTAGCTCGCTGGTTTTTCCTCTGTACGGTACACCTTGACCATAGAGGAAAGAGATATCTCCGGTGTCCATCACTTGAGCATTGGGCACAATGATCGCGCCAGTATAGCTTTGGGACGACATTAGGTTATCGACAGCGTAGGCATTGGGAGCAAGAGCTAATGCACTGACGGATGCAATGAGCGCTGCGTTTCTAGAGTGGCTGAGTATTTTCATTGGTATGCATTGGTTATAACAGAATTCGCAAGTGGCTAGTTGAATAGCGACTATGTTTGATTGTAACTATGTTGATAGTAACAGCATGTAAAAAAGGCACCGAGTGGTGCCTTTTATTATCAATCTTAAAATTAGCCGCCAGTACCACCGCCGTTACCGCCGCCACCAGTACCACCAGTACCACCAGTACCACCAGTTGGTGGTGGAGTACCTTCATCTGGATTAGGCACAGGTTTAGATGGTTGTTCTGCTGAATCAGGAATGGTCACATCCTTAGTAGGGTCCTCAACAACACCTTTAATGAAATCTGGATCTTTAGTTAGATCTAGGTAAATATCATCACCACCAGGAGCTGTAGGGTAATCTGGGTAGGTCTTGATCACTTCCTTTGTAATTGCAACAGAAGCTTTAGAGATCTCAGTTGCTGACTTATCAGAACTTACTACAAGTACGTCAGAAAGCACTGCCGCTGTCGCTGACACTAAGCTAGCTTCGTCTGCAGGAAGATCTTCAATAATCTCTTGTGTACGACGTAGGAAGTCAGCAACACTAGTAGCACGACCCTTGTTTATTAGATCGCCCAAACCAAGATCATTAAGAATCTGCTCACCAACTGAGTTATTGTAAGGTTGACCGTCTAGCTCTTTTTCAATCAAAGTAGAGATTGGAGAAGATGTAACAAGGTCATCGTAGTTCGCTAAGCCTTTAGGGAACTTGTAGCTTACCTTGCTCATATCTTTACCGTTAGAAACGTCCACTGCACCTGCTGTTGCGTTGTAAGCAAATGAACAAGTTTCAGGGTAGTTCAGAACAGTAAGTTCAGTAACTTCAGAAACACCGTAGTAGTTTGTTTCCTCTAGAGAACCAGTTTTGCCATTGTCACAGCTGTAGGTGCCTTTCATACCCATAACTGCAGGGTCGAATGCCATGATATTACGGTACGCTTGCTCAGGTGGCACGCTGTTGTTGTTGTCACTGCCACAACCACCAAGGATTGCACCAACGACTGATAACGCTAAAATTTTATATTTCACAATTTATCCCTACAAATGATTAGAAGCTGTGTGACAAAGCAACATTAAACGAGTCGATATCTACGCCACCAATATCTTGATATAGCTGGTATTCAATACCAACCTTCATCGCTGATGTAATCGAGTATTCAGAACCAAAAGCAATCGTTGGAGTAACGCCAGAATCGTCAGACTCAACACCAGGGCCGTTTGCTTTCCAGTCATAAACAGCAAAACCACCTTTTGCGTATAACGCTAGGCTATCGGTTACATTGCCAGACGCTTTTAGAACAACATCAAAGCTGCTTGCTTCGTAGCTACCACCGGCAATATCTTTAAGATCATACTCACCAAGGTAGTTATAACCACCTTCGATCGCTAGTGTGTCTACGATATGGTAACCAACAAATAAGCCGTAAGACGTATCTGAATCATCGATAGCCGTGCGGCTTTCGACTAATGGTGCAAAGTTATCGGCCGTTACATTACCGACTTTAGCGCCTACGTATAAGTTTTCAGCTCCGACAGCTGATGCTGATAGCAACAACAACGGTGAAACCCTAGCTAACCACTGCATTTTCATATAATTATATCTTCCATATTTCAAACTGAACTGAGGCTGATTTTCCTAGCAAATCTGAGCTATAGGCAAATCATATCGATACAAACGAGGGACATATCAGTACACCTCACTTGTTCATGTATCGTGACACTTTAACTGCACGGTTTTCCTTCACGAAAGTGATTGAGTGAAACACCGAACATCAACTAAGCAAGATATTTCGAAAGCGATATGAAAAAACACCACAAGCAAGAGAGGTAAAGCTACCCTAAAACCTCTTACTTATTAGATATCTCAAAATAAAGCACTCAGCTTAAACAACTAATTGAACAACATGATAGTTAATAACCACATTCAAGTAAATGGGTAAATCATAAACAATACCTTATAAAGCATCATATTAGAGGGGCTGCAGCACACAAACCTGTAAAAGTTGGAACAAGCCTCATATATGGTGAGCCTTAAGCATCGCAACTCACACTCGATCACCAGCCCCTTTTCCTAATACCGTTTGAATGATGTATTGAAAGTAAAGCTTGGTCGTTAAAGTCTTAAGCATACGTTGATCCCATTCCGCCAATAGCTTGGGTGTCGACATATCGATATCATTGATTTGAGCCAACCCCGTAACACCGGGCCTTACCGCCAGCACGCCTCTCGATTCCCTTTCATTGATGAGCTCTTGCTGGTTGAATAAGCATGGTCGTGGGCCAACCAAACTCATTTCACCTTTCAGAACGTTGTATAACTGTGGTAGTTCATCCAGCTTAGTCTTACGTAAGAACCCACCCAATTTAGTCACTGAACTAGCCCCCACCAAGTGAGTTGCCACTGATTGTGTTTCTACCGGCATAGTGCGGAATTTCACTAAAGTAAATGGCTTTTTGTCACGCCCGACTCGAGTTTGAAAAAAGACTGGAGAGCCTGTGTCAAAGTAACCAAGAATACAAATGACAACAAAAACGGGCCAAAGGAACAGCAGGCCGAACAATGCAAAAAAGAAATCTAATAAACGAATCAAAATGGATGCCTTAAACTCTGATAAACGAATATTGTGAATGCCGTAACTGACATTCGTTGATAAAGAGTACCTGACTCAATTACGGATATGAATGGTGCAAATTAGCTGAAACACATCAGTGTGACTTCAAGTATGCTTCTACGGTTTTATTGATCCCGTCTTCGAAAGTCACCGGAGGGATCCAACCCAAGATCTCTTTTGTATAGCGAGTTTCCACTTGAAGGTTACCACATACTCTTTGGGCTAAATGCTGCTTTCGCAATACAGATGCGCCGCCCCTTATCCAAGACATTGGGATCGGTAAAAGCCTCGGTGATTTATCCATTGAAAGCGCAATAGCTCTTATTAATTGACTAGTCGAAACATCCTGGTTATCAGAAGCCAAGAAGGTATGCCCAGGCGCAGCGGGGTGCTCACAACAAGTTAATATCAAACTTGATAAGTTATCTACATATACCAAGCTTCTCTTATTATGAATCGCGCCAAATGGAAGTGGGATGCCCTTTTCAACCATACGCATCATTGATAAGAAATTGGCTTTCACACCTGGCCCATAAACCAGTGGGGGCCTAACAATAACGACTTCTAAGCCTGTTTCTTTTGAGAGCTTCGCTAGCGCAACTTCCGCTTCATACTTACTCAAACCGTAAGGGTCTTTCGGGATATAATCTAGATTAGGTAAAAAAGGTGAACTAGGTTCGGTAAACTCACCGTTAACTTTAATAGAGCTGACGAACACAAACCGTTTAACACCGGCCTCAGCGGCTTGCTTCGCTAGGTTCAAAGTGCCAAAGGTGTTGATATCTCTATAGGCAGCCAAAGCATCTTGCGCATTTTCATTCATTTGATGCACTCGAGCAGCACAATGAACAACACAGTCTACACCTTCGAATGCATCAGACCAGTCAGTTTCAGCACCGATAGACGAAACCAAAAAGCAGTTAGGTTGTGTTCTGGAACCCTTACGAACTACAGAAACTACTTCCCAATCACGCGCTTCTGCTAACTCAACCACTCGAGCACCAACAAACCCCGTACTACCTGTAACCAAAAGTTTCATAAAACAAACCGCTCAATAAACGAACAAATAATAAACAAAATCAACAGTAAATCGATTAGGCAACACATAACAACCAATTACATCTAGCTTACCGCACTTAAGAACATTAAAATATCTTCATATCAAATACTCAGCTAAAGCTTATTAGACTGAATTAAAAGTTATCAAGGAAAATAATGATTAAGCCAATACGAGCTATTCTCAACACCAAGCGGAAAAATAAGCGCTTAATTAGTATTGGCTACGACATATTTGCAATAGCAATGTCGATTTACCTTGCCGTTGCTTTAAGGTTGGGAACATATACCTTTGACGTAGGGCCTAACGAATGGGTCACATTATTCCTGACAATTTCAGTCACGATCTTCACCTTCACCAAACTTGGGATGTATCGTGCAGTACTACGCTACATGATGTTTCCTGCCGTCGGTCACATCTTCCTTGCTGTATTTATCTCATCTCTAACATTAGTGATTAGTGAGTTCTTTTTTCATAGCTTTATCCCAAGAAGTGTTCCATTTATCTATGCCGGGCTAGCCATACTTACATTGGGCGGACCAAGAATAATGATCCGCTCAGCCTATGATCAGATGATAAAACGCAAAAAGCCCAATGTATTTATCTATGGTGCGGGAGCTACTGGTCGTGAACTAGTATATGCGCTAATACACGGTGATGAATATAACCCGGTTGTATTATTAGATGACGACCCGAGCAAAAGAGGTAATATTCTATTTGGGTTAAAAGTCCATCACCCAAGTGAGTTTGAACATCTGCAATCTCTTTACCAGCCAGTAAAGCTATTACTAGCAATTAATAATATTAATAAAGGTAAACGATTAAGACTCGTAGAAAAATTATCTGATTGGCCTATTGCGATTCAGTCTGTCCCATCGGTAGAGGACATAGCTGCAGGTAAAGCGACTGCAACAGAGATCAAAGATCTCGACGTAGCTGATCTATTGGGCAGAGCGCCTATCACACCTGACAGTGAATTGCTGGCAAAGAATATTCATAATAAGTGTGTCATGGTAACCGGTGCCGGTGGTTCCATTGGTTCAGAGTTGTGTCGTCAAATCTTAGCGCAGCAACCTAAAACATTAGTTCTATTCGAACTCAATGAGTACAACCTATACAAAATTGAACAAGAACTACTTTCTACAAAGAAAAATTTAAAGAGCCAAACTCAGATCATTGCCGCTCTAGGTTCAGTCCAAAGACAGAACCGTCTTGAAAAACTCATTAATACATATGAAATTGAGACGCTGTATCATGCTGCCGCATACAAGCATGTCCCCCTAGTCGAGGATAATGTTGTTGAAGGGATTCGTAATAATGTTTTTGGGACACTATCCTGCGCACAAGCCGCTATAGAGTGCGGTGTGAAAAACTTCACGCTAATTTCAACCGACAAAGCCGTAAGACCAACGAATGTAATGGGTGCGAGTAAACGGATGGCTGAACTCGTTCTTCAAGCGCTTGCAGATAAAGGGACAGATACTGTCTTTACCATGGTCAGGTTTGGCAATGTGTTAGGCTCTTCCGGATCGGTAGTGCCACTTTTTAAGAAGCAAATTAAAGCTGGCGGCCCTGTTACCGTTACTCATCCAGATATCATCCGTTATTTTATGCTAATACCAGAAGCTGCACAGCTTGTCATTCAGGCTGGTGCGATGGGAAACAATGGACAAGTTTTCGTACTGGATATGGGTGAACCCGTTAAAATTCTGGACCTTGCAAAACGCATGGTACATTTAATGGGAATGAAGGAAAGCCTTAATTCAAGCTCGGATGAAGGTGATGTTGAAATCAAATTTACAGGTTTAAGACCCGGTGAGAAGCTATATGAAGAGCTTCTCATCGGTGACAATGTCGAAGGAACTAGCCACGAAAAAATCATGACGGCAATGGAGAATAAGCTCACTTGGCCAGAAATGCAGAGACTCCTAAGTGAGCTAGATGAATGCTGCCATGACTTTAATGTCGACTGTATTAAGCGCATATTACTTGAAGCGCCCACAGGATACAAAACGACAACATAACTATACTTTAATAAGCTCTCGCACAATACTAGCGCAGGTCTGAGCGTGCTCTGATTTTGTAGGGTTTACCAAATGATTTACCTCTTTTCTTTGTGAGTAATATTCATCGTTATTTTTATTGTTATAAAAATTTTCAACCTCATACATGAAACCTAAGAAAGTACTAGGTTTAGGCCCTGGAGATAGCTTTTCGTAAGGGATAGTGAAACCCACAACTTTTTCATAGTTATCTTGATCATATGGTAAAAATATAATTGGTTTAAGTGTAAGCAGGTAATCGAAGTAAATACTTGAATAATCAGTAATTAACAAATCGAAAGAGCCAAGGACTTCATTTATATCCTCAACCTCATCATTTGACAAAATAAATATGTTGCTGTGATGAACGAAACTAGAAGGAAGTGACTGTAAAAAGTTAGGGTGAATCCTGAGATAAATATGTATATCGTTTTTAGCTAAAAACGATTCTAATAGTTCGATATCAAAATCATCAAATGGAAACAACTCGATATCTGCCCCTGGTCTCCAAGTCGGGGCATAAAGAATAGAATAATAATTGTTATTAAAAGGGGTTGCTTGAGATTTAACTATATTATCATTCCTTGCTTGTGGCGCCCTAACCACCCTATGATTATGAAGACCTAGACAGCCAGCCCATGCATCATCGAACTCTTTAGAAGTTGATAGAAAATAAGAGAAATTACTTTTCAACAGATGATAGTACAGGCGCCTTAAAATAGAGTTTGAGTTAACTCCTAATCCAACCTTCTTTATTGGTGAACCATGTCCCAAATGAATGACGTTTCTTTTTATCGATAGCCCAAAACCACCAACAGGCGTTTCTAACGATGATGTAATCCAGGTATGGGCTAGAAGAACTTTAAGCAGACCTAGTATACTTGAAGTAGAGATAAAATAATCACCATACTTTCTATTTAATTCTCTTCGGAGAGTATCATCATTAATTACATAATAGATTTCTAAGTCATTAATCTTGTCTTCTATCATATGCAAGAATAATGACTTAGAATTATGTTCAAAGGTAGTGTTAAACTGAGAGTTAAATATTACAGAATTCTTGTTT
>NZ_JAPPTH010000046.1:0-17551 GCF_027587015.1 Vibrio sp. Makdt
AGGGTTGGCAATAAGCCAACCCTTTTTGTTTGGAATCTTCTAGATAATCAGATTATGCGTAAGCACAGCGCAGCTTCATAATTTCACTATTTATTTCTTTCACTGTTTGAAAGTGGCGTTGCTCTGCTCGATCTGGCAGGACTAACTTGCCGTTATCAAACTCAAATTTCCCTACGCCGTAAATGTAGATTCGTCCTTTGAAAAGTCGACTTACATGTTTAGCAATCATACTCGGTGTATAGCGCTTAAACAGTCTCATTCTTAATTATCCTTATATTTACCTAGCCTGCACATTATAGAAAAACTCCGGAAAAATAATTGTGATAAGCATGGAGTAATATGCAGTAGCGTTGACGTTAATTAGATATTTGTGCTGTTCTAAGCACTTTCTACAGTAAATATCTATTTTTACGTGAGCTCCTCCCCAAAATAATACTGAGTAGTGAACTGCCGTGAACTTTCCTGTTCGGTATTAAGCAGTGTTAATGTGACAAGTATAAGAATAGGCGGGATTTTTTTGTTTGTGTAATCAAATTGTAAAATTAAGACAAAAAAAAAGCCCGTCTAAAACGGGCGAATAGTCACAGATGCATTACACAAAAGTGGATACTGATGTTACTCAGTGGATTCACTTGTACTGATTTGCCTAGGGGGCTAGTCAGTAAATCCACAATAACGCAGTTTTTTACTTGTGACTACTTATGCTTTAATTTTGATTAAATATTTAACTTTAATCTATTTATCTTATGACGAACTTCACAATAAATATGTATCTAGTGAAAACTGGAATGTGACTTTGCGATCAGTTACTGCTTTGATCTGATCATCGGCTTATCTCTGTAATGATAGGCGCGCATAGGGCTATGAGATCATCGGGATCCAGAGCAATACCTGCCATTCGATCCCCAGAGCTGATGGTCACCGTCGAATTGTTTTGAATCGAAGGATCAAAGATGATCGGCATGTGCCTCTTTAATGCAAGAGGGCCAACACAACCTATCTTAAAACCAGTGATGGACTCTACATCGCTTAGCGGAACACAAGTCATTCGGCGGCAATTTAAAATTGAGCGCACTTTCTTTGGGTCGACCGAGCGATCACCAGCCGTACAGGCTAAGGCGTATTGATTGCCCATGTCTTTGAGTAGAATGCATTTCACCATTTGAGAGGGGTCGATGCCTCGCTCTTGTGCGGTTTCTTCGATGCTGGTGGTTGGCTTGCTTTGCAGCAGCAGGCGATAGTTTACCTGCTGCTGATCGAGCCATTGTGTAATCACTGTTTCCACGTAATTACTCGTCGTCAAGACTGTAAGGCAGTGGCAGGATATTCCAGATTTGATCAGGTTGTGCTGTCAAACGCAGTTGAACATCGTCATCCAGGTTATTCGGCAGAACCATTAGACCAATCGCTTGGTTGTCAGCAAATTGATATACGTTGATCAGTCGACCTGCACCACGCCAGTTTTCACCCACGCTACGCTCTAGCTCAATAGGGTTCTCTAGTGTTAGCACTTCCGCAGTCGAACCAGAAACAATGCGCATTTCACGTTTGTTCATGCCACGGTACTTAGCGCGAGCTACTGTTTCTTGCCCCGTGTAACAGCCCTTGGTGAAGCTAATGCCACCAATCGCTTGCAGGTTAAGTGCCTGAGGGATGTGCTCATTTTGCTCTGCTTTGGTTAGGTGAGGCTGAGCATCGATAATTTCATGATACTGCCATAGCGCCTCTGAGACTTTCTCCGCAGAACTGCTAGTGACCAAAGCTTCTGCAGCTTGTTCTGTTACAAGCAGAGCCCAGCGGTTTTCTGCGACTTGAACGGCTGTACCGCCTGAAATCGCACGAACTTTACCTTGGCTCTCTGAAATTGAGTCTATGTATTGATCCGCAGCTGCGCCCATCACACCGATAACCACATCGCTGGTTTGCTCAATATCGACTTTAGAGAAGACAGCGTATTTTTTGATTTCTACGAGCTCAACTTCAATCGCAGACTTAGGCTGCATAAGCGCATAACCACCGTTGTGGTGGAATAGGCGGAAGATACTCCATACCTTTCCTTTTGCATCACAGTGGGCGCCTAATGTGGATTCATCATTAGGAAGAGTCACGACGTCGCACGTTACTTGACCTTGTAGGTACGATTTTTTGTCGTCGCCTACCATGGTAATTGCACTCCAGTCTGACACATGTGTCATCATCAGTTCTGGAAGCGAATCATTTTGCGTATGAGCGTGCGGCTGAAAGGTGTTTTTCCAATCCATTTTATCTTTCCTAAGAATTTTATTTGGCTCTATGTTAATCCTGTTCTGTTTCTTTGTCAGCCTAGGTTTTTTTGTGAGCTGAGATAGGGACTGTGACCCACATAGTAGTTGCAGAGCGTATGACTTGTTACACTCCAAGAAAGAAAAATTATAGGTGAGGATAGCCAATGTACACTGCAGAGCAGAAAGCACGAATTAAATGGGGTTGCCGTCGCGGCATGTTAGAACTTGATGTAGTCATCATGCCATTTTTCGAAGAGTGTTTTGATTCATTGCAAGAGCAGGAACAGCGCGAGTTTGTTTCTTTACTAGAGTGTGATGATCCAGACTTGTTTACTTGGGTGATGGGCCACGGCCGCAGTGAAAACCTAGGTCATGCATCAATGGTTGATAAAATTGTCGCACACAACCTCAGCAAGGTTCGTTAAGCTCCAGCTTAACCCTTCGCATTTCGCATTATTAACAAAAGGCACTGTTTTCGGGTGCCTTTTGTTTTTCATCGTTGTCTCTTCTATTCCACTGGCTGTCAGCCTTTATTGTCTTTATTTATCCTTCAATCTGTTTCGTGCCAATCATATGCTTATCACCAGTGCTCAAGGGCGTTTTGATTATAAGGGTGATGGTGAGGTGCGGCTTAATGATCAGCTTTACAAGTTAAAGTCCGTCGACCAGATTTGGGCGCAATTCTTTATAACATTACGATTTGAATGCGGTCACTCGGTACTGTTATGGCGAGACAGTTGCCAAGATCAAGAATATCGGCACTTTTTGGCGAACTTACAACGAATGCGTTCGCTCAGCTAAAGTAATCGATGAGCCGTGAGATAAAAGAAAAGGGAGCACTAGGCTCCCTTTCATTTGATTACTTTCATTGTTGGTGAATGCGCCAGATTACGATTGACGTTTCTCTGGTGTCAGAATCGTTGGGCCACTGTCTTCAGCAAGCTCTGGGTAATCCAATGTATAGTGCAGGCCGCGACTCTCTTTACGTTGCATTGCACAGCGAACCATTAGCTCAGCGACTTGAAGTAGGTTACGCAGTTCTAGAAGGTTGTTCGACACCTTAAAGTTGCTGTAATACTCGTGAGTCTCTTGCTGCAACATCTGAATACGACGCATTGCGCGCTCAAGACGTTTGTCTGTACGTACGATACCCATGTAATCCCACATGAATAGACGAAGTTCATGCCAGTTGTGCTGGATAATAACTTCTTCATCACTGTTAGTGACTTGGCTTTCATCCCATGCTGGAAGTTCAGCACACAACTGAGATTGTTCAATGTTCTCAACGATATGTTTTGCTGCCGACCACGCGTAAACCACACATTCTAGTAGTGAGTTTGATGCCATACGGTTCGCACCGTGCAGTCCAGTGTAGCTAACCTCACCAATCGCGTAGAGGTTTTGCAGATCCGTTTGACCATCTTTATTGACCATCACACCACCACAGGTGTAGTGCGCAGCAGGAACAATCGGGATCGGCTCTTTAGTCATATCGATACCCAAGTCCATCAAGCGAGTGTGGATCATTGGGAAGTGCGCGGTGATGAACTCTTCAGGTTTGTGGCTGATGTCGACGTACATGCAGTCTGCACCTAATCGCTTCATTTCGAAGTCGATTGCGCGAGCAACCACATCTCGAGGCGCCAATTCACCACGCTCATCGAAGTCCTTCATGAAACGTGTACCATCCGGGCGACGCAGGTATGCGCCTTCGCCACGTAGCGCTTCCGTTAGTAGGAAGTTACGCGCTTCTGGGTGGAACAAGCAGGTTGGGTGGAATTGGTTGAACTCTAGGTTTGCTACACGACAACCTGCACGCCAAGCAATAGCAATGCCATCACCAGAAGATACATCTGGGTTAGACGTGTATTGGTATACTTTTGATGCGCCGCCAGTAGCAAGTACAACAAATTTAGCGCGTACGGTTTCTACGTGTTCTTGGTTACGGTTCCAGATGTAGGCACCGATAACCTTGTCTTTCGAACCACCAATTTTATCTTCAGTGATCAAGTCAAGCGCGTTGTGGCGCTCGAAGATCTCGATGTTCGGGTGATTCTTGACGTTATCTTGCAGTGAAGTTTGCATTGCCATGCCGGTTGCATCGGCAGCGTGCAGGATTCTTCGGTGGCTGTGTCCACCTTCACGAGTTAGGTGGTACTTAGGTTGACCATCAGTGCTGTTCTCATCTTTATCAAATGGAACACCGCCATCAATCAGCCATTGCACACACTCTTTAGCATTCTCAGCAATGAATTGAACTGTATCTTCTTCACATAACCCAGCCCCGGCAATTTGAGTATCTTCAACGTGAGACTCAATACTGTCAGACTCATCGAACACCGCAGCGATACCGCCTTGTGCGTAATACGTCGATCCTTCGCTGCGTGGTCCTTTGCTTAATACAATTACTTTTGCATGTTCTGCTACGCGTAAGGCTAATGACAAGCCTGCCGCACCACTTCCTACCACTAATACATCACACTGATGTTCACGGTTTGCGTTCATAAAACTTATTAAATCCCGGGCTATAGTCGAGTTGTCCACTCTCAATTGACTTTGTCTTGTTTTAGGAGTTGAGGTAAGACTGTTATAATCTCCCCAGAGTCGTCCTAAAACGCTATGCAAAATCAAGATATAGACAGCTATCTAGAAATATTTAATTGCTCAATACCATTGCTTTTGCTCAAGTTTCCCCAAATTGATAGGGATAGCTATTTTTATTACATCACATTGTGAAACAATAATGGCAAATAATTTTAAGAAAGTTGGAACTTTCGGTATTTGACTTAGTCACAATAGTGCTCTTGTAGACGGTGGTGTCAATACTACATTTCGCATAATTAGTACCCATATCTGTGAAGGTGAGGGTTATAACAATAGGAGTACCCGCTCGAATGAACGAGCAGCTAACCGATCAAGTGTTGATTGAGCGAGTTCAGAGTGGAGATAAGCAAGCATTTAACTTACTAGTGGTTAAGTATCAAAACAAAGTTTGTAATCTTATCTCTCGATACGTGAATAATTCCGGTGATGTACCTGATGTAGCACAAGAAGCTTTTATTAAAGCTTACCGCGCGATACCTAATTTTCGTGGCGAGAGTGCCTTCTATACATGGTTGTACCGAATTGCCGTGAACACCGCTAAGAATCATATCGTTGCCCAGAGCCGTAGGCCTCCCGCAACGGATGTAGATGCAGAAGATGCTGAATATTACGAAACAGGCAGCGCGTTAAAAGAAATATCGAACCCTGAGAACTTAACGCTGTCAAAAGAATTGAAACAAGTTGTTTTTGGTGCGATTGAAGCGCTACCAGAAGACTTAAAAACTGCAATGACGCTGCGTGAGCTTGAAGGTTTGAGCTACGAAGAGATTGCAGAAGTAATGGATTGCCCTGTAGGAACCGTACGTTCGCGTATTTTCCGAGCTCGTGAAGCGGTGGAAAAGAAAATTAAACCTCTTTTACAACGCTAGAACTTGTAATAATTATGGTGAAAATAATGGCTGATAAAGAAAAGCTTTCGGCACTCATGGATGGTGAAACGATCGATAAAGCTCTCATTGTAGACCTAGAATCTGATCAAGAAAGCATGAATACCTGGCAGAGTTACCACTTAATTGGTGACGTTATGCGTGGGGATGCGCCAGAAACTAAAAATTGGAATATTGCTGGTAGTGTGGCAGCAGCGCTTGAAGATGAGCCTGCACACAGTGCAATGCCAAACCTGCACCAAGTGAATGTTGAACCTACTGTTGCTCCAATTGAAGAGCAACCAAAGCCTCAGCAAGCGAAGCGTCAGCTTCCTGCGTGGTTACAACAGTTTGGACAAGTTGCTGTGGCAGCGTGTGTTTCATTAGCAGTTGTATTAGGTGTTCAACAATATGGTGGCAGCGACCCAGCGGCACCAGAACAGTTACCTGTACTTCAGACGATTCCATTTGCAGGATCGGCTGAGCCAGTGAGCTTAACGCGTGACTCTGTAGAGAGACCGGCTTCTGAAGCAAACTTGCAAGAGCAGCGCAAACGCGTTCATGCAATGCTAGAAGATTATGAGCTACAACTAAGATTAAACAGTGATGCGTCGCCTATGGAAGATGCACATCTAGAATCGGACATTGAATGAAGAAAATCCTGGTCAGTGCACTGACACTGTTCAGCTTGATGTCTCCAACAGCCTTTGCAGAGGAAACAACTGCAAAGGCGTTGTTGCATCAAATGAACGAGGCCAGTCAGCATCTAAATTACGAACTCTCTTACATACTGATCAAGAAGAGCAGTATTGAACCTCTTGTTTATCGCCATGCGGTTAACGACGACCAACAACTCGCACACCTTGTTTACCTGAGTGGCCCTGTTCGTGAAGTGATTCGTCGCGGTAATGAAGTGAGCTACATTGAACCGGGTACAGAGCCGTTTACGATCCAGTCAGGCAGCATGGTTGCTCCTGTTATTCCGATGATCAATCGAGATATCGAATCCCTGAATCAGTACTACGACTTTGTAAAAGTTGGGCGTTCTCGTGAAGCGGGCAGCACTACTCAAGTGTTACGCGTAGTGCCAAAAGATGGCCTTCGTTACTCATACGTGGTTTGGGTAGACGAGAAAACCAGTCTTCCTTTACGTGCCGACTTATTAGATCGTGATGGTGAAATACTGGAACAGTACCGAACTATCTCTTATGTCGTGAACGATAAAATCGCTGAAGCCATGGGTGGCTTAAACCAAGCGCAACTGCCGAAGGTTTTATCATTACCTGAAGGTTTGGTGAGTGAGACCGACTGGCAAGCTTCATGGGTGCCAGAAGGGTTTAAGTCAAAAGAATTGAGCCGTTACCAAATGGCTGCGACCGATAAAATGGTCGAGAGTCAGCTTTTCAGCGATGGATTATTTAGCTTTTCGGTATACATCGCCGACAAAGACGAACACTCATTGAAAGGCCAGTTGGTACGTCAAGGACGCAGAACCTTGCACAGCTTAGTGATTGGCGACAGAGAGGTATCTGTCGTGGGTGATATCCCGCCAGCGACAGCTAAGCGTATCGCTCAATCTGTGACTTTCAATAATCAGGTATCAGCGCAATGATGACCGCGCTGGCTACCGTTAGCTCAGTTGAACAAAAAGGTAAGCAATACTTTGTTCAACTGAGCTGCGAACAACAAACCAGTTGCAGCAGCTGCTCTTCACAAAAAAGCTGCGGTACTGGTATTGTCACCAAAGCGGTTGGCAACAAATCCTTGTTTTGGCAATTAAAAACCAAAAGCCTTGTGAAAGCGGGTCAGATTGTAGAAATCGGCTTTCCTGAAAAAAGCCTACTTCAGTCTGCAGCTATTGTTTATCTCATCCCACTTTTCATGTTGATGATTGGTGCTGGCATTGGACAACTCTTGTTACAACCCTTACTTCAAGGGGGCGAGGGGATTGTTATACTGAGCGCAGCCCTATTTACAGCTGGTGGTATTGCTTTAGCGAAGCGACTCGCTAAACCGATGGAAGACAAATCCAAGCAAGAAGTCGTATTGATTCGAATCCTAGGTGAGCCACTCGTCTAATTTATGATGCGTCTTGCTGCTAAATTGGGT
Source organism: Vibrio sp. Makdt (assembly GCF_027587015.1). NCBI lineage: Bacteria > Pseudomonadati > Pseudomonadota > Gammaproteobacteria > Vibrionales > Vibrionaceae > Vibrio > Vibrio sp. Makdt. The sequence goes on from NZ_JAPPTH010000046.1 coordinate 7,844, forward strand.
AGAATCTGCCAACTTGATTGAAATGCCGCCACCGTTAGCTATTTTTAAATAGTTTTGCGGCTTTCTTACCGTCCTAATTTAAAGAGTTTGTCACACCAAATTATGAAGCACATTCGTAACTTTTCGATTATCGCCCACATCGACCATGGTAAGTCGACCCTATCTGACCGTCTAATCCAAGTTTGTGGAGGATTAAGCGATCGTGAAATGGCTGCACAAGTCCTTGATTCGATGGATCTTGAGCGTGAACGTGGCATCACCATCAAATCTCAGAGTGTGACACTAAACTACACCGCAAAAGATGGTGAAACTTACCAACTTAACTTCATCGATACTCCGGGACACGTTGACTTCGCATACGAAGTATCACGTTCTCTTGCGGCTTGTGAAGGCGCACTATTGGTTGTCGATGCTGGTCAAGGTGTAGAAGCTCAGACTCTAGCAAACTGTTACACAGCGATCGAAATGGATCTGGAAGTTGTGCCAATCCTCAACAAGATTGACCTTCCAGCAGCTGATCCAGAGCGCGTATCTGAAGAGATCGAAGAGATCGTAGGTATCGACGCGATGGAAGCAACGCGCTGTTCTGCGAAAACAGGTATCGGTGTAGACGATGTTCTAGAAAATATTGTTTCAGCAATTCCTGCTCCAGAAGGCGATCCTGAAGCGCCACTGCAAGCGCTGATCATCGATTCTTGGTTCGATAACTACCTTGGTGTTGTTTCTCTTGTTCGTATCAAGAACGGTTCTCTGAAGAAGAACGACAAGATCAAAGTAATGAGCACAGGCCAAGTTTGGGGTGTAGACCGTCTAGGTATCTTCACACCGAAACAGGTAGATACTACTGAACTAAATACTGGTGAAGTAGGTTGGGTTGTTTGTGGTATCAAAGACATCCTAGGTGCACCGGTTGGTGATACGCTAACACTGGCTAAAAACGGCTGTGAAAAAGCGCTACCAGGCTTTAAAAAAGTAAAACCACAGGTATACGCGGGTCTGTTTCCAGTATCATCTGATGATTACGAAAACTTCCGTGATGCGTTAGGTAAACTAAGTCTGAACGATGCTTCTCTATTCTACGAGCCAGAGAACTCAGCAGCACTTGGTTTTGGTTTCCGTTGTGGTTTCTTGGGTATGCTTCACATGGAGATCATCCAAGAACGTCTAGAGCGTGAATACGATCTAGACCTAATTACAACTGCGCCAACTGTAGTATACGAAGTTGAAAAAACAGACGGCACTCAACTGTATGTTGATAGCCCAGCTAAGCTGCCTGCTATCAATGATATCAACGAGATTCGTGAGCCGATTGCACGCTGTAATATCTTAGTACCTTCTGACTACCTAGGTAACGTAATCACACTGTGTGTTGAGAAGCGTGGTGTTCAGGTTGATATGATTTATCACGGCAACCAAGTAGCGGTTGTATACGATATTCCAATGGCTGAGGTAGTACTGGACTTCTTCGACCGTCTGAAATCAACGTCTCGTGGTTACGCATCACTGGATTACAACTTCCAACGCTTTGAAGCATCAAGCATGGTTCGTGTAGACGTACTTCTAAACGGTGACACGGTTGATGCACTTGCGATGATTACACACAAAGATCAATCGCAAACTCGTGGTCGTCAGCTTGTAGAGAAGATGAAAGAGTTCATCCCTCGTCAAATGTTTGATATCGCGATTCAAGCGGCTATCGGTAACCACATCATCGCTCGTTCTACAGTGAAACAACTGCGTAAGAACGTAATCGCGAAATGTTACGGTGGTGACGTGAGTCGTAAGAAGAAGCTTCTGAAGAAACAGAAAGAAGGTAAGAAGCGTATGAAGCAGATCGGTAACGTAGAGCTGCCTCAAGAAGCATTCTTAGCAATTCTTCACGTTGGCAAAGATTAACTTTATCCAGCGTTAAACGAATAATTGAAAGTGAAAGGGTAGCTCGCTATTCTTTCACTTTCGTTATTTTTAAAGAAATGAAATTTAAGGGATATCAATGGCTAACAAATTTTCGCTCTTTTTAGTGCTCTTAACTTTAGTGACTGGCATTGTGTGGGCATTGGAAAAGTTTGTGTGGGCGAAGAAACGCCAACAAAAGCTTGCTGATGTGGAAGCACAAACGAATGGCCTAGACGCTGAAACCAACGCAAAAGTTACGGCTCAGCCTTGGTGGGTAGAGAATAGCGTGTCCATTTTCCCGGTAATTGCATTTGTTTTGATCTTGCGTTCGTTCATCTACGAACCGTTTCAAATCCCTTCTGGCTCGATGATGCCAACGCTTTTGGTTGGTGATTTCATCTTGGTAGAGAAGTACGCGTACGGTCTTAAAGACCCAGTATGGCGCACTCAATTGGTAGAAACAGGCAAGCCAGAACGTGGTGATTCAATCGTATTTAAGTACCCGCTAGATCCAGATGTTGACTTCATTAAACGTGTTGTTGGTCTGCCAGGTGATATTATTCGTTACAGCAGCCGTAAAGAAGTCTGTATCCAAGCGAAAGGTACAAGTAGCTGTAAACCAGTGAAATTAAGTAATGTTGAAGAAAGCCAATTTATTCAAGATGGTGTGCCTCTGATTCAACTGAATGAACAGCTTGGAGATGTAGAGCACCAAATCTTAGTTAACCCATTGCGTCGTAATCGTGTGCAATCGTATCAGCCTCGTCCTGGTGTTAACGAATGGGTCGTTCCAGAAGGGCAATACTTTGTGATGGGTGATAACCGTGACAACAGTAAAGACAGCCGCTTTTGGGGTTTTGTCCCTGAAGCAAACCTTGTTGGTAAGGCTGTTGCTATTTGGATCAGTTTCGAATTCGAACGTGGTTCAGACAGTATACTTCCAACATGGATTCCTACTGGTGTGCGTTTTAATCGCATCGGTGGGATTCATTAATCGATCAATTAACACATCGAGAGAGCATGAATTCTCCAATTGATAAACTAGAAAGAAAGATTGGCTATCAGTTCAATGATGCCGATCTTATCCACTTGGCGCTGACTCACCGCAGCGCCGCTGGTAAACATAACGAACGTCTTGAGTTTCTGGGCGATTCAATTTTAAGTTTTGTTATCGCTGATGATCTATACCACCGTTTCCCCAAGGTAAACGAAGGTGATATGAGCCGTATGCGTGCAACATTAGTACGTGGTCATACATTGGCAGAACTAGGTCGTGAATTCGAGCTAGGAGATTACTTAAAATTAGGTCCAGGTGAGTTGAAGAGTGGCGGTTTCCGTCGTGATTCTATTCTAGCGGATGCTGTTGAAGCGATCATTGGCGCTATCTATCTAGATAGTGATACCGAGACGGTTCGCGGCATTATTTTAAGCTGGTACCAATCTCGCCTAGAAGCTATTCAGCCTGGAGTATCTCAAAAAGACCCGAAAACTCGTCTTCAAGAGTTCTTACAAGGTCGAAGAAATCCTCTACCAGTCTACACAGTGACTAATATTAAAGGTGAAGCACACAACCAAGAGTTTACGGTTGAGTGTGAAGTGGCAGGTGTGGATAAACCTGTTATCGGTAAAGGCACTAGCCGCCGCAAGGCAGAACAAGCGGCTGCTGAAACAGCATTAGAGCAACTAAGCAATGTCTGATAACAACCAAGAATTCGATATCGATGCATTCTTTTCATCTGATAGCAAACAACCTAGCCTACCGGAAAACCAACACTGTGGCTTCATCGCTATTGTAGGTCGCCCAAACGTAGGTAAGTCGACGCTTCTGAACCATATTCTGGGACAGAAGATTTCTATTACATCACGTAAACCACAGACCACACGTCACCGTATTATGGGCGTGGAAACTGAGGGGGATTACCAAGCGATTTTCGTGGATACTCCTGGACTTCATATTGAAGAAAAGCGTGCCATCAACCGCTTGATGAACCGTGCAGCAAACAGCTCACTGAGTGATGTGAACCTAGTATTCTTCCTTGTCGACGGTACTCACTGGACCGAAGACGATGAGATGGTTCTGAACAAGCTGAAGAAGACTGACTTCCCAGTTGTACTTTGCATCAACAAAGTAGATAACGTTCAAGACCGTACTAACGTGATGCAGCACATGATGGAAGTCTCTAAGAAGATGGACTTCATTGATGTTGTGCCAATCTCGGCGAAGCAAGGTAAGAACATTGATGTACTGCGTAAGCACGTACGTGAACACTTACCTAAAGCGACACACCACTTCCCAGAAGAGTACGTGACGGATCGCTCGCAACGCTTTATGGCATCTGAAATTATCCGTGAAAAGCTGATGCGCTTTACGGGTGATGAGCTGCCTTACTCGGTAACGGTTGAGATCGAACGTTTCGACTACAACCCAGATAACGATGGCTTCCACATCAACGCACTGATTCTTGTTGAACGTACTGGTCAGAAGAAAATGGTGATTGGTAAAGCGGGCGAGAAGATCAAAACGATTGGTCGCGAAGCACGTATCGATATGGAAGAGCTATTCGGTCGTAAGGTTTACCTAGAGACTTGGGTTAAGGTTAAATCTGGTTGGGCTGATGATGAACGTGCACTTCGTTCACTAGGCTACATCGACGATCTATAATCTAGTTTGAACTTCACTTTCCTCTACTGGATGTGAAAGTCAAAATAGTGAGTTTAAGAGAGAGTGCGAACTCTCTCTTTTTGTATCTGTAAGAAGGATAAATCATTGAGCGAAGGGTTACAGCGATGCTTTGTATTGCACCGTAGGCCATATAGCGAGTCGAGCTTGATACTGGATATTTTCAGTGAAGAGTTTGGTCGTGTAACGTTGATGTCGAAAGGTGCTCGTAGCAAGCGTTCTAATTTAAAAGGAGCGTTGCAGCCTTTTACGCCTCTACTACTCAAGTGGTCGGGGAACAGCTCAATGAAAACACTGCGCCAAGCTGAGCCTATCAGTTTAGGTTTGCCTCTCACTGGCATTAACCTCTACTCCGCAATGTATGTGAATGAGTTGATTGGTCGAGTGCTGATGGCTGAAGTACCAATGCCTGCTCTTTTTCACGACTATCTTCATGCTTTAACAGAGCTGGCGCATAATGAAAATCCAGAGCCAGCACTGCGTCGCTTTGAGTTGGCATTGCTATCTGCCATGGGTTATGGCGTCGACTTTTTACACTGTGCGGGTACCGGTGAACCGATTGATCCAACAATGACTTATCGCTACCGAGAGCAGAAAGGTTTCATTGCTTCAGTGCGACGAGACAACCTGACTTTTATGGGCGATGAACTTATTGCGATCAGCGAACGTAGGTTTATCACTAAAGAGCAGTTAAAAGCGGCAAAACGCTTTACACGCATAGCCTTAAAGCCGTATCTTGGCGGCAAACCATTAAAAAGTAGAGAACTGTTTTTGCCAAGAGCAGGTCTCTCTAGAGCACGGAGTATTGGAAAATGAGCTCAATCCTTTTAGGCGTTAATATCGACCATATAGCAACACTACGTAATGCACGTGGTACTAAATACCCAGATCCAGTACACGCAGCTGAAATTGCTGAGCGCGCTGGTGCTGACGGCATCACCATTCACCTGCGTGAAGACCGTCGTCACATCGTTGATCGCGATGTTCGTATTCTAGCTGAAACTATCCAAACTCGCATGAACTTAGAAATGGCAGTGACGGATGAGATGGTTCAGATTGCACTTGATACTAAGCCTGAGTTTGTTTGTCTTGTTCCTGAAAAGCGTGAAGAGCTAACTACTGAAGGCGGCTTGGATGTGGTTGGTCAACTAGATAAGATCAAAGCAGCAACGCAAAAGCTGTCAGAAGCAGGCATCAAGGTATCTCTATTTATCGATGCTGACCGCGAGCAGATCGACGCAGCAAAAGCGTGTGGCGCACCGTTCATTGAGCTTCACACTGGCCACTACGCTGACGCGAAAACAGAAGAAGACCAACAAGACGAGCTGAAAAAGATTGCTGCCGGCGCAAGCTACGCAGACGATCTTGGTATTACTGTGAATGCAGGTCACGGTCTGACTTACCACAACGTGGCGCCAATTGCGGCACTGCCAGAAATCTACGAGCTAAACATCGGTCACTCAATCATGGGACGTGCAGTCTTTGATGGCTTGAACAAAGCCGTAGCTGACATGAAAGCTGTAATGGAAAACGCGCGTAACAATATCTAGCTTATTAAATATCTAGCTTGTTAAGTGGCATCATCAAAAAGTAGTTAAAGGGTAATCATGGCTGTTGTAGGGCTTGGGACAGATATCGCGGAAATTGAACGTGTTGAAAAAGCATTATCACGCAGTGGTGAGGCATTTGCTCAGCGTATTCTTACGGATTCTGAATTTGAAGTGTTTCAGCAGCTCAAACAAAAAGGTCGCTATCTCGCTAAGCGCTTTGCAGCTAAAGAAGCAGCATCAAAAGCGCTGGGTACAGGCATCGCACTGGGTGTTACTTTTCATGATTTTGAAATCTCAAATGATGAGCATGGTAAGCCGGTGCTGAGCTTGCACAATAAAGCTTTAGAGATTGCGCAAGCGAGTGGCACAACTTCGATTCACCTGACTATTTCAGATGAGCGTCATTACGCGGTAGCGACAGTGTTATTTGAGTCGTAAATGGACTTCTGCTTTTCGTATATAGAAACACATACATTGAAAAGGAGTAGAATTTTTTAGCTTTGATGTTTGTAAGTTAAAAATCGTTAATGTCCTTTTAGAGACTGAGCTGCACAGTAACAAGGCCTCTTTTTACTGTTTTATGTAAACATCGTTCTCTTTTTCGGACGTTTTACCTAAGAAACATAAAAATCCGATTGTTAAAAGAACATTCGGATTTTCCCACTCTTGGTGCAGCTTTTAACCAATCACTTTTACTTGGCGGCTCTCCATTAAGACAGAAATATCAGCTTTCAAACTAATGTATAGCTTTCTCTGCAATAGAGATAGTCACACATGAGAATGTCCCAGTCATCCATTACAGGATCTACTCCTTGAGGTTTCTCTCTCATCACTGCTTCTGTTGTGATCACAATACCAACAACTGATTCTGCGATTTGTAGTGACAGAAAGCAGAATCAGCTGGACCTAGGTTATCCATTGCAACCATGCCGCGTATAATCATAGTTATACTCGCCAGAGATCTTAGTGAAGTTACGATCCAAGGCTGCAAGTAAGCAATAGTAAATTATATCCCTTTTCTATTAGTCAAGATAAAAGACTCTATCAGCACTAGATATAGTTTGTTCTCTATGGGCAATAAAAATAGTTGTCATCGACTTTTCTTTTAAGTTTGAGTTTATCATATACTCATTATGCATATCTAAATGACTTGTAGATTCATCTAAACATAATATCGTTGGTGTTCTGTACAAAGCTCGAGCTAAAAAAATCCTTTGTAACTGTCCGCCGGAAAATACACTTCCCATATCTCCAACTTGAGTATGAAACTGCATAGGTAGCGCACGTATTTCTTCCAATATACATGCTGTTCTGCAGCATTCAATAAGATTTCCCTCATCATAACTTTCATTGCTTAAAGTGATATTATCACCTAGAGAGCCCATAAAAAGTGTATCATTCTGCATTACTGCAGCAACATGATTTCTGTATGAACTTTTAGATATCGTACATATATCTACTCCATCTACATATACACTACCCTCAGTTGGTTTAAGTAAACCTAAGATTATTTTCATTAACGTCGTCTTACCACAACCAGAAGCACCAGCTATTGCAAAGGATTCTCCTGGCCTAACTTCAAATGAAATATCTCTAAAAACCCAGTCAGATTTACTTGAATATTTGAATCCAAGACGATCTACACGAATATGCCCCTTTAGAGCGGTTAAAGCTTGAAGACTCTCGAAACTCTCTTCTTTTTCCTCTAGGGCGATATCAGATAACCTTTCAAGATGCAAACTAAGCATTTTGAAAGAAAACCATTTTGAAATAAGAGCTGAACAGCTTGATGTAAACTGCTGTTTATAGGCTATGAAAGCTAAAAGCATACCGACTGAAAGGTTTCCTTCCATTACAATACTAGCTCCAATATAGACAATAAGTATGGACTCTAAGCTAGATATAAAACTACTAATAGCGCCTTCTGTAATACCTAACTTTCCTTGTTTTATTCTTGAGTTAATAATGTCTGAAGATATATTTATCCAGTCGTTCAAACGATTACACTCTAAGTTAAATAGCTTTAAGGTTTGTATCCCCCGTATAGATTCAAGAAATAATGAATCTTCTGATGCTCCAGTACTAATTATTTCTTCTTCCAATCTTCTGTTAGGGTAGTAATATAGTAATTGGACTAAGAATGACATTAATATGCTTAATAGAACGATACTACTTAAAATAGGACTATAGATATACATTACAATTAAAACAATAAATGTCATAAAACCATCTATTACTCCTTCTACAAAGTCATTTGTAATCATAGTTTGTATTGCACTCAAAGAGCCGAAACGAGAAACAATATCCCCAACATGACGTTTCTCAAAGTAGGAAATTGGCAAGTTAAGCAAATGATTAAAAAGATTTGCTCCCATTTGAAGACTCAATGAGCTACTGATTCTAATAACTAACCACCCTCTAAATGAACTAACGGTTATACTGACTAGTAGTAGTAAAGAGAATCCAATAGCCAAGATCTTTAAAAGTGATTCGTCATTGTTGATAAGAACATTATCAACCACCCATTGCATGTAGTAGGGGGTGAGTAATCCAATAATTTGAATTATGACAGTTAAAGTTAGTAAGGAAATTAAAGAAGTTTTTAATCCTAAAATATTACTCCAAAGTTGATTAATCTTCATAACAACCTTTGAGTCTTCTTTTTTGAAATCAGAATTAGGAGATGCTTCTAATACAACACCCGTAAAGGAGTTACTGAACTGTTCTTCAGTTAGTACCCTTTTTCCTAGAGCTGGGTCATTAATGTAATACTTTCCATTTTTATATCCAGTAATTACAACGTAATGATTAAGATCCCAATGTAAAATGCATGGAAAACTTAGCTTAGAAATATCATTAAGACTACATTTTAATGCTCTTGTTGATAAATTTACACACTTAGCTGTTTCTATCACATCGAATAAACGCATACCATAGCTATCTGTAAGGCTAAATGTTTTTAATGATTGTATGTTTATCTTGTGACCATAATAAGATGAGATCATTGCTAAACAAGCTAATCCACAATCTGATAATTCCGATTGTAAAATTAATGGTACCGGTTTGAAACTATTGAAATTCAATAGACTAGTGGTATTTTTAAGTATTTCTTTGATGTTCATAGGTTTCTGAATCACTATAATTTACCTTTTAACGCTAATACCGGTTCTAAAACCCACTCAAATAATTTTCTCTTTTCCATAATAATATCCACATCAGCGATCATCCCTACTTTTAGCGAGAACTTTTTTCCATAAGCGGATATGAATTGACTATTTAAGCTAGCTTTTACAACATACATTGCTTCATCAGTTTTTATTGGTATTCGCTTTTCATTGGGTAGTAAGAGTACCTTGTCAACATGTATAATCTTTCCCTCCAACATGCCAAATTTTTGATAAGGAAAGGAATCAAACCTAATTTTCACCTTATCTCCTAATTTTATAAACCCAGCTGATCGTGTTGGTACAAGCAATTCAATCTCTAAAGGGGAATCTATCGGTATGATACTGAGGAGTGGAGAGTGCTCGCTAACACTTAATCCTTTGTGTATTTGCACTGCTGTAATAAATCCTGAATCGG
>NZ_JAPPTH010000047.1:0-16527 GCF_027587015.1 Vibrio sp. Makdt
TTTAGAATCGTTTTTAAACGGTTCTTAAATTGCTGATATAGCTCAGCCCGGTAGAGCGCACCCTTGGTAAGGGTGAGGTCCCCAGTTCGAGTCTGGGTATCAGCACCACGATTTAGTTGATTTGATTAATCAAGTTAACAACAGAATTTGTTTGACGACCATAGCATTGTGGACCCACCTGATTCCATGCCGAACTCAGAAGTGAAACACAATAGCGCCGATGGTAGTGTGGGGCTTCCCCATGTGAGAGTAGGACATCGTCAGGCTCAAATTGCTTTAAGCTGAATAGATACTGCGGAGTGGTAGTTCAGTTGGTTAGAATACCGGCCTGTCACGCCGGGGGTCGCGGGTTCGAGTCCCGTCCACTCCGCCACTTATACTAAGCCCAAGCATAACTGCTTGGGCTTTTTTACGTTTGAATGATTATGTTCGCCCTTCGGTCGAAGAGTCCCGCAAAAGGTTTGCCCGTTGTCCGCAACCCCGGACATTCCGCCACTTATACTAAGTCCAAGCATAACTGCTTGGGCTTTATTACGTTTGAATGATTGTGTTCCCCCTTCGGTCGAAAGAGTCCCGCAAAAGGTTTACCCGTTGTCCACAACCCAGGATACTCCAGCACTGATTAGAGAGCTGAGTCTTACGACTAGGCTTTCTCGCTTTTGGACATAGATGCTTTGGTCTTCGACTAACGAGCCCCAGTACCGGCGATCTATGTCACTTATAGAGATGCCCTACTAGTAAGAGCTAGGTTTTTTCACATTTGAATCATTGTGTTTCCCTTTTTGAGCCCGTGATCTGCGAGTTCTGGTTCGCTCGCAAGAGCGGGTGTAACTCGTGGCTTTAGATAAGTTAGTTAAAGTTACGAAGCTTGCGGCTTAACTAGGCGTATAAATAGGCTGCTAGAGGCTCTGGGTCCCTTATGAGTGGTGAGTTACGGATATCTTTGCCCTGAGCTTATTATCTTTATAGAGTATTGGGTTTGTATTGATTTCGTCACCAGTAAATGTGGTTCGCACAACCCGTTTATATACCGGCTCTTTTTTGCCTCTCATTTTGTCGGCAGGTAAATATCTTTAGATACATGATGTTTCGACGCTTAGTTAACCTAGTGGCGTTTAGCCTTTGTAATTGGCTTAATCTGCGGAAGGAGGCTTATGGCTTCACTAGAGTAATAGAGAGCTATTTCTTTGTGTCTTGGTAACTGCTCATGGGTCGATGAGTCACTAATCGGGCATATTCTATGGTTCTAGTAATTACGGCTGTTAGCTCTTTATATAGTTACTGAGGATGCTCTAGCTCTGGTAAGGTCTACTTATGAATACGTTCAACAAATCACGACTTCTTTTTTGGTGTTCTTAAGGTCTTAGGCTATCCTTCATGATTGCTCTAGCCTTTGATAAGGTTTGGGGAGCCTGAATTATTAGAGTTGTTGTAAAACCCTCCGATTAAGACTTCTGTAAATGGATCAACGTCAGTCAGTATTCTCCTTACCTTTATTTTCAATAGCCCTCTTTAATTCCTCGCGAGTGACTTCACTATATTGTTTTATTCGAAGTACAGTAGAAGACGATCTTTTTCAGTTTTGGGTTGAGTAACAATGCTAGTAATACCATTGAAACTAATGCCCTCAAGCGTCAAGTTTTGAAGCTTGCAAAAAGCTCTACAATAATGTGAAAGCGTTAAATCTATTATTTCTTTGAAATACAGCAATTTTTGATATGTTGCTTTCAAGTTCAAGTTCAAGTTCAAGTTCAAGTTCAAGTTCAAGTTCAAGTCTTAGCTCGCTGAAGGTGGTTAATATGAAGCACTAGAGTTTAATTTGAATCTAACGGTGATACTACCAACTCAATGGTTAAGAGCAATGGATGCTAGATCTGCAAGATCGTTGAGAAAGCCTCAATAGGTGATGTAATGAAACTAAGTTTTAATTTTGAAGATGCAAGCCAGATCTTTGTCGGATCTTTTGCTCTGGCGGTGCCTATCTCTTTTTCTGAAGAAGCCTGGAGGCTAGGAGAGACCTTACCTACTGAAAATTTATTGCTGCTATTTATGTTATCCGCAGTCTTTCTTGGTTTTTATACTTATGAGAGTGTCTTTCAAAAGGATGTTGTTGCTCGAGTCCCCGTATTCATTTTTAGAATCGTTATCGCTTATGTCATGACGGCCATGGTTGTGGCATTAGTATTGACTTGTTTAGATAAACTCCCTTTATTGTCTGACCCTGTTGTGTCAATCAAGAGGGTGATTGTTATTTCTATGCCAGCCTCTATGGGAGCTATTGTGGTGGATAGTTTTGATAAGGAGTAACCATGGTAGTTCAGGATCTCATGGTGCTTTACAGTCATAACTGAGAGCGTTTTGGACGATGTTTGAAGTAGGGAGCTCTAAATCACCACACTATACAGATCTTCGATTTATGGTCGTCGTTATCGCCAGAGTAATTTTTGATGAAGTGTTTTTACTAAGTGAGCTTTACCACTTGAGATGAATGGCTATGGTTTGATTACCTCTAGATAAAGAAAGGTATTTTGGATGTGATAAAAGGCAAGGATGTTTAAAGAAGGTAGGAAAGAGATGCGTGATCTTCAGGTGCAAAAAAGCCGCATCAATGATGCGGCTTCTTCTTTATTGGCTCCCCCTGCGGGACTCGAACCTGCGACATACGGATTAACAGTCCGCCGTTCTACCAACTGAACTAAGGGGGAATTATTTAAGAAGAGTAAACTTCTCAATAATATAAATGGTGCCGACTACCGGAATCGAACTGGTGACCTACTGATTACAAGTCAGTTGCTCTACCTACTGAGCTAAGTCGGCACACTAAATGTGGCTCCCCCTGCGGGACTCGAACCTGCGACATACGGATTAACAGTCCGCCGTTCTACCAACTGAACTAAGGGGGAATTATTCTTAAAGCTTTAAAGAAATGGTGCCGACTACCGGAATCGAACTGGTGACCTACTGATTACAAGTCAGTTGCTCTACCTACTGAGCTAAGTCGGCACATAATATTTCTTTGTGCTTTACTGTTGTTGTCTAAGACACCAACAAATAAATTGTGGTGCCCGGAGGCGGAATCGAACCACCGACACGAGGATTTTCAATCCTCTGCTCTACCGACTGAGCTATCCGGGCGACGAGGTGTATTAAACGTGTTTTCGCGTTCTGGGTCAACATTAAATTGCAAAAAAAGTATTGTTTGATGTTTTTCTATACTTAGTGGATTGTTTTTGTTCATTTGCGGTGAAAAACCTAGGTCTAGCATGCCCTAAAAGATCGAGAAACTACGTTTAACTAGACGGAATGAGTGCCGAAATAAAAAAAGCACGTATGAAAACGTGCTTTTATATTTAAAAATCTTCCCGAAACTTTAGTGTTTTACTTCAAACCTATTTACCCAAGCTTCTAGTTCATTAGATAGAGAGGCTAAGGTTTGGGTGCTGTTATGACTTTCGGTCACTACATTGCTTAGTTGATTACCACTTTCCTCAATCATGTTGATGCGCTTCGAGATATCATCACTCACTTGAGTTTGCTCAGCTGCTGCTGTCGCGATTTGATGGCTCATTGAAGAGATTGACTCAAGAGCAATAACAATCTGTTGTAGCGCTTCTGAGGCATTTTGAGACTCGGTTACTGTGCTCTGGCTGGTCGCTGCACACACTTCCATGGTCTGAATAGCGTTACGAGAGCCTTCTTGAAGGTTATTAATCATCAATTGGATTTCTTTGGTGCTTGATTGCGTTCGACCTGCAAGGTTACGAACTTCGTCAGCAACAACCGCAAACCCACGACCTTGTTCGCCAGCTCGAGCGGCCTCAATAGCTGCATTCAGTGCCAATAGATTAGTCTGTTCTGCAATGTCACCGATAACGTCGAGTACTTTGACAATGTTGTTTACATCGTTGTCTAGGTTAGCGACAGCTTCACTTGCAGTGCCTAGTTGGCCTGCCAAACCTTGAATGTTGTCCACTGTGTTATGAATAAGACGTTGAGTATGTTGGCTTTGTTTATCTGCTTCATCAGTATTACGCGCTGTATCGCCCGCTGAATCAGCAACATTGTTAGCAGAAGAGGCCATTTCGGTCATTGCTGTTGCGATCATCTCAGTAGATTGCTGCTGAGTTTCAGTTAGTTGAGCGATAGAACCTGCACGATCTTCCACGCGTTGTAATTCACCTCTTAGTGCCAACATAGAAGCATTTAGGTTTGAGACTAGTTCAGCTAACGACTTACTCATTTGTTGAACAGCGTGATAGATACTGCCGTTTATCGCTTGAGTTTCGAAAGACGTTTGAATACGACCTTCTGCGACAGCTTGTACCGCTTCTCTTACATCTTTAGGCTCGCCACCAAGAAGTGCTAGCATGCGTTTAATAGATACGATTAAGCTCGATAGAATAAGGCCTGCAATCACGACGCAAAGGAATAGCTGCCATTGAGCTGTAGACCAGAAACGAGCGTTAACTTCGTTGAAGCCGATACCTGTACCGACAACCCAACCCCAGTGCGGGGTTTTCTCTGCAATAGACAGTTTTTCTTCAATGGTCCCGTCTGGCAGTTTTTGCGTCCAGGTGTATTCAACGATCTGTCCAGTACGATTGCCAAGCACTCTTTGTATAAGCTGGCCAACGCTATTTCCATCACCGTCTTTAAAGTCATTAAAGCTGGTTCCATGCAGCTGTGGATCTAGCGGTGTCGCGACAAACGTCATGTTTTCATCTGCAACGTAGACGTATTCATTGTCTTTATAGATGTTGTTACGCAGTAGGCGAGTAGCAAGTTGTTTCGCTTGTTGCTCTTCTAGAGTGCCATCAATAGCCATTTTCTCGACTTCAGTAAGAATGCTGTATGCACTCTTAAATAGCTCTGTAACGCGAGCTTTGTTGTCCATGTTGCTAGCGACTCTCAAGGTCCATAAACCAGTAGCAGTCAGCGCTAGTAGGGCGACTAAAATGATGCCCGATAATAAGTAAGCTTGCGTTTTTAATTTCATATTTCCCCGCGCAGCGATTCAATAATAAGTATTAGGTATATTTCATCGAATCTTAATCTAAGTCGTATAAGGCAGATATCAGAAAGATATCAAAACATGATGAAGATTAAATTTACGAAGAAAAAAAAGTAACAGAACGAGAGCTTGTTTATTTTTTGTGTGACTATGAACGAGTTTTAAAGTGCTGGTTTAGTGAATAAATGGAGTTTGGGTAGCGAGATAGATAGCAGGAAGTTAATTAAGAGAAGATATTGTCGTGAGAGTGAAGAGGAGCTTTATAGGGATTATTAAGGTTAGATGCTGCGACCGGATAGATTTAGCTTTCGTTCAAACGAAAAAAAGCCAAGTCTTTCGACTTGGCTTTCTTGAATGTGGCTCCCCTCGCAAGACTTGAACTTGCGACATACGGATTAACAGTCCGCCGTTCTACCAACTGAACTAAAGGGGAATTACTTGTCTCAACATCAGGTCTATTAAGACCATTATTTGTTAAGTATCAAATAATGGTGCCTCGAGGCGGAATCGAACCACCGACACGCGGATTTTCAATCCGCTGCTCTACCGACTGAGCTATCGAGGCAAAAGAATGGTGCCGACTACCGGAGTCGAACTGGTGACCTACTGATTACAAGTCAGTTGCTCTACCTACTGAGCTAAGTCGGCACACTAAATTCTTTATGCTTTTGTCCGTGTTGCTACTCCCTGTTAAAGAGTGTTGACACCAACAAATCAAATTGTGGTGCCCGGAGGCGGAATCGAACCACCGACACGAGGATTTTCAATCCTCTGCTCTACCGACTGAGCTATCCGGGCAACGGAGCGCTATTAAACGGATTTTCTGCATAACCGTCAACACCTTTTTTGAAAATAATTAAAAAAAACGTTCGTTAGTTGTTTTTTTATTCAAAAGTGAGGCTTACGTTTTACCTTGGTTAAAATCTTTCTTGAACTTTGTTACTTTTTCTAGGTATCGGCGCGACTCTTTGTTCGGGTGTTTTTTAGTAAGTGCCCAGTAAGCTTGACTCGGTTGCAGTGAGTTTAAGTCACGCATTGCTCGCTTTCTGTCCTTGCTAAAGGTATTGAGTACGCCACCAGTGCCACCGTTGTACGCAGAAATCATGCTGTATTCCAATGTTGTGGGGTGTCGCACATCTTTCAAATAGCGATTTTTAAGGATGTAAAAGTACGCGGTGCCGGCATCAATGTTGTTTTCTGGGTTGAATAAGTACTCAGGAGTAGGCTCCCCAGGTTTGTTTTTTACCAATTTAAATACATCTCGACCTGCTGTTTTCGGCACAACTTGCATCAAGCCGTATGCATTCGCCCAGCTAACCGCATATGGGTTAAAGCTACTTTCTGTCTTGATGATTGCGTAGATTAAGTCTTCAGGGATGTCATAGCGCTTAGATGCGCGTCGAACGATATCGGCATATTGGTAACTACGTTGGCTTGCGTGATCGGCCACCATAGGGATTTCAACGTAATAGGCTTTTTTAAAGTCGACTTCTTTGGTTTTGAGGTTGTTGGCAATCAGGTAGTCAGCAAATTTGTTGGCGCGCCATGTCCATTGGATAGGCTTTTTCTCTTGGTCTACAACTTGGTTATAGAGAAAAGGTTTACCTTCTAATTTGATACTTTTTGAAGAGAATAGGTCGACATGTGCTGGATCATCCGGTGTCAACAGCGTTGTCATAATTGCATTTTTGAGGTGTTTTTTAGGCTCTGTTGAGGAAACTGTTTCTACCGTTATCAGGCCCTCGCTAAAGTTTACTTCTGATCGGCTCAAGTAATTATCTATGTATTTCACATAGTTACTCTTACCTGCCATCTTGATTTCGTTGCTACCCCAGCGCTTTTGGATATTGCCAGAAAAGCTATTGATCAAAGCGTCTAATGCGCCTGTATCTTTTTCAAATTGACCGGGTAACTCCGCTAAGTTATTTACGAATCGGTTGGTTGGCTCGTAATTCACATCATAAATGCTCTCAACGAACTCACGACTGCAACCAGTAAGTAGCATGGCGGTTAGGAAGTAACTGAGCTTTTTCATAGTTCCTCATACAAAAATGACATCGCAGCGCTAACCATGATGTCATTAAAATTTGCTTAAATAAATGTCTTATTCGCTTGGTGGAGTGTAGCCATCAATTACGACATCTTTACCTTCGAAAAGGAAGTTAACCATCTCAGTTTCAAGAAGTTTACGATGTTCAGGATCCATCATATTTAGCTTCTTTTCATTGATAAGCATGGTTTGTTTGCTTTGCCATTGTCCCCAAGCTTCTTTAGAGATGTTGTCAAAGATACGCTTACCTAAGTCACCTGGGTAAAGTTGAAATTCTAAGCCTTCAGCGTCTTTCTGGAGGCGAGCACAAAATACAGTGCGGCTCATAGTGGTTCCTCTTATCGCGTTCGTTGATTCAAACGTCGTCATTCAGTTCAAAGGGTAGGCTTTCAATAAGCTGCTTTACAGGAGCGGCTAGGCCAATTTCTTCTGGTTTTGATAAGTTATACCAGAGACCTTTAGTCCCTTCCATTATCAAATCTGGTTGTTTATCTAATTTTACTAATACTGGTGTGATATCTAAGTGGTAGTGGCTGAAAGTGTGCCTAAACGCAATCATGGTCTTGATTGAATCTGTGTTTTTGATTGAACGAAGATCCAATTGGTGTTCGATTTCTGCATTTTCATTTTGAGGGAAACAGAATAAGCCTCCCCAGATACCTGATTGAGGGCGCTGCTCAAGCCACACTTGATTATCGTGATACAGGATTACAAACCAGGTCTCTTTTACCGGTTTTTCTTTCTTTGGCTTTTTGCCTGGGAAGTCGAGCTGTCTATCGAGCTTTTTAGCTTCACACATGCTTTCTATCGGACATAAAGAGCATTTAGGCTTGCTACGAGTACAAACCATTGCTCCCATATCCATCATAGCTTGATTGTACTTATCGACATCTTGCTTTGGTGTATGTGCTTCTGCGTGTTCCCAGAGTTGGTTTTCAACCTTCTTTTGACCAGGCCAGCCCTCGACAGCAAAGCTTCTTGCAAGCGTTCGCTTCACGTTACCATCAAGGATCGCATGAGGGAGCTTGTAAACAGAGGACAGAACGGCTGCAGCTGTTGAACGACCAATGCCTGGAAGTGCATTCATTTCTTCGAGGGAAAGTGGAAACTCCCCACCATACTGCTCTGCGACGATCTTGGCAGCTTTGTGTAGGTTACGAGCTCGTGCGTAGTAACCAAGCCCTGTCCATAGATGGAGCACTTCATCTTGCTCGGCGTTTGCTAGATCGATAACTGTCGGAAAACGTTCCAGGAAGCGTTGGTAGTATGGAATCACCGTGGTGACCTGAGTCTGCTGAAGCATGATTTCAGTAATCACGAAATAAGTGGAACTTTAATATTAGTCATTATAAATCAGTAATTAACGAGATTTTTAAATCTAAGTGGGTCATTAATTATCGGATTATAAAAAGTAATGTCAATTCCGGGTTAGGTAGTCATATCTATTTAGATAGATAGATAGATAGATAGATAGATAGATAGATAGATAGATAGATACATCAGCGCACAGTTATCAGGTCAATCGCTACTTTCTATCTAATTTTCAATTATGTGAACTCGGATGTTTTTTCTCAATGCGGATTAACGCTTCGTTTTGATTAATTAAAGTTTATTAAACCACATACCGTTGAGCCCGCAAGCCTCACAAGTTGTCTGCCTAGAGGTTTTTGATGTTTCTATAGATTTATTTCATTTAATCAAAATGGGTAGATTTTGAAGATTTAAACTACCTGAAGCTACTGCCAATTTATCCCCCATCTAACACTCTTTTTTAAATGCGCAAGCCCCAATTATCCTTTGTTTTAGTGGGTTGCGCGTTTTGAGTTTCATGTTTTCATCAAACTTACTTATTGATAAGGAGATGAAAATGAAAGTGATTTATCAAGCGCAGAGCTTAAGAGATGCAGATGGTAAAACGTTAGATTTACCAGTGTTTTTAGATAGCACTAGAAGGATTATGCAAGCGCCAACACAATATATGCTTGATCGAATCGAGTCCGGTTTTTGGAACTCGAAGCACACCATACGCTCGAATAAACAGGCTCTTGAACACTTTTTTGCTTATATTCAATCCAAAGGAATCAATCTCTTAGATATTCAACTAAAGCATGTCGTTGCATGGCGTCGAGAGCTGCAGTTAAAGAAGAATTTAAATACGGTATCAAACCAGACAATTAATATTCGATTGAGAGCTGTGATCAGCTTCATTGAATGGGCATTTGAGAATGGTTATGTGCATGCGAATTTTGAAGGTGTAAAAGTAGAAACCTCATCTGCAAGCGGAGGTGTGAATTTTAATCAAAAGCAGAGTGTTAGGAAAGCGAGGCGAAACCGCTTATTGCTTACTGAAGCATTTACCCGGGCTCCTCTACCCACAATGAATGAAATTAATCGATTCGTTACTTATGTCTCTAAACCGTTTGTTCCCATGGTAGGGTTAATGCTAGGAACGGGAATGAGAATTAGCGAAATCGTTTCTTTGCCGCTATCAGCGTTGCCTTCTTACGCCACTGTTGCACAAAGTCCAAATACTTTACATCATATCCAGTTGTCACCAAACTCGATGACTATTAAGAATAACAAGGCTCGAACGGTATTTATTCCGGGTCTTCTATATTTGAAAATATATGATCAAGTGATGAATGGAACGAATCATTCAAACCCGCGTTTGTTCTTTGCAAGCTCTAGCAAGTCTGCATGGCATCCTTCTACGATTCAGAAAAACTTTCTACACGCATCTTTAAAGGCGCAATTACGTCATACGATTACTCCGCATATTCTTCGGCATGAGTTTGCGACAAGAACTTTAGAGAGCTGGAAAGATGCAGGATTTCCTTCCGAAATGGCCTGTTTGATTTGGCTACAAAAACAACTGGGGCATGCACATGTAAGCACAACGGCCAATATTTATATCAATATGACGAGTGAATTACATGCGAATGACCGTCAGGTACTTCATCAATATGAAAAAGATATTTCTCAAATGATGGAGGAAGAGCGAAATGCTTAACTCGAATGATGTAATCGACTCTTCAAAAAGTACTACCAATGTAGTGGCTATCAAAGCACCGATGAAGTGGGTAGTTTCTGATCTTGTTCATGGGAACACGCACTTTGATGTTCAATCTCGTATCGTGAAGTACCCACAGTTAAAACAAGTTATCTTACAACTTAACACTGGGGTGTATTCTCTTTATATGAAGGAATACTCACTTAAATCCTTGGCTCAGTATCGCCGAGGAATTGATGTTTTTCTTCTATATCTTGATGAACATCAGCAGATTACGGATGTTAGCGTATGTGGATACGCTTTCTTATATAGCTACCTGAAATGGTTTCAATCTCGTCCTATTCAGGAGGGTGAACGCCGAGGAAGGTTTCGTAAGTCATTAATGATTGCTCGGTTGATCCCTAAACTCTTGTTGAGCTTAGCTGAAATCTATCCAGAGCAAGTTCATCCCGATGTTCTTACTGGGCATATGCCGTGTGTCCGAGGTATCCCTTCCTCTCCAAGAGAGCCCTATTCAAAAAGAGAATTCCGCAGCATTTTAAAGGCCTGCAAACAAATTATTGAACAAGATAAAAATGGAAAGTGGAGTGGTGCAGATTCAGTTGTATTGGCGGCAGCGGCAGTGCTGATGTCAATTTATACTCTCGCCAATAAAACGGATATCTTACGGCTGACTGTCGATTCGATGTATCCACATCCTCATGACCCTGAACGTCGAGTTTGTTTTGCGTTTTACAAGCCACGTGCTCAGCATCGTACTATTGTTAAGGATTTTGATGTTGGTGATGAAACTACACGTGAAATGATCGCGGAATCTCGTCTGTTTCATACTAGTGCGAAAAGTTTGTTTATGTATCTTAAAGAGCGTTCAGACCAATATCGGAGCGCTGAAGGTCTCGAAAATGGTCAGTCCATTTGGTTGTATAGAATCAATGTTTTTTCGCAGACCAGTGAAAAGGTCACAACATTAAAAGCTGGTTATTTAGATAGCAGTCGTAATACCAATCAAAATAGCGCGGCACCACTTGATGTTATTACGAATATGTTTGAGCTCATGGATGATGAAGATAAGCCTTTGCGGATTCGGTTATCACGTTTACGACCGACGTGTGTCCAAGTTTTGCGCCGTTATGGTTCGATAGCAAGTGTTTCTCGAATTCTTGGTCATAAGCTTCGCTTTGGTCAAGGGAGTTCGTTAACGACGCATCGACATTATCTAAATACATCGCCTGAACAAAAGGCGAGATTAAGCCTGTTGCTGGAGCGGTTACATGATTATTCGGTCACAGGGAAAGCAAGCTCTTGGATTCAATATGAAAAAGATTACGAGCTAACTCTTGAGCAACAAAATGAGTTGCAATTAATTCAATCTGACAGTCGTTTTAAAACTCATGTTGGGAGCTGCAAGAACCCCAAAAATCATGAACAAATGAGCTCACAAGGCCCAAGTTGTTTGGATTTCATGCAATGCTTGTTGTGCCCTCACATGGTTATCTTAGAAACAGACCTTTGGCGATTATTTTCTTTTCAAAAAGCATTAAGACATGATTTCGAATCCGGAAGAATTCCATCCCATGTTTGGGTAAAACGTTATGGCGTTTATTTGCAAATTTTGGAGAAAGATCTGCCAGATGCATTCAAGCACCGTCCCTTAGTCGTATCTAAAGCGCGAAAACGCGCTGAAGATTCGCCATATCCATTATGGGATCTACATGAAGGCTCTTATCTAACAAACATGCTGAAGAGCATGGAGGCTGCATCGTGAGAATTCTAAAATTACAACAATCAAATGGACTTTCGGGCCAAAATGCATTGACGGTCGAGCAACTTAAAAGATTGACTTATCAAGAGAAGATCCGGTTATCTATTGGGGAGTTTGAAGGGCAATCTTTAGGTGATTATGGTGATGAAGAGTGGCTGTTTTATCTATTGAATGGTGCTGCAAATAAACATCGTTCAGACAAAACCTTAAATTTTAAAGATCAACTTGTAGAGCTAGATCTTACGTTGAACAAGAGTGAGGCGGTCGGATGTTACACCATCTTCGAAGCTGCTCGTGATTGTTTGTGGTTACGTTATCAGGATGGCATATCAGTTGGGACACTTAAAAGTGAATTGAGAGCTTGGAAGGTATTCTTCCTATGGTGGAAGGAGTTTTTTGATGGAATGGATTTTGAGCAGTGGTTATCTGAACCTTTAAGGTTAAACGAGTACTTGGAGTGGATTAAGCGTGACTTTCGAAAGAATAATAGCCAAAGCATGATCTCTAGCATTCAGCAACAATATCGACTTCAACCTTTATTTCAGCTTTATAAATATCGAAGTTTATTAAAGTGCGGCTTAGCTTACCCGCCGTTTGGCAGGCGCGCAGCGTCTACGGTATTGGGATTTAAAAGGAAATATAAGCAAACTCAGGTTATTGAGGAGTCTTCATGGGTTCTGATTATTCAAGCTGCGTGGAAGATAGTGAGTTGCTCGGATGGTGCCATTGCGCTCTATAACAACTATTGGGAAAGTGAACGATTAAAACTAAAGAATAATCCCACTCGTGACGGAAACGTTCCGAGTCAAAGTACTTTATTTAATCGACTCCAAAAGTACCTAGTGCAGCATGGATATGATTCATATTCAACGCTGGAACGGGAAATTATTCTTTTTGAAGCTGCGGCTGCTGTTTTAATTCTCGGGCTTACAGGTATGCGCCAGAGTGAATTATCAAGTTTATCAAAAGAGTGTTATCAGGAGAAAAATTCCGACTTTTCTGCCATTCAGTTTAAATCAAGTTATTTACAAGGAGTGACCTTCAAGTATGCACACTTGCCCGAAGGGGAATCACATCAATGGCTTGTGCCATCAAAATTGAAATTAGTGATCGAGAAATTAAATCGACTAAATCAATGTCGGCGTATGCGAACTTTTGAAATGTTAAAAAAACATAGGTTTAATGGAGAATACGAACGGTTGTGGGGAGATGCCGTTCGAGCAAATCAAAGCCTTTTTGTGTCGTGTGGTTTGAATGTAAACCACAAGCTTTCTATGAGGTGGGGAATGTTGACGATTAAACGGCGAGTCGATACCTTCATGGAATATCTGTCAAATGAACAAGGGTTATCCGTCCCGATGCGTGTTACTCCGCATATGTTTCGGCGTACTTTTGCACGATTCATTGCGCTTTCACCACTTGGTAGTGTTGAAGCTTTGCGAGATCAGTTTGCTCACCGTGCTGGTGATGTTACCGAATATTATACTCAAGGTGGTGACGGCGAGATTTTGAACTGGATTTTAGAGGATCAGAGTTCTTTTCAACAAGCCGTGATTGAAACACAGCTTAATCATAATGATGGCTTGCATGGAGGGCTGGGTGACGCAGTCTCCTCGGAAGAGTTTGCAAGCAGAGACTTTCACACGTCTAAAAATTTAAAAACTTTACGAAAAAAGATTGGGGGTGGCATGGAAGTTCAACTCAATGCTCACTCAGTTTCTGTTCGGCCGGTTGATAAAGGGGCGTGCGCTAATAATTGCCGTCTGAATCGAGTGCAATGTATCTCCTGTGAGAACTGTGTAATTACGCCAGCTCAGTTACCTTTTTGGGAAGATCAACTGACTATTATGGAAGCGTGTGCAAAAGAGGGCATTGTGCAGGGGATTGATAAAGTTCGTGAACTTGTCAGCCAGCTTAGGGAGGATATTCGTGAATCAGCAGCAACAGCCGAGTGAGGGGCTTAATGAACGATTTCAGGAAGCATTAGAAGCACTGAAACTGTTGACTCCAGAGGATGTGTTAAGAGGGCGTCGTCAATGTATGTCCTTACGTTTATTTTCCGATACATTTGATATTACTCGCACCACTATTAAAAAATATCCTCAATTCTACGAACAAGTACTGCTTGCTATCACGGGATGGAACCATTCTTTTGATCTTTGTTCTGAATCCCCAAAAGATACAATCAAGCCGAATAGAGCCGATGAATTGGAAAGTAAAATTTTAAACTTGGAAGAAGAGTTATCTTTGGCACAAGGGGCACAGTTTGAGGCTTGGCAAGAGCGGATGAGGTCGGAAGAGGAACTGAAGAAAGTCGTCGCCGAACTGAATCAATTGAAACAAGTAGGGCGATTTCCACCGGTCGTAGAGGGTTTCTCCTCCCGCTATGCTAAACGAGTGCCATTATGGTTTCAGTTTGAAGTCTTGAGGTTATACCCATCGGAGCATGAATCGATCATGGTGAAAGTTGAGCAATATAAAAAACGATATGCATCCGCTTTACCGGGCGGGACTGATGGTTTTTATGCGTTATTTGTTCGCCCGGATGCTGCGTTTGTTGGTTCCTCTTTGCTTGAAAGTATGGGGCAACAAGAAGAGGTTGAAGCCTTATTAAAGTCGAGGTGTTTGTAATCTATGGTTTATAGGGGGCTTTTTGAGCCCCCAGTATGTTATTTCTCGATTGTAATTTCTCCTTGCTCTATCAAGAGAAGGAAACGCTCATAATCGTGCTGATAGGCATAAATAGGATATGGTGCACATGAGCCTGCTAAGAACTGCTCGAAAGCCACTCTATAGATGTTAGGTAGCTCATTTGGATCAATGACTTTGAAGGGAACATCGGTCAAATTAAAAGCAGTGAGTATAGGGTGTGATATTGAATTGTTTGTGGTCTATTATCTTTCATAATATGAATCAAAGTCATACATCAACATTGAGGCAACTATTTTGCTGCTCTGATGACCTACTGAAATCGTGACAGTTTTCGGTTTAAGACGTACCTTCGAAAGTTAGTAAGCTGTCAGTCAATCATGGTTTACCTTTGTTCGTTACCTAATGGTAGGCAAATTGGGGCTTGAGGCATTTTTTGTTAAGCCCGATGGACTATGGTAGCTAAATTCGCAGTGCTCGCGGTTTTAGATCATTTCGAAACGGGGCGTTTGGTGCCATTAACCGACTGTGAAAGCTGTGGACAACCCAAAAACGCCTATTAAACTACGGGAACTGTGGAAACCAACAATGCTTAGAAACCTATAGCAGTATTGCCTCTGGGTTATGTACTTCCAGGTCAGAGATAAAATGCTCTATGTGTATGTTTTTAAAGAGATGTGATAGTTCTAAGTTCAATCGAAATCGTGACAACTTGAAGGTTAATAGCCTTCATATTGGCACTGGTTGAAGGTTAGTTGCCAGACGGGAATCAATCATCAATACCTTTGTCCTTTGCCTTATGGTAGGGAAAATGCGGGATTGAGGTGTTTTTTGGTTGGTTCTATGGACTATGGTAGCTAAATTCGATCTTCACGCGGTTTTTAAGTCAATTCATCACGATTTGGTAGGGAAAATCCGATTGGTGGCGGTTTTAGGTCCGGTGTAAATACATTTAACCAAGGTAAAAGCTCAACACTTGAAGTGTGTAGGGTTCTATTAAACAGCGTAATAGACGCCAGTATTAAGTTTGAAACTAACTTAAAACCAAGAAATACCTATCAAAAATGCTGGTTATGCTTATGATGGTACATGTATATAACTGGTTTTACTTGATGAAATCAACTCGCTCGTCTGATACGTAATCGAGATAAATGGAATCAAAGAGTACTTTGATAATTTTTGGTGATTATATTTTTAAGGGTAGCTGAGGCGATAGATGATTACACTAAATGTTTATTTTGGCTCTGTTAACGCACCGTACATATTAACATCCGAGCTTTTGAGCAGCATTCAAGAGAGTTACCCTGCACTCTATCCCGACTTTTTAAAAGATGAAGGGGCGCTAGAAGTAACAACAGTCAGGATTATCGATAAAGAATATGCTTTTTACCCATCAGATGTAGAAAAAATCGCACTCCGGTTTGGTATTGATATTGAATTTAAGAAAGTAATCCTTTGACTTATAAAAAGGGATTGGCTGAAGTCATGTGTATGGTCAGAGAGAGTCTAGGTTGTAAATACTACAAGAATAATGAAATCTGACTATTCGTAACCTCCCTCAAGCTTCATATCAATGTACTGCAGTAATGCAGAAGCACCATATTTGTTGATAATGTCTTGAGGTGTTATATGTCCGTAGCTGGCCACCAAGTAGGAGGTATACCAACTTACATAATCTTCACCTAGATGACACAGCCTATCCATAATTAACTCAGTATCCACGCTAGAAACAACCTCTCTAATGTTTTCCAATGGGCTTCCAATGTTCTGCCCTTTAGATTCATTGCATCTCATAGTAAAAGACCTTCTTCAGTGATTTGGGGGGAGTGAACCCTAATTCATCTATACTCAACTTCGAGTTTGTGTAGTAATACTATGAAAAGTCAAACCTAAAAATGTCCAACTTTCCCATTTAATTCAATATCTCTGATTTTTGACCATTTCGGAGTGACTGCTTCGTGATATCAGACACTCTCGTTAGCAACTTTTGTCATCCTTTTAATAATTCATGCTTCGCTAAATTAGCGATCATTCTAAAACGGAAT
>NZ_JAPPTH010000048.1:0-12037 GCF_027587015.1 Vibrio sp. Makdt
CTTATCTGCGATATACATAAATAAAAGGGAAGGGCACTGACGTGCTCTTCCCTTTTTTGTATTTAAAACAATGACGACTAGTCCGCTAAATATTTTCCTTCTGCAACTTGCCAGAACGCTCGAATTAGAGGGTTATCTAGCTGTGCTCGCTTACAACATACGCCTAACTCAAATGGCTTGATAGGTTCTATCTTTAAGCGGCTAACTTTATCTCTTACTGGACTGTTGTTTATGACCACATCAGGTGCGATGCCAACTCCACACCCTAGTGCCACCATACTTACAATCGCCTCATGGCCAGAAACTTGCGCGTATATGTTGGGTTTTATCTTCATCTTTTTAAACCATGCATTGGCTCGTTCACGCGCTGTACCCGCTTCAGGGATGATAAAAGGCACTTTATTCCAGTTTGGCTTGTCGGATTGTAGTTGTTGACCAAAACTACTGACGCCAGATGGGATGATGACAGATAGTGGTATATCACTAATGGTTTCGAATTCTAATCTTGAGGGGAGGATGTCTGGTTTCGCTGAAATCGCGATGTCTGCTTCGTCATTTAATACCTTATCGATAGATTGAGCAGGGTCGCCTGTAGAAAGCTTGAACTCGATATATGGATGAATGGCTCTGAACTCGGTAATTAGCTCAGGAAGATGGCTATAGCTTGCAGTCACGGAGCAAAATATCCTGATCTCCCCTTTTAACTCTTGTTCACCGCCTTTTAGGTGAAGGTTATATTGCTGCCACTCTCCAACAATACTCAACGCTACTGGCAATAGGTGTTTTCCTGCCGGAGTGAGATCAACGCTGCGGTTGTCCCTGATAAGCAGTTCCTGTCCTGTTTCTTCTTCAAGCTTTTGTATCTGACGGCTCAGTGCAGAAGGGCTGACATGCATGGCTGCAGCTGTTTTGCTGAAACTCTTGCTATCACATAAATGTATAAATAATTGTAGAGATTTTATGTTCATGTTCTGTGATCGTTTCCATGTTGCATTTATTGCAATAACTAATTGTGAATATATCACTTTCAGCAACGGAATGTCTGTTTTAGTATGAAGTCATTCGATAGAGAGATATCGACCTTACGGACTTATTTTTAAAGGAGTGCCTCACATGGCTAACTATTTCAATACATTAAACCTTCGTGAACAACTAGACCAACTAGGTCGTTGCCGCTTCATGGATCGTGAAGAATTTGCGACAGAAGCTGAATACCTTGAAGGCAAGAAAATCGTAATTGTTGGTTGTGGTGCTCAAGGCCTTAACCAAGGTCTAAACATGCGTGATTCAGGCCTAAACGTGGCTTACGCTCTACGTCAGGCGGCGATTGACGAGCAACGTCAGTCTTACAAAAACGCAAAAGAGAATGGATTTGAAGTAGATAGCTACGAGAAGCTGATTCCTGAAGCGGATCTAGTAATCAACCTAACTCCAGACAAACAACACACTAACGTAGTTGAAACAGTAATGCCTCTAATGAAAGAAGGCGCTGCACTAGGTTACTCACACGGCTTCAACGTAGTTGAAGAAGGTATGCAAATCCGTAAAGACCTAACCGTTGTAATGGTTGCACCTAAGTGTCCAGGTACTGAAGTACGTGAAGAGTACAAGCGTGGTTTTGGTGTACCAACACTAATCGCTGTTCACCCAGAGAATGACCCTAAGGGTGAAGGTTGGGATATCGCTAAAGCTTGGGCTGCTGGTACTGGTGGTCACCGCGCAGGTTGTCTAGAGTCTTCTTTCGTTGCTGAAGTTAAATCTGACCTTATGGGTGAGCAAACAATCCTTTGTGGCATGCTACAAGCTGGTTCTATCGTATCTTATGAGAAGATGGTTGCTGACGGTATCGACCCAAGCTACGCAGGTAAGCTTCTACAATACGGTTGGGAAACGATCACTGAAGCGCTTAAGTTTGGTGGCGTAACTCACATGATGGACCGTTTATCTAACCCAGCTAAAATCAAAGCATTTGAGCTTTCTGAAGAGCTAAAAGACCTAATGCGTCCGCTTTACAACAAGCACATGGACGACATCATCCAAGGCGAATTCTCTAGCACTATGATGGCTGACTGGGCGAACGACGATGCGAACCTACTAGGCTGGCGCGAAGAGACAGGCGAAACAGCATTCGAAAACTACCCAGCTTCTGATGTAGAAATCTCTGAGCAAGAGTACTTCGATAACGGCATCCTACTTGTTGCTATGGTTCGTGCGGGTGTTGAGCTAGCGTTCGAAGCAATGACAGCATCTGGCATCATTGATGAGTCTGCATACTACGAGTCTCTGCATGAGCTTCCACTAATCGCGAACACGGTTGCTCGTAAGCGCCTATACGAAATGAACGTTGTAATCTCAGATACTGCTGAATACGGTAACTACCTGTTCGCTAACGTTGCAACACCACTACTACGTGAGAAGTTCATGCCTTCAGTAGCAACAGACGTAATCGGTCGTGGTCTAGGTGAAGTATCTAACCAAGTAGATAACGCTAAACTAATCGAAGTTAACGAAGCTATCCGTAACCACCCAGTTGAGTACATCGGTGAAGAGCTACGTAGCTACATGAGCGACATGAAGCGCATCGCAGTAGGCGGTTAATCTCTTAACTCGATAACATCGAACAAATTTAAAGAGCTCCAAAAACTGGAGTCATAAATAAAAACACAACATCTAATTAAAAGGCTTGGTCGCCGTTGACCAAGCCTTTTTGTTTATTGGAAAGATCTATCGCGACTTGGAGTGTTGTTAGGAGTCTAGACCGAAAAACTTGAGTGCATAAAAAAGGGCAGACGTTTTCACGTCAGCCCTCTTATCTTTGCTCGCTTAAGTGCTTACTTGTCTGCAAGCTTAGCTTCTAGCTCTGCAAGCTTTTGTTCCATTTCAGTCAGCTTTTGACGAGTGCGCAGTAGTACTTGAGTTTGAACATCAAACTCTTCACGGCTTACAACATCTAGTTTGTTTAGCTGGCCTTGGATAACTTGGCGAACTTTCTGGTCTACGTCTGAACCTAGTTCTTTCACTGGCTGAGGCATAGAGTCGTGGATCTGCTTAGCAATTTGCTCTAGTTTTTTTGGATCAAACATATCGATTAAAACTCCTGACTATTTATCACTATTCTATTTAATCACATCTAAGATGTCGCCTATCGCGTATAAAAAAAGGCCACCGAAGTAGCCTTTTTGATTGTTTTACGACTTAGCGATTACTTGTTGTCTGCTAATTCTCTGTGCGCTGCTTTTGCTTCATCAACGCGAGCTAGTTTTTCTAGGTCTTTGTCTTCAACAAACACAGGAAGAGGCTTGTGTTTTTCAGCTAGGTAGCTGTAAATCACAGGCAGTACAAACAGCGTAAAGATAGTACCAATCGCCAGACCTGCAACGATAACAATACCGATACTGAAACGCTGAGCTGCACCTGCACCACTTGCGTACATCAGTGGGATTAGACCCGCGATCATCGCTGCGGTTGTCATCAGGATTGGACGAAGACGAACCTTCGCAGCTTCCATTACCGCTTCAATACGAGTCTTGTGGTGATGCAACTGTTCTTCTTTTGCAACCTCACAGATCAAGATACCGTGCTTGGTAATCAGGCCGACCAGCGTGATTAAACCTACTTGTGAGTAGATGTTCATCGTTGCCGCACCCCAAGCTAGAGCAATTAGGGCACCACAGATCGCCAGTGGTACAGATACCATGATAACCAGTGGATCTTTTAGAGATTCGAACTGAATCGCCAGTACCAAGAAGATGATTGCTAGCGCCAGACCAAAGGTTGCGTAAAGTGCGCTACCTTCTGTTACGTATTGACGAGCTTCACCCATGTAATCGTGGTTGTAGCCACTTGGTAGCTTGTTCGTTGCCGTATCTTCAAACCATGCAATCGCATCACCCATCGCCGCGCCAGGAGCTGGTACTGCACCAATCGTTGCTGAGTTCAATTGGTTGAAGTGAGGAAGAGAGCGAGGCTCTGCCACAACATCAATCGTAATTAAACTGCCCAGTGGCACCGCTTTACCATCCGCAGCACGTACATAGTAGTTATTCATCGATTCAGGGTTCAAACGGAACTTACGCTCTACTTGAGGGATAACCTCATAAGAACGACCGTTTAAGTCGATACGGTTTACGTAGCCATCAGACATCATGGTACCAAGGGTGATACCGATATCTTGCATGGTCACACCGTATGCGCCTGCTTTGTCTTTATCGATGTGTACTTTCATCGTTGCTGAGTCGTAGTTCAGATCAAGATCTGAGTAAACGAACAGCGGGTTCGATGCTACATCCGCTAAAATGTCAGTAGTGATTTGGAACAAGCTCTCAAAACTGTTTGGTGTTGTAATAACAAACTGAATTGGAAGACCTGAACCTGCACCTGGTAGTTCTGGCATTTGGAATGCAGTTACCGCCATTCCCGGAACATCTTTAACTAAACCACCAACGCGGTTTGCTACGTCTGATTGGCTCGCCTCACGCTCACTCCATGGAACCATAGATGCGATACCAAACGCTTGGTTTGCATTCGGCACACCGGTAAACACCTGTGCGTACGCTACTTCTGGCTGATCAGACAGAATCGTGTTTACGTCGTTCATGGTATTTTGCATGAAGTCTAAGTTCGCATTTGATGGTGCTGTACCCATCAGCATGATTACACCTTTATCTTCAGAAGGTGCTAACTCACTTGGGATAAACTTAAACAGCATCGGCAAGCTGGCAAATACGATAACCGCAAAGCCAATGAATACCGGTCGATGGTTCATTACCGCACCAAGCATACGCTCGTAACGGTTAGTCATACCATCCAGTACGCTATGTACCTTTTGTTCAAACTTGCTTGGCTCTGCGTGAGCTTTAAGCATTTTTGAACACATCATTGGCGACAGTGTTAATGCCACGATACCTGATACAAATACTGAACCCGCTAGGGTTAGCGCGAACTCTTTAAATAGCGAGCCTGTGATACCACCCATCATCGCGATAGGAGCGTATACTGCGCCTAGCGTTAACGTCATTGCAATAACTGGTACCGCGATTTCACGCGTACCGATGATTGCAGCACGGAAAGGGGATTCCCCGAGCTTGATATGTCGGTCGACGTTTTCGAGTACAACGATCGCATCATCTACCACCAGGCCGATGGCGAGTACCATTGCCAGTAGTGTCATCAGGTTCCAAGAGAAGCCCATCGCCTGCATTACCATTGCCACACCAATCAAAGACAGTGGGATAGTAACGATAGGGATAAGAACCGCACGGAACGAACCAAGGAACAAGGTGATTACAACCAGTACGATTAATGCTGCTTCAAGGATGGTCTTGATAACCTCTTGAATCGATTCGTTAATCGCAATCGTTGAGTCATACATTACGTTCATTGAGATGTTGCTTGGTAGGTTCTTCTCTAGCTGAGGAAGAAGCTCAAGAACATCGGCTGCAATATTGATCGGGTTAGCACTTGGTGCCGCGTTAATCGCTGCAACAACCGCTTCCTGACCGTTCGCACTTGCACGGTACACATCGTGGCTTTTCTCTAGAGAAACCTTAGCAATGTCAGATAGACGGATGATTTCGCCTTCACCGCTTCGTACTACAAGATTCTCTAGCTCTTCAACGTTAGATACTTGGGTATCAGCACTGCCGTTGTAGAGAACGAACTCACCCGTTGCCTGACCGGTTGCCGATTGGTAGTTGTTGGCATTCAGTACCGACATCACATCGCTAGCGGTTAGATTAACTGCAGCCATTTTTGACGGGTCTAGCCATACGCGTAGTGCGTATTTCATACCACCGTATAGGTCAACTTTCGATACACCGTTTACCGTAAATAGCTGCGGGTTGATTACACGCTCTAGATAATCGGTAATTTGGCTCGACACCAACTCATCACTAGTAAAACCAATGTAGAGTACCGCTGTTGTTGAACCGGTCGACATGGTTACGGTTGGATCTTCCGCTTCTTTTGGAAGCTGAGAACGAACCGAGTTTGTCTTGGCCAGTATGTCAGACAGCGCTGCATTCGGGTCGGTGTTCAACTTCATATTAACGGTAATCGTAGAGCTACCGAGTACAGAAGATGAAGTCATATAATCGATGTTATCCGCTTGTGCCACAGCCTGTTCGAGGGGCTGGGTGATAAAGCCTTGGATAAGATCGGCACTTGCACCGTAGTAACTCGTGGTCACGGTTACGACGGTATTCGTCATTTCAGGGTATTCACGCACCTGCATTTTGAAGATTGCTTGTAAGCCAAGCAGCGCAATCAAAAAGCTGATGGATACCGCTAGAACTGGACGTTTAATAAAAACATCAGTAAAGCGCATTGTGCCTCCGGTTACAGCATAGGTGTTTCAGATGGTGGTGTGATTGCATCACTTTCCACAACCTTAACTTTGGCACCGTTACTTAGACGTACTTGGCCAGAAGTCACAACGGTATCGCCCGCTTTCACACCTTCAAGGATGTGTGCGATATCAGCAGTACGTTCACCTACTTTTACAACATGTTGAGTAACGCGTTGAACGCCGTCTTCTTCAGTTAGGATGTAAACATTGTCGCCGTATAGAGTGAAAGTAATCGCTGTTTGAGGCAGAGTTACTTGGTTCTCTAATTTAGGCAGAATGATGTTAGCGCGAGCGAACATACCGCTACGAAGCTTGCCATCATTGTTTGGAATGTCTGCTTGAACTTGAATAAGACCACTTTGCACGCTTACTGCAGGTTCAATTGCGCTGATAGAGCCCTCAAATGGGATTTCAGGGTAAGCGTCAACGAAGATATCAACTGCTTGACCCACACTGATGCGAGAGATGTCAGTCTGAGAAACCGTGAAGCGTAGGCGCATAACACTGGTGTCTTCTAGACGAACAATATCAGTACCTGATTGTAGGTATTGGCCTAGGTAAACATTGCGGATACCAACGGTACCATCGAATGGTGCGCGAATTTCGCGACGATCGATAGACGCTTTTAGACTTTCAATATCAGCTGAAAGAGAGAAGTAGTTAGCTTCTGCTTCATCGTAAGCTTCTTTAGAGATAGAGCCTTTCTTGAATAGACCCTGGTAACGCTTGTACTTAGCTTTTGCTGCAGGTAAGCGAGCTTCAGAACTCTTAAGGTTCGCTTTCTCTACGTCTGAATCAAGGCGAACGAGTAGTTGATCGCTCTTAACTTCAGTACCTGACTCAAAAGAAATTTGGTCGATGACACCGCTAGTTTCGTTTGCTAGCGTGACACCTTGGTTTGGTTCAATGAAGCCAATAGCTTCAATCACCGGAACCCAATCGATCGGCTGAACTTCAGTAACCGTTACTGGAAACTCTGGTTCAGGGCGGTTTGCCATGTACTCAGCAATTTTTTGTTGTTTGAACATGTTGAACCCAATAACGCTGCCGAAAAGTAATACAGCGATGAGTAACATGAAGAAAGTCCACTTTTTCATTATGGTCAAAACTCCGATCTAGTGTTTAATTATTGCATCCCAACTGGCTTCTATTGCAGCTTCTAGTGCTGCCTCATCGAGTTGGTAAAATCCTAAAGAATGCTTTCGCGCTAGAGATACACTAGCCGCTAAGCTCAATCCGCTTAATACTTCATTATGCAGCGGTTTAAACAATCCTTGCTCTTTACCCTCATTAAATAGCAGCTCAACTTGGGCAAACATTTTGCGTTCAAGTTCCCTGAAGTTTAGGCTATTTGTGATGGGTAGAGAGTCATACTGAACTCGATTTTTAATCGCAGCTAAGTTCGTTCCCGCTAAGTTCCATATATTGAGCCACATGGTTCTGTAGCGTTGCTTTATTGGATCCGAATCATTAACTCCGTCTTGTACAGCATCTGCTACTCGTTGTGTTACGAGCACTCGAACGTCATCGATCAAGTGATCCTTATCATCAAAGTAGCGATAGATAGTGCCTGCAGCCACTCCCGCCTCTTTTGCTAGTTTTTGCATTGAGAGGCCTTGAAAACCGACCTCCGCAATTAGCTTCTCTGCTGCAGAAAGTATTTGTTGGCGTTTATCCTGAGGTGCATGAGTAGTCATATTTACATCACCGATGAATGAACGTTCATTCATTATAGCCTAAGAACCATACACATGTGCAACAAAGTTTTGCATAAATGACGTAAAATTCTTGTAGAAGAGAACGTAGCATTCGTGATGTTGCAGCATTATTATAGGCGCGCAACCAATTCGACCTTGTAAGAACAGATAGAGAATCAAATGAAACTGAACCCAAGACAAGATGAAGCCGTGAAGTATGTTTCAGGTCCCTGCTTAGTATTAGCGGGCGCTGGATCAGGCAAGACACGTGTTATCACCAATAAAATTGCTTATTTGGTTCAGGAGTGTGGCTACAAGGCGCGTAACATCGCGGCAGTGACCTTTACCAATAAAGCAGCGCGTGAGATGAAAGAACGTGTAGGGCAAACCTTAGGTAAAGGAGAAGCGAAAGGACTTATCGTTTCGACGTTCCACACTATGGGCTTGACCATTATTCGTCGCGAGTACAAAGCGCTGGGCTTAAAAGCGGGCTTCTCTCTGTTTGATGACCAAGACCAGTTAGCCCTATTAAAAGAGCTAACTGAAAGACAAATCGATGGCGATAAAGATTTATTGCGTGCATTGATGAGTGCGATTTCGAATTGGAAGAATGACATGCTGACGCCAGACCAGGCGAAAGCGCGCGCTCAAGGTGAACAAGAGCAACTATTTGCGTTTTGCTTCGAGATGTATCAAAAGCAGATGAAGGCCTACAACGCCCTCGACTTTGATGATTTGATTGCACTACCGGTACTATTGCTTAAAACCAATCAAGAAGTGCGCGAACGTTGGCAGTCACGTATTCGCTACCTACTTGTGGACGAATACCAAGATACCAATACCAGCCAGTACGAATTGGTTCGTCTACTGGTTGGAGAGCGTGGTCGTTTGACGGTAGTAGGTGACGATGACCAATCTATTTACTCATGGCGTGGTGCGAAGCCGCAAAACTTAGTGTTGCTGGGTGAGGACTATCCAAACCTTCGCTTAATTAAGCTGGAGCAAAACTACCGCTCAACCAGTCGAATCTTGCGTGCAGCGAACATCTTGATCGCCAATAACCCCCACGTGTATGAGAAGTCTCTATTCTCTGAGATCCCAGACGGCGAAAAGCTCAAGGTATTGAATGCCAAGAACGAGGAGCATGAGGCCGAGCGTATTACCGGTGAAATCATCGCACACAAGTTTTTGAACCGTACTGAGTACAAAGATTACGCGGTGCTTTACCGTGGTAACCACCAATCGCGCTTAATTGAAAAAGCGCTGATGCAGAACCGCGTGCCCTACAAGATCTCTGGCGGCACCTCTTTCTTCGCTAGAGCCGAAATTAAAGACATCATGGCTTACCTACGAGTGTTGGTGAACCCTGATGATGACAACGCCTTCCTGCGTATTGTAAACACGCCTCGCCGTGAGATCGGCCCGGTGACGCTAGAAAAGCTAGGTAGCTACGCCAATATGCGTGGCAAGAGCTTGTTTGAGGCCAGCTTTGAGATGGGTTTAGAGCAAACCCTAACAGGCCGCGGCTTAGAGAACCTGCGTCGATTCACTGATTGGATTGTCCGTATCTCAGATAACGCAGAGCGTGGCAATACCGTAGATGCGGTTCGTGCTTTGGTTCGCGATATTAACTATGAAGATTGGTTATACGAAACCTCAGCAAGCCCGAAAGCGGCAGAGATGCGTATGAAGAACGTCTCTGATCTCTATAGCTGGATTGTCGCCGATTTAGAAGGTGATAATTACGATAAAGAAGAGAAGACGCTGCGTGAGGTCGTGCAACGCTTAACCCTGCGCGACATGATGGAACGTGGTGAAGACGATGACGATGCTGACCAAGTACAGTTAATGACGCTACACGCTTCGAAAGGCCTGGAATTCCCTTATGTGTATTTGATGGGAACAGAAGAGGGTATCTTGCCGCACCAAACCAGTGTTGATGAAGGGAATGTGGAGGAAGAGCGTCGCCTGATGTATGTGGGTATCACTCGAGCGCAGAAAGAACTGACTTTTACTAAGTGTCGTGAACGTCGTCAGTTTGGTGAGTTAATTAAACCAACACAAAGTCGTTTTCTGGATGAATTGCCGCATGATGATGTGGAATGGGAAAGCGTGAAGAAGCCACAGTCCGCTGAAGAGCGAATGGAGAAAGGGCAGGCGCACATTGCCAATATTCGAGCGATGTTCAATAAGAAGTAATGTTCTGCTTGATGAGTACTATATAGAAGACAATAAAAAAGGTGACCTGTTGGTCACCCTTTTTGAATTTGGCATTTTTAACTATAGCTCGGCAAATTACAGACCAGCAATCATGTGCTCGATAGCATCTTTGATTTCGTCGTCTGAACAGTCCATGCATGAACCTTTCGCTGGCATCGCGTTGAAACCGTTGATTGCGTGGTCAGCTAGGATATCGCGACCTTGAGCAATACGAGGACCCCAGTCACCAGCATCACCTGTTTTAGGTGCGCCGCTTACTCCAGATGCGTGACAAGCGATACAAAAGGTACCATAAACTGTTGCGCCATCACGAGGGCCTGTTGGTTCAGCGGCTACTGGCTCACTGCCGACTAGGTATACTTGACCAACTGGTTTGATGCGCTCAGCAATTGCATCTTGCTCTGCTTCGCTAAGGCCTGAAGCCATTGCACCAGTTGAGAAGGTTAAAACTGCGATGACAACGCTTAAAATTCGACGAGACATATCCATTAAACTCACTTTACATTCCCAAGGTAAGTACATGCTTACCAAATTATAGTGTTGGAGGGGTGTTTTGGCTTTAACCAGTAAAGAGCAACTGTTAAACCAATGTAAATAATGGGTGATTATATCCCGATAAGTTGTTGCAATAAACAACAACTTATAAGCTGTGGCGGGTTGTAGTACTCAAATAAGGGGTTTATCACATATTAACTGTCGAAAAAGAGACCAAACAGAAAAAAAAGTTAAAAAAGTACTAGACGGCATTGGGTGATATACGTATTATTCCACTCCGCCGACAGGGCATGCGCCTGTAGCTCAGCTGGATAGAGCGTTGGCCTCCGGAGCCAAAGGCCGAAGGTTCGAATCCTTTCAGGCGCGCCATCCGGTCACTTACTTCGGTAAGCGAGAAATTGGCAAAAAAAGAAATTATGGTGGCTATAGCTCAGTTGGTAGAGCCCTGGATTGTGATTCCGGTGGTCGCGAGTTCGAATCTCGTTAGCCACCCCATTCTTTCTTTACAAATTATCGGTAGCTTCGGCTTCCAGTGTTGATTCACTATCCCAAGAATCGATACAAAACTAGTCGGTGAATAGCGCAGCTTGGTAGCGCATCTGGTTTGGGACCAGAGGGTCGGGGGTTCGAATCCCTCTTCACCGACCACTATTTCAATAATCGCTTGTTAAGCGGTTATACAAAAAAATTAGTGGTGGCTATAGCTCAGTTGGTAGAGCCCTGGATTGTGATTCCGGTGGTCGCGAGTTCGAATCTCGTTAGCCACCCCATTAATTTTGTCGGTGAATAGCGCAGCTTGGTAGCGCATCTGGTTTGGGACCAGAGGGTCGGGGGTTCGAATCCCTCTTCACCGACCACTATAAGAAAGCCTCGTCAGAAATGACGGGGCTTTTTTACATCTGAAATATAGATGGTTTTAGACCTGAGTGTCGGGGGCTGGTACGCCAGTCCGATCGAATCTCCCTTCACGAACCACCACTATTAAAAAAGCTCATCAGAAATGATGAGCTTTTTTTCTATTTGGCGAAAATATAATGGTGTTTTCGGGGGCTGGATCGCCAGCCCGGTGAAAGCCCAGTCGCATCGCATCCCTCTTCACCGACCACTATAAGAAAGCCTCAACTAGCCGCCCGTGCATAAAATTCGGTACAAGAAAACTCACCTATTCGAAGTGTCGCACGCTCAATGTGACTGCTTTTCTCCCTCAGCCTATCTATGAGTGCGCTTCTTCTCCACACAAAACCATAATTCATTAAACTGGTCGATCTATATCTAATTT
>NZ_JAPPTH010000049.1:0-11080 GCF_027587015.1 Vibrio sp. Makdt
TAACTGATAACGAATACCTTGAATGGTGCGTATTTTTTCAATCGCTCTTGGCTTCTATAAGCCAAGAGCGATTAAGGGAGT
Organism: Vibrio sp. Makdt; assembly: GCF_027587015.1. Lineage (NCBI taxonomy): Bacteria > Pseudomonadati > Pseudomonadota > Gammaproteobacteria > Vibrionales > Vibrionaceae > Vibrio > Vibrio sp. Makdt. Next base: position 82 of record NZ_JAPPTH010000049.1, read on the forward strand.
GCGAAGACCAAACTAGAAGTGGTATTGAACGTTGGCCATTAGTTTGACATCATCTTTAATATGTAATGAAGCCTCAAAGTCACCACTCTTGAATTCTTCTTTATGATGTGCTGTATACACAATTTCACTACCTAGGCTCCAGTTTTTAGTCCATTTATAGTCTAGGCCAGTTTGAACACCATAAATAGCGCCGTCATTATCATCAGCTTCACTTTCGAAGAACTCGTAACCCATATGAGCACCCACAGTCCAATTAAGCTTGCTGCCTATTGCTAACAAGTAATCATAACTTGCAGTTAAATCTGCACGATTCACGACATCTTCGACTTTATCATCTAGTCCATTATAAGCAAGTCCCAGCTTTACTCTATGGTGGTCGTTAATAATAACACCGCCACTTAGCCCCATGATAACAGAAGCCTTTGTGTCAAGCGATTCATTAAAGCCCTCATTGTTTTCAAGTTCAATTTTGCCACTTACATGCGTGCCGGCATCAATGCCAATAAAGGAGTCATAAGTATTTTCTGCTCTTGCACCAAACGTTGCTGTTGCTGCCAATGCCCCCAAAGATAAAAGTTTTACGGTTTTAATTTGCATGTTATGCTCCATTATAAGTATTGTTAGTTTAAAGAAAGTCTGATAAAGACTCCTTTACAGTTAGTTCTATCGCTAAGAGTTGTCTTGTCGTGGCTGCTTGTATTCTAGGCGTTATTAATCTGTCACATCTCTCGAACTTCAAAAACGAGAAGCTGTCCCCTCCATTATTTTGATGCCAAAGCTTGTCAGTTTTTTGGTTGCCTCCCAACATTCAAACTATTGATAGCTATATATCTAACAAACTCAAGTTGAGTCTACCCAGTATCGTAATAATTTAGCGTGTAAGCTAAGTCGTAACGATCTCTTTCAAGGATAACGAGAGTATGACACTGACTCGAGCCGGACAGACTTCCTTTGCAACAGAATTAACGTTTAGCCAGTGTACACTGAGCCCCCGATATCTTTTGGTTATAATTATTATTCCAAGGGCTGTAACAGACCGCCGGAGCGATTTACGTCGAAAGCAGAGAGACTCGATCGTTATAGCATATTGATGATTTCGTGTTCTGCTCCAGCCAGACTGGACTCTGCATTAAGCGACATTTTGCTGTTCAAAGCTAACTGGGCTTAGATACCCAAGAGCACAGGGCCTTATCCACCGATTAGAATCAAGCTCAATCTACTTGAAGACCGTTTGGCGCATCTCCTCTCTGATCACTATCGGTTCGGATTGAATCGCTTCAAGGCCTTTGTTGCTTAATTCAGAACGAAGGTATGCTCCCCCATTGTGCTTAATTCTTAAGCGATATGATGAGTTTCAGGAATACCTAGCCCTGTAAGCTTGTTCAACGCTTTGACCATTGCGTAAGTCTCGCCAACCTGAGCGTTGTAGTTCCTCAGGCTTAATTTCCCACCTAACAACTGTTTTACTCGATACATTGCTGTCTCTGATAGTGAGCGCTTATGATAGCCATACCGCTTTTTCCACTTCTTGACCTTCCATTTACCTTCGCCATAAACCTTGCAGCGCTCTCAATGGCATAGAGAAAACGCGTTTAACCATCAAGTAGTAATGGCTAAGTCGCTGAATCGGCGAGGTCTACCACGCTTGCCTTGTTTGTTTTGTTTCCACTCGGCTATCGCTTCCTCATCAACCTAAAAGGTAAGAGAGCCACGGTTGATTAAGGCTTTATTGTACTGCTTCCAGTTAGCTGTTTTGTAACGCGGTAGGCATGAGGCTACGACGATTAAAGGGTGTCGCCGATCAGATCGTAGCTTCTTGATTTAGTTCCATCGATTTAAGCAACAAAGCCATCCGTACAGTTTTCTGTCGAATAGTCGCCGTGGTAAAATGCTGCCAAAAATTTATGATGCGTTAGAGATAAAAAAACAAGGACGCGCCAGCGCTGCCTTGGTACGCGAATATGTTGAAGAAACTCGCAAACGTCGCCCCGTATGAATTCCTTATCTGCAAAGAAGAGTGAGAGTTCGTCAGTTTTAGAGCGGTGAAAGCCGCAAAGAATTGATAAGATAGACGGTTTTGGAAGGCCACTTGAGGTCAGCTTAGTTCCTTCCTGTGGATAAGTTTATCTGCAATTTGAGCAAACTTACCCATCGCAATATTTCTGAAACACTCCCCCCCATGAGATATAATCCCACCACGAAATAATTACAACCGATTGAATTTACTTCGATTTCGTTCGCTCTTTAAAAGGTAAGGAAACTTTGACTTACCGTTGAATAACATTAAGAAAGATATGGACGGACGACTACAACAATCATCTTATCCATCAAGGAAAAATGTAGTGTGCCAGCGCGCTAATAGAGACATAAGAGGGAGGGGCTCAATCTAAGCTGAAAAGAATTTAACCTAGCGGTAATCTGACAGGTACGAGTCTAAAAGTGAATAACTTACAGATCCGGTATGAATTCGTACAGCTTACTCCACAAGCAACCCCAGCATAGAAAGGTGTTCTGTTTTCAGTTTCACTTGATCAGTTCCACACATTCCACTTGGAATTACTATACGATAGAGCCCTTTCTTGAAGGTAAGGGAACCTCTAGAACCCCTACCTTCAAATCAACGCTATTACAACAACTTAAGGAAGCCAAGCGCTCTTTGATCATCCGAAATATCTAGGTTTGGCGCATAACGCTTAACCGTAATATGTCCTTTGTTATCTTTAGATATCAATACTGAGTTACCATCAACGGAAAAACCAAGTAGATACTTCATCGCCTTTTGAACACTCCCGGAATTGCCGACTAAAATTAGGTTCTTATAGGACTCCAAGGTCCCCTTGTCATAGTCTTTATTCTCTAGAAGAGATGTATCAACAATCAACACGTTTTTATGGCTGATGTCTATAGCTTTGTGTTTTTCTAGCTTTTCTGCAGTGAGTAATAAACTTTCAACGAACGTATCAGTGGTTGGGACATATTTTTCAAACGTAGCCCCAAACGCACTAGTTGACATTAATACCAATAGGAAAGTAAACGACAAACTCTTATTCATGATAACCCCTTAATTTAACAGTCCAGTTTTAGCTTGACGAAAACCTTCTTTACAAATGGTGTCCAGCTTGATGATAGATCCTCTAGAAATAGCTGAAATTGGTTGAGGGTTGTTAGTGTAACCTCCTTCATGAGTTTCAATTATATCACTGAAGCTATTTTGACTATCATAAACAGTCAAAGCCGTGCGAGCTAAATCGTACGTGGTCATAAACCACATTTCTCTCTCACTGCTTTCAGGACAGTTTTGTGAAGTTATGGTTTCTTGCCAGTCTACTTGGTTGGATAAATCGATATTCTTCCAACTCTCTTCACCAATTACAGTGTTAGCGTTAGTAAATCGGTCTTCCATTTCTCCACTTTCCTCCAAAGATGCCTCGCTTTTTACGCCTTGTAGAATTATAGGGTCTATGCGATACTTCCAGACAGCACCAAAGTTGTTCCTCAAGTCGTTCCTATCAAGAGAAGTTATTTGCCCCTCTTTTGAAAACTCTTCTGAAAACTCTTGACTCACCGATATATCAAATCCAGCACTCGGACCTTCTCCAGAAATTTCTCCACCAGCTGAGAGGCTCATTCCAACAGTGCTACTTGTTCCATGGGTATAGCTTGATGTCGAATCACTCTGTGGGTACATAAACGGAATATAAAAGTTGTTGGTGTTACTCTCCCCACCAGGGAGGCAGCGAGGATCAGCGTCACCATCAGTCGTACATACTTGATAGTAGAAATGAGGAAGAACTTGCTCAATAGTTGATGGATTAACTGGTTGCCCAATAGCCTGTAAATATTGAATAGCATCCTCCTCGACCTCCTCATACAGTTCTTGATCACTCCGATCTATTAGAAAAGTTCTAAAACTACTGTTATGCCAAGTGTTGGATAGAATATTAGCCCCTGAAGTACTTCTATACCAAAAAGTAGGCATAATGACTCCGTCAGAACCTGGAGAACTATCATCCTGAGTGAACATCTGCCCATAGGCTCCCCAGTGATCATCGTGCTCTGGGCCAATGTTATCATCGTAATTATATTGACCATATTGTTTCACGAGGGAGGCATCCGATAAATTGTAGAGCATATAGCGAGCTCTTTTTGTATCTGCCACTGACTCAGAGAGTAAAACTAGAGCAACTTTCTCAGTAACATCAACTTCCTCATCCAACCAGTACTCCCATCGAGCAGCCACCCCCCAGCTTTCACTGTCCTTAATATCGTTAAACTTCAACGTAGGATAACTAGTCTCGACTGTTACAGCTTTACAAAAGTCTTTGCTTACAGTCGAATCAGGATACCCATTTTGCTGTAGCCACTCATTCGCTTGGGTAGTAAGGCTATTAAACGTCTGACATACAGCCTCTGGGTCTACTGAGTTAGCAACACTATCGAACACTTCGGCAGAACCAGTAAACATAGGAGGGGGGGAGTGATTCTCTGCTGCGACAACTGGACTAGTTGCAAGCATCAACAGGTAGTATTTAGTAAACTTCATTATTCAGCTCCTTTTAAAGGATTAACGCGATAAATACCAAAAATAGAGCGCAGACCACTGAAACAATAATCTTTTAAACAAAGTTAACAGCAACTGCACCCATACACATTAGAACGTTAACCCATTGTTTGTTTGTAGTAAAAATTTATAAAACAATGTCAACATATACGAAAACCTTGAATACAGCTTTGTAAACTTGACCAGAATTGCCAATGTTGTTTTTTATAACTAGCGAATCGAACTTCTAGTGTGTCAGCTCCACGCGCCAGGCTCATATAACTCCAAGCTATGGGACTAAAAGCAGAAATTACGTTGTGCTGACGCTAAAAGTATAAATCGCTACAGAAGCATGCAGGGAGCTCGCAACAAAACAATCAACCGAAAAGTAAGCACAGTAAACGTGGCAGACCGAATCGATCTAACCACATAGCCCATTAACACTATACTGAAAATTAACCTTTTTTTTCTATACCGTGGAACGCTGAGAGGACTTCTAGACCCATTATTTAATACACCTAGTATCCAGCCATGTCGTTTAGCGAAAGAAGTTAAGGCTTTAAACTGGATCAGCGACAGAGCATATATTCATTGATGCCACGGCCTCAAAGTTGATAATAAGAGTGAATAGATGCTCAAGAAGTATGGCACTAGCGAGAAGCTCAGAGTTTAGAAAAGCTGCAATTCGCAGTCGACACCTGCACTAACGAAATTGATGGGAAAAAACTGAGTGAATTTAATTTAGCGAGATAGCAGTTCTTGCTAAATTGTTGAAGCAAGCACTCGGAAGAATCTTCAAGAGCTCCAGGTGATAGTGCTAATGACACAAGGAGATATCGCCCAGGCATAAAGGTTAAGCGCACGGGCTCGTTAACTCCTTCAAGAAAAGAAACAGCTTTCTGGGAACCATCATCCTCGTAAATTAAAAGCAGGTTGTCAGAAGCTCTTAGGCTCCACAGAAAGGGAAAATCAATCGACCACCAAATACAACCACAAGGATATCAATGCAGTTACCATATAGAGAGCTAAGCCTGATAAACTTCAGCGCTCACGTAGGTCTGATTTCTACTTTTACAAAAAAATTCAATCGTCTTATAGGCCTCGCCATAATGCAATCAGCTTGGATTCAAACACCCGATGCTAATTAGAGCGTAATAAAGGTAATTTATCGTTTATTCATCAAAGATAAAAAACCTGTTGGTGTTACATGTAAGATTTCAATCGTTGTAAATACACGCTAGGCTGTACAACTGCATAAACTCCGTGAGCAAGTAAAGTTTTCGGTTTACGATGCCTACTCTTTGACAATGCGCCGAGGCTATTTTGTTTGGGAACTAACCTACTCAAGCAGAGAACTACCAGCACTTTTGAAATTGTTCTGTAGACCCCACATCACAATTATTTCGGCAACGAAAAAAATATGTTCAAGAGCTTCATACATTTGCTAACGAGAGCATGACGACTATCCGGCATGGACATAGTCGCACAAATAACTCTCGTATCATAAGCGTCGTACTCTTCCTGCTTACACATGGTTTTACATGTCGACCGAAATATGCGTTAGCATACATCCTAAATCTTAGAAAGCTCGTCCGCAATGATGTGAGATTGCGCAAGGCTCCTTAGCGGGAGCTTTTGGCTCTGGTAACGAGTAGTGTCAACGCAATTCTAAAGTGTCCCCTTTTTAGCAATTCAGAAATGTCACGTTATCGGTCACACTCTTGGTTTATGACCAAACTTTGAACCATAATGAATCTTTTCCTTCGCTTTCTCGACTGTGTGGTGAACACTCTTTTCGTCATCCAAAGGAAGCGAATCTGGATCATCAATAAATTTGTGCCATTTTAGTTCTCGTCCCTCACTTAGAAATCGTTAAATCACCATCAAACGATTTACAGGTTGTTACTGTTGAACCTCGTAGACGATACCCTCTACCTTCCTCCATAATTTGATATTCACAGTTTCTAAATTGGAACGTTAGATTCTTTGAAAGCTTGCGAATATGGTGTAAGCGAACAATTAAATCTAACTCTTCTTCTGTGTAGTACGGGACGGTGAGCATCATCTGAATTGTGTGCTGCTGTGGCAAATCGTTGATTGTATTTAGCTATAAATGTTGGCAGATAAGCATTTGCCGTTTCCATATCGTTTATCCCCTCCAATCGAAGCTCTTTTACGAGTACACCATTAGCTCGTTCAACTCGACCTTTGAGGGCTATTCACATGTATCGGTTCTATTTCTAGTGTTTTCATCGCTCTAGTGAATTGGGTTAACTCACCATCACAATTCGGTAAGCTGATGCGGAAGATACTGTGTTTATCTGAATATAAAACGATTGGGCGAACATGACTCTTCAAATAGTCTTGTAACGTTTCCATATAAGCTGGCGTTGTTTCAACTGGAGCACATCGCATAGCCATTAGCTCGCTGGTCGCATCATCAATGAACACAATCAATGTGCAGTAATCCCCCCGGCCTTCGAACCAAGCATGGGAAGAGCCATCGATTTGTAAGAGCTCACCTCGGCAAGAACGTCACTTTCTTCTTTGATGGTTCCTCGCTTTCTTTTTCTCTTTTGGAAGCCAAATAGCCTCTTCGATCATTCAGTTTCTTAATGTTTCTCTGGATATCTTAACCCCATGCCTTTCTTCAAGTTTTTCGCTAACAAGCGTCGGATCAAAATCGGCGTAGTGAGCTTTAACTAACAAAATGACTTGCTGTCGAGTCTGGGAGATATAAGCGTTGTTAGGCTTTTTCCCACGATGACGAGATACAATGCCAGATGCTCCGTACTGGCGATAACGGGCAATAAGACGTTTACTTGACGTACAGATAGAGATAATGTTGACTTATACGACCGGCGTGAAGCGATTTGATTACGGTGAGGTTATCAAGTTCCTGATGACTCAATATTAGTTCTCCTTCCAACTTATCCTCCAGATTCACGTTTGAAAAAGGGGACATTATCGCTTTGCGCTAATATCTGGTGACGAGTAGTTGACAAAGAGTATCAAGAAACCTATCCCACTAAACTTTGCGACTAGGATTAGATAGAACCGGCCCTCTTTTAGTGCTCAAAAACACGGTGTTGGAAGAAACTCTGTCGACGTCTATGCCAACAATTTCAAAAATACCGGTAACTCCCTGTGGTTTTACTGCTTTGCCTCCAGAAAGCAGTACTGAGGGGTTAAATGTAGTCGCCCGTTTGGTTCGTGTAACGTAATGTCATTTCTATTTGCCATAGCACCATTAGCTAGATATTTCTATGGATCTCGGATTGCCTGCAACAGCATGTCAACGAGGACTTTTGCATCGCCAACATTAGATAAGTCGAGTGCCGCAGTAATATTTAATTGGGTGATTGTGTTGTCTGACAAATTCCACTTTCTCCGGGCTCTGAGCTTTCAGTTAGAACCGAGTAATCGCTATGTCATTGAAGCACCGTGCCCTACCATGCTTAACTAGCTTGATTTGTTTCTAGTGCATTGTTTGGGAAACTACGACGGTCTCGCTGTTATAGCCAGAGTAACTCGTAACTCCTTGCTGATAGACAAATGTTTTTCGACACAAGCGACATCGACCGTAATAACGCATAATTTTTTAATGTAACAAAATCAAAAATAACTTTTAGTTATAGTTAGTATTCAAGTTTAGTTTCAGATATCAACTAGAATAGTGTGTAACTCTAAATCAGTCATCTTAGAATAAAGATGATAGATATTTGAACTTTGGAGTATTTCAAGGCAGCTATAAGTAACTATCCTAATGAAAACTAAACCTATTCTAACATTTATCTTATCAATACCCATCTTGCTGTTGCTCACGGCATGCAACCACTCTTCAACAAATCAAGAATCACCGGTTCAACCTCCTCCAGTGGAAGTCACCTTAGAGCGCTTAAGTGTCAAGCAAACCAAGAGGCCGGCAATTGAATCTCTTTTTGAAGGAGGAGCTTTTCATAACAATGCTCTTCCAATAAATAAAGGTGATCAAATTTGTTATTCTGTTACCGGTGTCTTTTCTGACGAATCAGAAGTCAACCTCACCAATGAATCGGAATGGTCTATTGACGAAGGTGGCTACGTACGTACTGATGGCTCATGTTTTACAGACCTTGGGAAAACTGGAATTACTGTCGTTCATGCTTCGGCAAGAGATTTAACCTCTGATGCGTTAGAAATTGAGACTATCAAGGAAACTGAACTAGCATTAAACAACCCAATTAACTTTACTTTAGGTGAAGAAGTATCGCTTACTCAAGGAACCTATGGCTTGTTAGGATTCAACGTTGAGTGGAGTAATGGTGACATATTGAGTAATCTAGTTGTCGATGAAGTAATCTCAACCTCTACTGACCCAGAAGTCATTCAAATCCAGTCAGAGAACCAAAGACAAGAGAAACTAAGAGCTCTTGGCCCGTCAGGCAGTCGCACATTGGTCAATTTTAGCTACGGTAGTGTAGAAAAAGAACAGGCAATAGTTATTTCCTCCCCAGACATTATCGCAATGAGCATAAGGCTTCACAAGCTGTATACAAACCAAGAAGTTAATTATATAAACAAAGGGCAATTTAGGGGGGTAAACACTACAGGACTATTTCAAGGAGACATCACAGAAGAAGGGACTGGAGATGGCACGTTTACTCTGGATCTCACCGATGATACACAATTCGATTCTGATTGCGATGACATTGTCTTTTATGAAAACTACCTTCGAGCAACGGGGGGACCTTTGAGTGGCGACCACAGCTGTATCATTGGGGCTGTTTATAACGAGAGCTCAGCGTCTATCCCTATTACGGTAAGAAATGCCACGCTAAAAAAAGTTGAAGTCGTCAGTTCACCCGAGTCAGATTCAGTTATTATGTACCAACCAGTACACTTTCATGCTGTAGGTACATTTACCTTCGACAATGGAGGCATGGTTAAAGAGGAAATAACAAAAGACGTTGAGTGGAACACCACAAGCGGTTCTTTTGAACCAATCTCTGGCAGCCCAGGAGCGTTTAGGGTTCAAGGTAGCGTTGGAGATGAAGAGACTGTAACAGCCACCGCTAGCTCAACAAGTTTTTCCTTCCCCTCTTCCTCAACCACAAGTAAAAGAGGCCTCAAAACTGTTCAGATCAAAGAAGGTAAACTGGATTCTATAGAGATACAGCTCGATGAGAGTGGCCCTAATGGCACGCTTCCAAGCATCGTACCGTTAAATCAATACCGAGAGTTCATTGCGATTGGCCACTATGATGGCGGCTCTGGGGATGACATCGCTCTGGACATCACCAATTCTGTTACATGGAAAAACACCAACTTAGCAGCATTTAGTAACTCTACGAGAAAATATACAGCTATTTCTTCGGGTGGCGAAATGGCAGATATTAGTGCTTCATATGAAGGTGTAGTCAGCAATATTACGACGTTGACTACTGATAGCGCTTCATTGGACCAAGTCTCATTTGACGAAATAGCATATTATAGACCGCAAATATGCACAAACGGTAATGGTGATAACCGCTGTGTTGCTGATGATGCAGTAACATGGACTCAATGGTCAACCTATACTTGGGATGAGGCTGACACCTTATGCTCTGACCAAGGAAGACGCCTACCGAGTAGTGCTGAACTGAACCGCCTCACACTCCCCTACGGTAACATTAGCTTAGCTTATGGGTGGCCATACTATTCACACTATTACTGGACTATGGATAAATCTGATTCCGGTCACTACGCTCAGTACGTCGATGGTTGGCCTTATGATGAGAATGACGGTAATCACTATATGGTATTGTGTGTGGATAGGACATTATAATACACTTAGTTGGTTGTTATCTAAGTGTTGAAAGTAGTTTGGTCTCCCCCCTTTTTTTGTGCTTAGATTCTAAGAAGAGGAAAGGAGTGTTAGCTTAGCTTGTTAGTGTAACTCTCCACGAGGCGATTACCAGAAAAGAACTCCGCATAGATGCAGCTTTGCGTAAAGTATCTCCAAGCGACTTGAGGGCGATTGATTTTACATAAATAGCGCGCATAAAGCCATTCTGATGTGTAGAAATGCGGCACCATGAGCACCGGATGATCAATTAGGCGCCTGTATGCTTTTGCAGTAAGTAACTATGACAATACTTGGTACTTTGTTGATAAGGAAAAACCTCTAGCTAGACTTCTAAACTCAGTTTTCTGATAGAATCTCAAAAAATCTATACAAAAAGAACATGACCCTAATTTCATGCTAAACTATACAATATGGTTAACTTTGAAAGCAAGGGATACAATAATCGGAACTTTATGTAAATTTGTAGAAGAGTCTGTAAGGTAGCAGCAATTAGGTGTTATCTTTTGAGATAATGCCAATCCATATCGCAGATGCTTATAAAAAATTCATCTTGTGGTGCTTTTTAAAATAGAATTTTAATCTAAATTATTAAACGCATAGGCTAAATTATAAATATTGAGGTTGAAATGAAT
>NZ_JAPPTH010000005.1:0-335666 GCF_027587015.1 Vibrio sp. Makdt
CTCTGTTTCGATAGGTTTCCCCATACTTACATAGAGACGAGACTCAGGAATATCTTGTTCAATCCTTTCAGAAAACTCAATCAGACTTTGTTCAGCAAAAGTGAATAACCACGCTTGTTGGTTTATTGTATTATTCACACGAAGTATTCTTCCGAGCACCTGCCTGAAATACAATTCCGTTTTGACTGAACTCATGTGGCAACATACTTGAAGGCGAGGAATATCAGTACCCTCACTGATCATACCTACACTAACAATCCATTGTGCATCGCTTTGTCGATAACGCTCTATTTCTGCCAGCGGTTCTTCATGTCGATAAGTGACGATAGAAACGGTTTGCCCAAATTTTTGAGATAGTATCTCTTTGATTGTTTGCGCATGTTGAACCGACGCTGCAACAATCAGCCCACCGGCATTGGGGGATCTGGTACGTACTTTTTCTAACCGCTCACACCCTAAACAGAGTAGATATTCCATCGCCTCTTGGTTGTGAATAACACTCTGGTAGGATGCTTTTGTCTGTTTAAGCATCTCTAATATTGATGAAAAGGATTCGACTTTTTCGCTACTACTAACAGATAAGTGTTCATTATCAACCAAGACGATTTTAGGCCTTCTACAAACACCATCAGCTATAGCTTGTTTAAGAGTGTATTGGTAATCGACAAGAAGCTGTCCGTCTGGGTCGCTATACTCACCCATGACAATGGGTAAAGAGTCTGAACGCCACGGTGTACCTGAAAGTGCGAGGGTAAAAGTAGCAAGCCCTTGAATTTTAGTGAGAACTTGATGCCCCCAAATGTTCGCATTTTCAACCTCAGAGCCAGAGCAATGGTGTATTTCATCAAAGACAACAAAGACCCTGTGATTACGCAATGTTTGCCAAAACTCATCAGTAAGGAACTGGATAGATTGGTATGTTAAAGATTGCCCTATAGCTCCCATACCACCATTAAATGTGCAATTAAGTATCGACGAAAAGGTTCTTTTTACACCATCAGAAACCGTCAGTGATGGCGAGAAGCACAATACAAGATCTACCATGTCACTTTGTAGCAGCCTTGACGCAATAGTAGCGGCAAGCACTGTCTTACCAGCCCCTGGTGTAGCTTGGCAAAAGAAATGGGATCCGCTGGATTGATATTTTTTCAACGCTCTGTCAGAGCATTCACCTTGCCATTCCCTTAACACGGTTCATCTCCTTCATAGAGAGTATTAAGAACCCTTGTTAAAACATTCACTTTACCGAGCAATAAAGCGGCGCGCTCTTTAGCCTCTTGATGCAAAGGGGCTAGTTTATTTTCTAGCTCAGGAAATCGAGATACGATCGATTGATACTCGTCAATCTCCCCAAGTACGATCTCAAGTTCACCCTTATATTCATTACGTTCATTGCTCAAAATGGAATAGTTTTGAATGGGTACTTTAGACTTTATATCCGCTTGGTTATTCGTGGTTACATTGTTATGTAAATCTTTAAATTGTTCCGTTTGAAAGTAATGCTTTCTCCGACCTGAGCCCTCACTTCGCAACCAACTTTTCTTTTCAAAGTGAAAAATTGCTCGGTACACCTTTTTACGAGCTTCGGCAGAATTGGAGTCCACATTATCAAGTGATAGCCATAAATCTCTCGCTTCTAGCACAGTGAACCCATCTAACCCATTTTCTATCAATAACTTGTGCATGACCGCACTAATTCTTCGAGCCCGTTTCATTTCCAAAATTACACCAACCAAAAACTAAGGATTGCTTAGTATACAGAAATCCATAAAACTAAGAAAATCTTAGTCAACTTGAGCTCAGAGAAATGAAATCTAAGTGTCATTTAAAAACCCAATCCCAGAGCGACTCAAACAAGCTCGAAAAAAAGCAAAGCTCTCTCAAAAAGCCTTGGGAGAAAACATAGGTATGGATGCAAGTTCAGCAAGCCCTCGAATGAATCAATACGAAAAGGGAAAACATACGCCGGATATCAATACGTTAAAGTCAATTGCAGATGAACTTGGTGTGCCTTTGAGTTACTTTTTTTGTGAAGATGAGATTTCTGCGGAGTTAGCTGTGAATCTAAATAAGCTCTCTGAAGCGGATAAGCAGAAGATTCTTGATGTGACAATGCGGCTTATTGAAGAGTCATTTGAAAATAGTTGTCCGAAAGGGGATTAGCTACACGATCCAGCGAAAGGGCACGGAGCGTCAAGCGCATGCCAAGCCGATACTGGGTGAACTTTACGAATGGATGACGACCTAAAAAGTGATAGGCTCTAGTCCACTAGGTAAAGCGATAAAATACACGCTCGGGCACAATGGCCAAAGCTCATACATTATATAGATGATGGTCACTTATCTATCGATAATAATCGCGATGAACGCGCAATTAAACCGCTAGTCATTGGCCGAAAAAATTGGTTGTTCTCAGACACACCAAACGGTGCTGATGCGAGCGCCATGCTTTACAGCATCATCGAGACTGCAAAAGCCAATGGTCTTATCCTCTACGAATACATGGTCAAGTGCATAAAAGAGCTGGCGAAAGTAGAGTCTGATATCGACTCACTCCTACCTCGGAACTTCAAACACTAACAAGTCGCCCCGCAGATTCATGAGGCGGATACTACAGTGCGGCTTTAGTTTGAATTATATTGGTGTTCTTGAACGTGGTGAAAAAATGTGACTTTAGAGAAGGTGTTTACGGTATCTAAAGCTCTCAAATGTTCAATCTATAATTTGATTCCAGATGAAGATTAAACCCAAGATATATGCATCAGTTTATAACGAAAATATAGCTTTTTTGACGACTTACATAAGTCCCATTTTTGCTTTCAAATCCAAAGGCATCTTGGCAACGGCTAAATCCAATGTTTCTTTGACGCTTCGAGCTTTAAGTGCGTTGTGCTTTTTTTCTAAAGATTGATGACTCTGAACAATAACTTCTTTTTTATTAACTCTGATGCCCGTTTTCTTTCTTTTTAATTGCTTCTTTTGTTCAATTTCATGCATCTCTAAAAGCTCTTGATTAACATCATCAAAGAAGCCTTCAATGTCTCTACTGAATGAGGACGCATTGAAAATGCTCTGTGCTGACCGACCAACCACTCTAGCTACATTAGACTTTTTAATTTGATAGAACTTCTTAGTCTTATTTGTTACTACCTCACCAAAGCTTGAAATCGCTTCTTCAGCTTCCTTTTTTAAATCAAGAATGGCATGGTAAGCTTTATGAGTAGTATGCTCTGGGTCGTCAACAACCCATGATGGTTGTTCATTTTGGGCTGATTTGTCTGAAGTATCATCTAACGAATCCAGAAACTCATCCGACATAAGCTCATCTAAATCAAAGTCATTGGGCATACAGCCTTTCCTCTTCCATAATCTTGCTTTCTATAGCATCAATTGCTTTAGTAATTGCAGCTAGAATCTTGTCGACACTTACAACGTTCTTTTCACTTCTAAGCTCTTTGATGCGCTTCCAGCTTGATTTGAGTGTTGGTAGGTGTGCCTCTAAAAAGAAACCAAAAGCGTGCTCCTGTAACGACTCTTTAACCATTGGTTGAATCACTTGCCATATCCCTTTGATATTACCCTCAGTGATGAGTACATTGGTACAATTCAGACAAAGATCAGGCTTGGCATCTTGTGGGTTTAACAACCCCATTTTCGAACATTTTGCTCTAGAATCCGCTCCATCACGAGGAATACAAGTAGCGAAAGTATTCACCTGAATATCAATGATACGACCACTTAACGCCTCTCTTAGAGCAAGTATTCCATTATCATCTTTCACTTGCGTTAATGTTGTCGCTTTTTTCACGAACTGTGCCAAACCGCCTACGTATTTTTCACCAACTTGTTCTGACTCTATAATCAGCAATTCGACCAATGAGTTTAGGTAACGCTGCTTCGCTGATTGCATTAACCCTCTAGCATCTTTATCCCTTAGGTACGCCATGAAGAAAGAATTATCTAGGTGAGCAAACTGGTGGCGTATAACCGCACCCACATCACCCTGATAGCGTGTGAGAACTGACTCAGCCCATATATGACGAAAAGCGTGGGGAGAAGGATAGCGCACACCTTTTAATAACTCAGAGCTAATATCCATCGTTGTTTTCTTATCATTCAAATCCACTGAGCCATTGACTAGCAGCGCTTTAGTTTCATCGGAAAGATAAGTTTCGATAATTTCTTGATGCTTTGTATTTTCAAGAGGCTCACCTTTAGATAATAGTTTAATAGAGGCTTTCAGCGCTTTTTGAGCTTTAGCGGAGTTAAAACTTGTGCAGGACAGTCTCACCCAATCTTTTTTCACCTCTTGAGCACAAGAAAGCAAGTTCTTATAACGAGCACTGCCAATACTGTATTTGGCTGACAGCAATTCTAATTCTTTTTGCTCATCAATCGTCAACTGAGCAGTGTGCTTGCTATTTAAGGTATCGAGCTTAACCACATCATTAAAAGGCTGGTACGCTCTGACAAAGCCTTCCCAATTCGCTCTAACTCTATTATCAATGTATTTTCCAGATTGATTAATGCTCTCCTTTTTAGCCTGTTCTGCACAAGAATATAGGCACGGCTCATCACCTTCACGCCCGAACACCTCATTTAATTGTGCGGCAACTTGATAGCACTGAGAGGTGATTTCTCGATTAATTTTGGTAGAACCGCCCGTTTTAGGGACAAGCCATTTAAGCTTGAAGCGAAATGGAACGTGAGCATTGTCGAGAATATCCAAATTCGGTTCAGAGTGTATCGCATTCAATGGAAAACCGAATTCAGATAGTCGATAGCCTGTCCACGCCACAACAAGATTAGTCATCGCATAAAGTGGAATATTCAGAATTGCTTTAAAGCTTCGATACGTTTTTAACTCTGAATGAAAAAATTGTTTATTTGCCCAAGCGCCAATATCAGCAAGAAACAGCTCCCTCCCCAATCTTTGCTTAGAGACAATTATTTGCATTTTTTCGTACACATCATCTACGGATAATTGGCTTAAAGATTCTGCCTCTAAAAAGGTTTTATCTAATGAAAGCAAATAGCCTTGCCATATCTGGTGTGATTTCTTATTCCCCTCTAAACCTAAGTATTTTTGCAGCATTAATATTCGAATTAATTCCACTGAATCACTTCGAGAGAATAAGCCTAACTCAATAACTAACGCTTCAATGGATTGGTCTTTTAAAGGCGTTACCAACTCAAATCGCTTCAAGTATTCCTCAAAAAGCGCATCTCTCACTTCCACTGCAAGAGCATTAAAATTAATTCCGCCTCTGTGGGTGGTAGGCTTATACTCTTTGTCATTTAATATTGCAGTAAGTATGATTTCACGGAGGCTATTAGATAAACCGGCATCTAAACTCTTCATCCCATATTTAGTGTCGATACTCTCAAATACCAACCGACATACAGAGGCATACAGAAAGTCGTTTTGATAAACCTGATTAAGATGGTCAACGTAATACTGCCCCAACTCAAGCCCAAGAAAGTTAAAGCTACCGCCTTTTTTAAACTCATTGAGCGTTGTGCTGTATTGTGATTGACAGACTTTATCTAAGCTTTTTTCTATTTTTTTTTGTGTTGGAGTGGAATCAATAACACCAACAACACCCAATGCTTTAAGATTATTTCTTATTTTATGAAATTGAACTGGTCTAATTGATCCTCGATAAGAAGGCGTTGATATACGATTCACAAATCCATACTGGTTGGTCGCTCTTCCCATAACTGATGTCCAAAAAGGCTCCAATGACGATACAGTAAGGCTTGTTGCGCTATTCTCTTTAAGGAAGGCGAAAAGGTGCAGCATCATTTGATAAACGGGAAGAACAGCTTGAGAGTCCCTAGGACTGATGACACTCAGACAAACTAACTTTGCATATTTTTTCGCATTTAAAGGGTGGTCACACCCATCCTTTAAGTAAGTCGCTATGGATTCATGGTTAAAAGCGGGTAAATCAAACAATGAAAAATCCAATGTTGTGATAGCGCCATTGTGTCTAATCTTAAAGTACCAAGTATCAGAATATACATCGCCTTTATCACTCATGAAAAATGGGTTAGCGGTCAACTTTAAATTCTGGTCATACCAAAAACTATCAACTGGATTTTTAAATACTGTTTGTGCCATAAATCCCCCTTACATCGAGTGAAAGACGCTCATTACCACGCCGTTTTTTATCATTAAGTCAAACTGCTCCCTACCTTTACGTTGTGATGCTTTACTCATCTTGGGTAGGGTGTCTTCTAGCCATTCCACAGTCGGTATCACAGTTTTAAATAAGTGGTCAGGATTATGAGAAAGGAGCTTCTTATAGTTCTTTTTGAATTCATGGAGATAATTGTACATTTTTAAAACAGTAATAGGGCTATCTGAGACATAGATCGGCGATAACGCTTCATTTTCTTTTTGGTCACTCAACGCCATCACGCCCACTTCATTAACTCGCCCCTTTTCTTGCCCTGTGACGACTCTAAGCCTTGCATTCATTTCCTCATGCTTGTATGAAATCAAATCTGTGACCGCCATAAACTCACTATTAAATGCTGCGACTTGTTTTTCATTCTCAGCCTTAAAGTTCAAATTAAAAACATTATGAATCAAATCCAGCATCACCTCACGAGTGATTCGACCAGAGCTATTCATCCATTCTTCATTAGCTTCGGTTAGGTAGCTTACTTTCTCAGTTTGGTTCGAATGAGAGTTTCGATTAATCAAGTAATTCAATGTGTATGAGTCACTAAATGCATGAACTGCACTATTTTTAATAACTTGAAGACCGAAAATACCTCTCTGGCAAGGTGATTGCGATTGAGCGACTAATTTACATCTCTCTTCTACCGTTATTTTTTTAGTGTTATCAATAACATTGTCAGGATGGACACCGTGGGAAATCAGTACGCAAATTACTTGAGGCATTAAATTGGGTTGCTGCTGTTTTTCGTGTGCAGCTTTAAGCTTTTCAGACAAATCGCTTATTTGAAGTATCGCAGCAAAAACACCTAAAAGTGCGTTGATGTTGTTACTAATTACCAATAATTGTTTAGCAAAGAAAGGCAAGCCTTCATCCTGCTGTTCAAGTAGTGTTAAAAGCGCCTTACCTTCTGGTGTTCGAGCGGATAAAGAACGGGTTGTATGAAACACTTTAGCCCGACCTTTAAAATACTCGCACTCAATATTAGTGACTCTTCCACCAACTTTCATCAACCTAAAATCAGAGTGCCTTAGTTTAGGTATGTCATTTGGTTGCACCGTTAAGCTGGCCATCAACCAAGCAAACATTAACCCCTCTACATTAGTCAGTGCTTTTGATGAATCGCCATTTAACACACCCTTAATCCACTCGATAGAGAAAAGAGTGCCATCTAGTACTGCAGAAGAATGCAAACCTGTGAAACCCACATTAACTTTCGTTTTGTCACGTCTTTTATTCAAAAAAAGGCTATCACACTCATTCTGGCTCTTTAATGCTGGAGTAATAGTATTGTAGGTAACTAAACTACTTGAATTAGAAAGAATCAAAACCTCTAGCGCTGCTTTAAGGGTATTCGATGAATTATCTTGTTTATGGTAAGCAGACAACATCAAATAAATGATATTACCTACTGCTTTACACCTCTCAAATCTACTATCCTTTGACTCAATAACTAACCAGGGACTTAACTGCGGTTTAATACTCCTAATCAGCGCTTGTAGTTCATCTTTATAGGTTTTCAATTCAAGAATAACAGTAGCTGCGGTTAAGCTTAATGAATTCACCGCCAACTTTGGGGAAGCGAGAGCGGAATAAAGCTCACTTCCAATACCAATATCGTCTCTTCTTAACCAGTCTAATGCACCGAAATAACTGGCTATAGATTTTTGAGACTTATTCAGGTTAGGGGTGTGTTTTGTTTTGCGAAGCTCAATAAGATACGCATACTCATCACTACTTAACTCTTTTCTTAATGATTCAGACTCAATGGCATAACCCAATACACACTTCAAAGTAATTAAAGGGCTATAACCACCATGATTCTCTAACTCATCCATACGGTCGGTTTCGTAAAGTTTTATAGCTTCGTAGCGATTTTCAATTTTGTGGGCATTGAGCCACTCAATGAATGGTTTGGCTGCATTCGAAAAGTATACTGTTGCAGAAAACGCAGCACTTTTATCAAAAAAGGCGTAGTTATAAGCCGCAATCATTGCCTTGTAGATAATCGATTTATCGGAATCCTCGGTGTCAGTCATGGATAGAATATAGGCAGCACTTTTTCTACTCTGAGGGATAGAAATAGACTTAACAGAGAAAGGCAACTCTAGTGATGCTATCGGTTGCTTTTTCTTAAATTCACTTGATAGCACCCTTTCTATCTCAGCGCTTGAAAATTCCTCTAAATTATCCAAGAACCACCTCCCTTAGTAACTGCTCTCTCTGGCCACAAGCATGAATATACATTTTTGTGGTTTGGTTTGAATACTTGCTATCTACTTTGTGTCCTAAGCGTCTTGCGGTTTCAATATACACTGCAGATTCCGTGGTAATCGATTCGTATGATTTCTTTGCTTGTTGGCAACCTTCATAAAAAATATCAGTGCCAAAAGAGTGTCTTAAGTGGTGGTAACTCAGCGCTTTATCCAACTCTTGGTAACCTGAGTAAGCTTCTGGATTCTCTTGTATTAATTTGCGAACTTTCTCTAACACCCTAGAAAAAAGCTGAGTGCCGTATTGTTTACCTACGGGCTTACCAAAAGTGTCATTAGTAGAGTTGGAGACCAATAACTGATTACTCTCAGTTTTAGGGCGCTCTTGGTCGTAATAACGCTTCATTAAACTAAGGTGAGAACGCTGAATATAAAACTTTCTCTTTGAACCATATTTTGCGTGAAAAGAAGCTAGGTGGTACTCAAATTCCTCTTTATCAGGATTAACCATCATATCTTTAAAAAGGTTCAATAAGCCTTTTTGAATAAAGCCATCAGACTTAAAGTCTTCCAAGTAAAACCCTTGGTTCTCTTTAGTCCGACAACCAAGCTCTCCACCATTGCGTAGAACAATCTCCTCAAAAAGAGTATTTGTATTGGCGTAAAGCAATTCCCTTGTCGCTGGAAGGAGATATTTTATGATAAGTTTTGATTTGCTATTTAAGCGAACTAATTGTCTATTTTCTGAATATATAAAGATTTTTTTATATGACATATCAAAGAAGTAAGAAAGCCAGTTGTAATAACTCTCTAATGACATTACCGCTCGATTAACGACAACTTCACTAGCTTCCATCTTATGAACTAGATGGTCATTAATGAATGTATTCATATATTCATCGGGAAGAGCAATATGGTTATCGAGTGTAAGTAGGGGCTGATCTGATTCTTTGGCATAATCTTCTAACCACTCAAGGAAAACACCCAATTTCTCACCTCTGACGTTTTGAGCATCTTCACCAATTTCAACCTCCTTGAATTGGAAGTCATATTGTTCTGTCTCAGCGTTCTTTACTTTCTCATGGACAACAGAAAGCCCATTCAAGGTGGTGTAACGACTATAAAGGCAAGGTAACAGAAGTGGCACATCGTTATCATCAAGATAAATCCAGTGCTGGTTATGAGTTTTATCACGTACTCTTTGCATACATTTTTACCATTAAGTTGCCACCTATAAGTGAAAGGTAGTAAACAATAAAAATACTTACAAATTTTTCTTCAAACTAACACGTCAGAGTTTTGAAACACACTCGGTTAAGGTAAAGCAGTGAATCCGCAAGTTCCTTATCAATGATGCCAGCGTATACTTTCTCATTATACGCATCGCGATGCTTCATATAAGTAACTTTATCAGCCTTAGTTTCGTATACGTCGATGCGACTCTTGCGAATGGTCTCATAAAAATTGATCAATGGCGGATATAAGTCGTTGGCTATGACGTTTTTAAACTCAAAGTGCAATGAAAATCCTGCGCTGCCAATAAAGGGCTCCATCACTCTCAGGTCGTGAAGTTCACCAAATTCATTAATGAGTAAAGGTGCAATTTTTTTTGCAAGGACAGTCTTGTTACCAGCCCATTTTAGGGAACTGTTCGCCATGTTTATTTCACTCTGTCAGTTAATCATCATACTTTATCAAATTTCACAACGAGCAAAGAATCCTACTAGTGGTGATCAGCGATGGTTGACTACACAATTGAATCAACAGTTTGTTTGGTAGCACCAATCTGGAGCTTGGTCCGATGTAATGAACTTGAATGGAGATCGTATTGCTTCAAGCTGATGAAAATAATCTGTTGGTGTAGTTTGGCCAAGGAACTTGGCTTTAAATACAGATGTCTTAGCATACTTACCTTGTTCGATTAGCCTTAAGTTGCCGGGGAGTGCTTCTTTGTAAAGTTTGAGAATTCTAATTGAAGTGTTTTTACACACATTGAAAGCAGTCGCTATATCCTTGGCTTTGATTTCACCTGTGGATGCAACAGTTGCGTCTACGAATTTTAGCATTAGTTGATTTTCTAAACTGATACGTGCCATTTTAATTTCTGTTATTTATGTGCCAGAAACTGAACATGATAGAGACAGTAGCAATAAGGATTTGAAGGGCTAGACCTTCAATCAGGAGCAAGCCACTATCAAAGTGCTTAAGTCCAATATCCCATATTTTATAGAAGCCCAGTATAGGCACTATGAGCAATACAATGTTGATCATAATTGACTGACCATGTTCAAGATTTCTTCAATAGTTGGTAGGAAAGCGAATTCGCTTGGTAGATATATCCATGCTATTGCAAATCCATGCACAACGCAATTAAACATGTGAATGACAATGAACCTTGTTTTAGAAATTTTGTGGTTGAGCCAAACTTGACCGAATAGAGCGCCGACACCACCACCAAATAGTGACAGAAGTAATAGTGAAGATTCTGGGGTTCTTCTTTGTTGTTTGCTACTTCGAGCATTTCGAATGGAGATCCTTTTATCTCTTGAATACGCAAATGCCGTAACTAGGGAGATCAACATCATGCTGAAGACAACATAGTTGGGCGGCATAATAATTGCTACCAGAATTATAGAGATTGCAGTAATAGCAAAGTTAATTTTTTTCAGCATAGCTATTTCCATCGATGGATTGTTGAACTGTAAATTACCATTATTTGGTAATTTAACTTGCCCAAAGTACCAGATAGTGGTACTTTTGTTGGGCGTTGAAAGACGCTTCCTAATACTTTGATTGCTTTGCAATGAAAGTAGCCCGCAAGGGCTTAAGGATGCTTGTAAGCCTGGAAACTAGCAAGCATCCTTTACCTCCTTGCATTGTATTATGTGTGTTGAAAGCGATACTATGTTTGCTTCCAGCAGTAAGTGAACAACTTTTTAACTCTAGGTTCGCAGTGAGAACACATCATAATGAATTTAAGTGCTAGTCGAAAAACAATCTCTATTCTAATCTCAATGTCGAGTTCCAAGACTCCTTGTTTGTCACAGATTATTGCAGAAACCGAAATGCCGCGTAACACTGTATGTCGCCACCTTAAAATGTTGCGTGAAGAGTACTTTGTCGAGTACGAGCGGAAGCGATCTAACGGCAAGTGTTACTACAAGGTAACTTCTTGGGGTGTGTTCAATATATCCTTCATCAAGTCCTTGAGCCGTAGTGACCTAGACAAGATGACAAGGATTGATGACTCTGATGTATTTGAATAGAGTGGGAAAATTAAAGGACTCACGCTTTGCGACAGATAACTTCATTATCCACCTTCGTTCACGATGCTAATAAAAAGGGTGTTTCGGTTCAACTAAATTCCCCTGAACTAAACAGTAGCGTTAGGCCTGACCAGATCCGCAGCCTAGGCTTATTGCCCGAACAAATTCAAAACTCTCCCGAACTGTTTGCCCACTCTCAAAGGTTCCTTGAGGAATTCCAAGAAGTAAGAGGGGGGTTACGTGACAGTAGCTGGCACGAATTACAAAGCAAGTGGGCTCAATTCTTCAATTATTGCATCACTAGAGGCAAGTCCCCTTTACCTGCGGCTCACGATGATGTCTTCGAGTATATCAAGCTGCGCTCGCAAGTCCTGCATCGCTCCACATTGAAACGTGATATGTGGGCCATTAACCGCATTCACCATGCTTCAGGTTTTAAAGAACCTTGCAAAGATCAGGTAATCAAAGATTTTGTTAAGCGCGTTTCTGAAGAGCAAGCTGCCAACGGTTTGTTTATTACTCAGGCAGAACCTTTGCTGAGAACAGATCTGGATGAGATTTCCGAAAAGTACCATTCGATAGGTACAACGATGGCTTTGCGGGACAGGGCAATTTTGGGGCTCATGTTTTCTTGCCTACTACGTAGTTCCGAATTAAGGAACGTGAAGTACAAGCATTTGAACTTAGATGCAAAGCAGTTGCTTATCCCGATTAGCAAGACTAACCACAGCGGTGAGCCCGATATAGCGCCTATATCAAAGAACGCTTGTCTTTGGATAACTGAGTATCTGTCAGTAGCGGGAAGTTTTAAGCCTGAGGACTATGTATTCCGGGGTTTGTCTAAATATGGAAGTATATTTAAATCAGGTAAGAAGCAGATGTCGCATGATGCTTTAGTTGAGGTGTTTTCCCGTGCATTTGAGGTTGTTCAATATCGTAAAGAGGATAGAAGAGCATTTTCCTGCCACTCAACGCGAGTTGGTTGCTGTCAAGCTCTATGGGAAGCTGGCTTCAAACTGGAGCGAATTATGTTGTTAGGACGTTGGTCTACTCAAGAAATGGCCTATCGATATGGTAGAGGCTTCAAAGTCGATGGCGAAGGATTGGACAGCATCATGTAGCGTGCTAATCGATAGACAATTAATAGGTAATTAATTTCGAGATTGGCCAGATCTCAAGTATTTCATCGCTACAGACATGCCCGACTACGACCTTATGGTCAATGTCAGAGATATTGAACGCTTCAGTTTTCATCTCGATGGGTGCTTCGTCTTCGGACCAGGTATAACCATTCCAGGGGGCGGAGCATTTAAAGATCCTGAATTCAAGTAGGTTTAGGCCCACAAGGGATATGATCTCTTCTACTGTAAGGTGTTTGTATGTAGGATTTAAATGCTGCAGGACACCCCTGGAACGATGAATCACATCAGCAGGGGTAATGCCCTTAATTTCCATTGCTACGTCGAGCTGTGTGGGTTCTAGAGTTAAAATGTAGTACATAGATCCCTCGCAAGTTAAGTCGCTAAGTTTGTTTGCTTTCTAATTTCGCTTTGGCTGAATGCTAGTAACTCTAATCGACGTTCTAGCGGAATAACGGCTTCATGTTTGCCAGTCAACGCTCCCTCTATTTTCAGAATTAACTTGCTATTTACTGTCTGTGACTCAAGAAGCTTCGTGAAAGCTTTTTCGGTACCATGTTCATCAAGTTGGTTTAGTGTAGTAATCCCAGTATCTCTAAGCTTTCGCTCGATCTTAGTTGTCATGTTAGGTAGGTCTTTAATACGTAAACAGCGACTAGCTTCTTGTGTTAGTTCGGTCTTTAGTCTGTCTTCATGGGCTTCATGAAGTGTTTCGTTTAGCGATTTTACAGTACTTACGGTTTCTGACGGGATTTTGTATGCAGACTGTACATGACTTTCCAAGCCATTTTTAAGTGTCAGTGGAGTCATCTCATACCCTGATTTATCTAGCCTTATGGTTAAACGGCATGTTTTAAGGTACAAGCTGTTTGTCTTTTTGTCGATATAACCAATAAACGTCCCAGAATAGAAAACCCCCCAAAAGCCAAACATGCTTTGGAGATGAACTAATCCGGTACTGGCTTTAATTTCTAATGCCATGGTCAATATGTTAGCGTTCATTACTGGCTCTCATTTTGTACATGTAAGCTTCGCTTCCATCACTAGTTGCGAGTTGAATTTTGTTTAGGTTGAGTTCTTTGACTGCTAAACCATATTTTGGGAGAAGGCCTATAGACCCAGACGCGTTTGTGAATTGTAATACTGAACCTTGAAAAGCTACATCTGCTCTGGCGGTGTAGTATGGGTCTTTAGAAGTAATATCAGTATAGGAATTGTTCACAAGAAACCCATCTACAACAAGTTTTGTCCCATCGAAGAACCAAATAGTTTTAATAACTGAATTAGCTTTGTAGTGGTATGTGTAGTCAAACTTTCCCTTAGGGAGTTCCATATCAGAAGTAAGCAGGAGGTCTTCAATCAATTGTCGTTGGTAGAAAGAAGGTTCAACTTGAGAGTCAAACCCTATGTCTCGTAACTTATTTTCGACGACTACTTGACCTGCATATACAGTGCTGCATAAGAGAACCGCACCAACAAGGTGTGATACTTTAAATTTCATTTGTGTAGTTACCTAGTAATCAGAATGAGCCAAGAGAAAGGCTTTGTGCATCATATCACGTTTGAAAGCTATAAATGAATGGTGTGAGTCTATTAATTAAGCAACAGATAAAAAAAAAGCCAAAGTCAAAAGTTGGACTTTGGCGCATATTTATTCCGTGAACAATAGAGGTTCACTAACAACGTCAGTTGGCTAGGTGATCCTCGGCTTATGAAGGATCAGAATTACTATTGCATGAAACATGCCAATAAATCAAACAATAAAATTGTTGGTATTTGGTTTCATAGTGATTGTTTTATAAACACATTTTTGCAAAGTGCAATTGCATATTGCAGGTGTTTCAAGATTGCAACGCTGTTAAGGTCTGAATATTCGCCTGAAGAACTAGTAATTCATACGGCCACGACCAATGTAATCTATATGTAACTGATCGTCATTTCAGGAAAGTTTCATTTCTCATGTTCACCCCATGAACGAAAATCTAAATGCGTTGTAAAATACCATTTTGCGGTATTTACAATGATGCTATACTGTGAATATGTACATGAACCCATTCATCAGAGAAACAAATGAAATTTTCTCCACTGTTTTTGCCTCACAACCATGCAAATAGAGTTGCCCCAGCAATTTCTGACTTTCTCCACTTAGTAAAGAGGCACCATAGAAACGTATTTGAAGAATATGATTACGCCTTCGACTTTCTGATGGAGTATCATCACAACAGAAACAACTACAAATCAATACGAAATGAACTTTGTATCTTTCTGAATTGGGTATGGAATGTTAAACGTAAGTCTATATTCGAAATCAACCGTAAAGACATGTTTGATTTTGTTTCTTTTGGGAATCAACCACCAGAAGAATTGGTAGTTGGCCATAGCGGAATCCCCATAATTGCTAACGAACCAAAGAAGATTCCCTTTGAATGGGAACCTGAACTAAATGAGAACTGGCAACCCTTTGTTAACCTTGATAAGAAGCATGGCAAGCCTTACCAGCGCAAGTTCAATACGTTAAAACGTCAATTGAGTATTGTTAGTTCGTTCTATGCTTATCTTGGGGATTTGGAAGTTACTGATATGAACCCTGCAGCTATAGTACAAAAACGAATAGCAGAGGGGAATGTGGGTAATGTCGGAACAACGGATACCGATAAGGAAAAAGCCCTAAGCCAAGTCCAAGTTACGGCAATTTTTGAGTTGCTCGAGTTTCTTTGCCAAGAACAGCCAGAAAAATATGAAAGATCTCGATTTTTGTTCTATCTGCTTGTTTTGGCTTATCCAAGAAGGTCAGAGATATCCTCTAGACCGACACATTCACCATCATTTAGTGATTTCCGTCGGCATAGAACTCATTCAGGCAGTTATTACTATACGTTTTACATACCAAGGTCAAAATGGTCGAAATCTCGCTCTGTACTGGTCTCTGACATGTTATTGGGGGCTTTAAAGCGTTACCGTGTGCACTTAGGTCTTAACCCGCTTCCAACGGCCAATGAGACTGATATACCTTTGTTTGTAAGACACAAAGCAGCATCTCACGGTAGACAAGCAGGACTGATCAACGCAAACCTTGGAGACGAGCAAATATCAGCGCTGATCAATGAACTTTATGACTTGGCCTCTGATATATTGGTAGAGCGAGGTGAGGTTGAAGAGGCTCAAGAGCTCAGAACATTCACAGTGCACTCCTTACGCCACCTGGGTATTACTAATGACCTCCATTCTGGTCGGAAGGCCTCTGATGTGATGAAAGATTCAGGGCATTCGAGTTATGGAGCTTTCCAGATTTACTTGAGTAATCGTGCTGAACTTAGGTTGCCAAGTGTAAACTTGAAAGATTTAATCTTTTCTCCAAAAGAAGTTCAGTATATCCAGTCAAAGCTGGTGGTAGATTAAAGTCTGTTCAACCCACCAGCGTTTGTTGAAGCCGTATTTAAAAGGTATAAATTATGAGTTGTACGAGATTCCTTGATAATGAAGTTAATAAATCTCTGTTGATTTCATTGATTCGAGAGCAGTCCGCAATAGGTAAGACTGTTGTTTATTATTCTAGCTCTCTCAACGGAAGTGAAGGGTATTTGTACGTGGGTTCTGCCGCCGAAATACTTAATGAGTTAGGTGAAAGTGCGATAAGTTGCGAACCAAGTGAGTGGGGCATGACTAACGTAGGAAATGACTACTTAGCAAAAGGCTTAGTTGATGGCTTGTTGTTTGTGTCGATTCTTAACTTATCTGAGTTAACTTCAATTGAGTTTTTGAATCAACAAATGATGATTCGAAATACAGTTGGGCGACCGAAGTCATCATCAAACTCAAAACAATCCGCACTGCAAAAGTTTCTAATGATTCTAGGTATTGCCTCCGCTGGGGTGGCATTGATCATGACACTATATGCGAGCCATCTGATTTCAGCGATTGGTACTGATGATGATGTAGGAAAAGATCAGAAAATTCTCGCTTCAGATTTTAAGAAGGCTATTGAGGATTTGGAAAGAGCAGAGCGTCTTGGTGATGTATCGATTCGTATAGAACCAGTTCAGATCAAACCTGATGGTAATGATTAAGCTAGGGGTTACTTATTTGTATGGTTTCTCAACGTAATCAAGATGTTATTTATATCGTGTGTTGAATCGTCAATCATCGAGGTCTAATTCGGCTCGACTACTAGGAGTGTGTTTGTGGAACTGTGTAATTTATTGTTAAGTTATCAGATCAGTGTGTTGCACCTGTTATTTTTGGTCGGAGTACTCATTACAGGAAGGCTGATTCAACAGCATATATTGACTCGAAAGTGGGAAGAGGCAAAGTCAGTAATTCAAAACCGTGGGTATACACTTGAATTGGTAGACGGGTTCGTTGTCTCTGAAGACCAAGACTTGGTATCTGCAGTTGGTAGGGTTGGCGCTAAGGGTTATTTGGTCGTAAACCAAAATAAGGAGTTAGTATCTCGTGTTATAACTACGGCTAAGTCTGGCTCTTTCAAGAGTGAAATTTAAAGTTATCCACAATAAAAGTGGACAACCTATGTGTAAATCCCTCAACCTATTGTCTTTATTGGAATTGGCTTAAAATCAATCAGAATTGTGGTAAGCTATCGATAATTCAATCGCTATGTAACACTCACTTTCTTGCAGTGAGGTTGTCTAATATTATTCATTTAGGTGTTTTATGAAGCTATTCAAAGGCATTGCCTTAGCTTTAGCTATCGTATCCAGTAATGCGTCTGCTGCTTATTCAGTTGGATTACGTTTTGGTATGGTAGATCAAGAGCTCTCGGTTGCTGCGGACAAAAGTAAGGAAACAGCTTTCAGCTATGGTGTTGAAGCTAACGAACTAAATTACGTATGGAAAAATTTTTCTCTTGGTTGGTCGGTTGCTCTGGATTACTCTGATGTACCCCATAATTCGCTTGGGGATGTAACAACCATTGATGTACTCGCAGGCCCATTAATATCCTATCGTATTGCAGCTATAGCCCCAGAGTACTGTGGTTGCAATGTTAGAAGGGTTCATGATGGCATATCAGTTTTCGTAAAACCGCAAATTAACTTCTGGACGGCCGATTTTGCTAACGGTGGGAGCGCTGATTCCGAGTCTGACCTTGATTTTGCCTGGTCAGCGGGACTGAAGTATCAGGATTCAAGCAATATTAGCGTAGCCGCTGAGTACCAAAATATATCGAGAGAAGTAACTCTAAACCGAAGTTCCAATAGCAGCGTTGAAATCGATGATGATCGAGTAATTATCACTTTGGGTTACAGGTTCTGAGTGAAGTGCAATTGAAAAGCCAAGCGTAGCTTGTTTTTTAATAGCTGGTGGTAGGGATAGTTTTAGTTGGTGTCGGTGGACGACAAAGTTTGAAAATCGTTTATGCACCATTATTTAGTTCGTCAAAATCCCATGTTTATGGCAGGTAAGTTTCTGAAAAAATGCAACTAATCTGACACCCGATATTCATAAAGTATGGAAAACGCCCTTGATTGGGCGTTTTTTTTCGAATGATTATGCCGTTTCGGCTTTTAATACTTTAATGACTGCTTCGGCGTCTTCAGGTGCAATTTTTATTTTATGCATAATGAAGATTAGAATTAGCGGGCCAGCGCTAAAGAAAAGTGAGAGTGTTGGAATACCTCCCGCAGTCAAGGTCAAAACCATCGTTATCAACGCAGGTACTGCTATCAATAGACCTAAGATAAGAAAGGCAATAAACGTTAGCTTGGTGGTTTTTTGCGCGGTTTCTATTGTCGCTATGCGGCCATCTAGGCCCGCGCCCATCATGTCTGATTTTTGATAGAGTTTTAGTTGTTTTTCCGTTAGATTCGACTTTTCCATAATTTCAATATCCATAGGTTGTTTGGGTTTTAACTTCTATATATCAGTGGTTTAACTTTAGATCTTATCCTGCAATTGCTATTTGAGTGAATAAAGCCGTTTATCTACGTAAATCTGATTAAACATGCTTAGGTGGCCGGTTTTACGTGGCGTTAATTAGGACGCCTCTAAACCAATCTTTAGTGTAAAAGTTACTTTATTGCAAAAATTCCGCACTTAGTTATCCTCGGCCAGTTGGATGTAGGTTCATTGGTATTAGGCCTGAGTATATTGAATGTGAGCGGTTCTTAGTTATTCCTGAGGGGAGTTTAGTTAGTTTCATAAACTACTACTCTTAGCCTGTGTTCTTCCATTGTGGCATCTTCTATCATACGGCCGCATATTGTATCAATATTTATCAGAAGCTGACTTGATATTGGTATTCCAGTGTCAGCTACAATACCTTGTACATTGTCGATAACAAGATCAAGAACTCTACTCTCATTCAGTCGAATTGCCGAAGGTTTTATGGCGAGCAATTTTTCGCGTAGTGAATTATTCTCTGCTTCGAAGTGTATATCTCCATTCTCATCTTCTTGTGGTTTTTCAATATGGTATTGTGCATAGAGTTGCGATAGGGCGGTGTCCCATCCAAACATCATCACTATATTTTTATCAAACTCGCCATTTTTAGAGTTAAGTGCGTACTTCAGGATGTGTTGGCTCATTCTATTCGTTTGCTCCAAGGAGTTTATCTATATCAATTGTGTTAGATGAATCTGCGTATCGAAGGTTTAAATCAACTGAGCGTACTTGTTGGCTGTTATCTGCATTGATACGAGTTAACTGAATGGACTCTTGAAGGGTCCTTGAGATAGTTGCATTTTGTGCAACATAAGAACCATTGCCAGTTTGCCATAACTCGAAGCGGTCAACGGGCTCGTTAAAGGTGAAGATGTATTCGTCTCTAAATGCCTCTCCACCCTCAGGTGAAAGTGCATCCCGAAAGTCGCCCTGTGTTTGAATTAGTGTGCCATCAGTGCGGTAAGCGGATACTCGAACTTCGGATTCACACGAAGAACCCTTTACATAGCAGCCACCTAGACCATCTAACCCCCAGATAACTTGGTTTAGATTGTCGCCCAAAATCTTTACTACTAGCTTATCATTGGGGTTTAGGCCATCCGTTTTGGTGCCGCCAATTCCAGCTCCTTCAGCGGTGCCAGGACCGTTATAAGCAGTAAGGGTGTCATAATCTTTCATGTAAGTTTGAATTTCGAGCCCTGTAGTCGAATATATGCGTTTATCCCCAAAGCTTGCTCCCCAGTGAGCAACGGATGATTTTCCATCAAAAATATATGTAGCGGGGTTACTATCGAAACTCCCTATTGCGACATCTCTAGCGCCGTCTTCAACTAGTTGTTTGTTTGGGATGTATCTAATTTCATCAACTAAGTCGTATTCCTTGTTGGGTATGAATGCTTTCCAAGTGCTATCTAAGGATTGATATTGTAATTCGCCATAATTAGGCTGTTTTTCGATCTTCCAAGCGGGATTTCTGTGATTTAGTTTATCAATGGTCACCGTGTAATCAGTTGTGTTTGGTAAGGCTGACCCTACTGGAATTGCGGCCAGCATCAATTTTCCACCTGATTTTGGTAGTTCGAATGTGAGAGTGTCAACTTGACCCGGCTGAATAGTAACTTCCACCTTAGTTTGTATGTCAATGAAGCGGTACGCTTGTAGTGCGCTGTGGCCAACTGCGATTTCAGCATTCTGGATACCCGTTGCCGGTATCTCGTCGTCGATCATCAAGGTTTCTTCGGTTCCGATAATAGCAAGTGGTTGGTCGCTAGAATCTAAAAGAACTTGTTGGTTTGCTAAAATGTGTAGGTCTTTTTCTATATTGATGTTGGCGTATGCCGAAGGCACTATTGTGCTTAATACAACAGTGACTATTAATGCATTTTTCTTAAGCATGGCGTCCTCATTCGAGGTTTCTTAGTGGGGTGCTTGTGGAGTTTGCTTATATATGATCCTTTAACTGGAAGATTGAGTCAAATGAAAGACCTTAAATTCTCACCTTTCAGTCAAAGTTTTCGGTTTTCCCCTCAACATCTGCAGGTTCGAGAGGGGTTTGTCAGGTCTCCGGCTAGCATGAAACCGGCGTTCATGGGGTGAACAGCAATTTTGAGCTGCTCTTGATTTATGTGGTTTGTTTAATGAACAACAGAACAGAACAGAACAGAATTTCAAGTTCCAAGACCGACTCAAAACCTTGATATTATTCATCTGAACAATTTGTTGCATAGCGTTAATCACGTTTTTCATATTTCATATATGTATTGGATCTCGATTTCATATAGAGTTTAATGTGCAACTTCCTATGGCTATTGACTTGTTATCTAACAAGCGCCTTCTCACGCATTCATAACTGTATCAAACGTTTAAATTACAGCTTTGTTAATAAGTGGTATAAATAATGAAATTCAAACAGAAACACCTCGCATCTTTCGTTTCGAGTTCACTCGCAATAGTTGCGTTAACTGGTTGTGGTTCTTCAGATAGCGACAGTAGTAGTGACTCAAAAAATAATGGGTCATCGAACAAACCAACTGTTGTAATGGTAAATGTTCCCAGTTCCATCAATATCAATGAACCCGATATAGGTAAAACCTCTCAAGCTTTCATATCCATTAAACTTGATGAAGTACTGACGACAGACTTACAAGTCAAAGTGGTAACTAGCGATGTGACAGCAAATGGATCTGGGGCTTTAGCCAATTACCAAAACGTTAACCAAACTGTTGTTATGCCCGCGGGTTTGCAAGAGCTCAATGTACCCGTAACCGTACTTCGAAACGAAGTATTTGAGGGTGACACTGAATTCGAGTTTACTATTGAGATTGAAGAAACTAGCTTACTCAAAGTAGAAAATAATGAAACAAGAGTTGTAATACGCGATAAAGATAACTTACCAGAGGTTAATCTTAAGCAAACTCAATTGACGGTAGTTGAAGGCGATACAGCAACAGTAACCCTAGAACTGACTACGTACACTGATCAAGAAATTACATTACAAAGCAGCTTTAGTGGCTTAGCTTCATCCGTTGATTACACAACTTCATTGCCAAGTTCCACATTTAAAATCCCAGCTAAAACTAAACAATTCCAATTTGACATTGATATAGTAGCCGATGGTCTGCCTGAAGGGGGGGAGTCAATTCAATTCGACATTACTTCATCGAATTCTGCTGACGTAGGAGACAAGAAATCCCTGTTTATCCTGATACCGGGTAGCTACGGTATTAATGATACTGGTGTAAGTACTTTTTATGATGGTGCAACTTTTGACAATGCAGCACCATCAGCTGCATTCCCGAACCAAGACGCTTCTTATGGTAACGATATAGAAGACCCTGTAAATGAACGAAATGATGGTGATCAAGGCTTCATTTTCTCTAAAATCGATGAGAACGGTAACACTTTATCGATGAATGCAAGTACATGGTCATGCGTACGAGACGAGCGAACGGGGCTTTATTATGAGAATAAACATGCACCTCAAACCGCGATAATTCAAACTGTTGATCAAATTGAAGATGTCATTGATCTTTGGAAAGATAACAACAAAGTAGATCCATTCCCTTATGAAACTTACTCTGTTAACTGGCGAAGCAGCTCATATAAGTACACATGGTACAACAAGGACTCTAAGGTGCATGGTGGTAACTTAGGAGCTAAGAACGATGACCATTATGCTCCAGTATCCAGCCAATACCCAATAAGCTCTCACTGTTCTTATATGACTGAGGAAAACATAAGCGCTAACTGCAACACTGCTGATTATTTGAACGTAATGAACACATATGCGGTATGTGGTATTGATGATTGGCGTTTGCCGTCTCCTAATGAAATAAGGGCAATCCACAATCACAATTCATCGGTTGATCCGTCAGCTGTTAAATATTTCGAAACTATAGATGAAAGTGGGGCTCAGACCCACTACTTAACGAATCAAACGTCAGCGAATAAAGATGGGTCTGCTTGGTGTCTTGATATGACAAACGGAAAGTTAGAACTTTGCCAAAAAGGTTATCAAAATGGTCTTATCGCAGTTAGTGAAGGTGCTCAATAATGAACAAGAAAATTAGAACAGTTTTTGCTATTTGTACCACCTTTGCAAGTAGTGGGCTGCTTGCTCAAACATGCTTTAACGATCAACCAGCATCTCATTTGGATGGTCAATTTGTAGATCGCCACGATGGGACAATCCTAGATGTTGTTAACAGTCTTTTATGGAGCAAATGCAATGTAGGCGAAACATATGATGCAGCCACTAATAGCTGTAATGGTACGCCATCATATTTCGCAACTTGGCAGGATGCACTTATTGCGACTCAAGATACTGCAATTACTACCATTGGTAACCTGCCCGGCTTTAGAATGCCGAACATCAAGGAACTGGCCAGTATCGTTGATTATCGTTGTTATGCGCCAGCCATTGATTTAAGCCTATTCAGTTCAACAATTAATGCGCCATACTGGTCAAATACCCCAGATGAACACCAAGTCCATACTCAATTTGGTTATGAGGGACTCTTAATCAACTTCACTAGTGGGGAAGAGTTCGATCAGTTGAAGAATGGCATTGTTGTTATGAGACTGGTAAGAAAATTCGAATAATACAAAGCAACCCACTTGTCACTTTTGACGAATAGTTAAGTAGAACTGATCATCCAACCAGTTTACCTTACCCTTAAGGCATCACGTCTTAGGGGTATTTTTTATGCCCGAATTCTTGCGCACTTGAGATTATGTGATTAGACCGAAGATTACGATCACTTTGTGATTTGCGACATAGTTGAACTTAACCGTTAATTTATTAGTAAGAGTAGGGTGCTTATATAGAAGTATGTAGCAAAAGTGATTAAAACTATGACAGTACTTGTTTAGTTACTTTCCTCATATCCGACTGCATATTTGCATTCGGCTATGTAGTGAATATTTGTAACCTTATCAAGCACTTCAAAATGTTCACTGCTGATTGGCTTCGCTTCTACAAGACTGTTATCGACATTACTTCGGCACATTCCATTGCCGCCGTAAAAAATACTGTACCTCGGACAAACGAGTGTGATGGTCTCTAAAGTGTTGGCGGTCTTGAAATAACTACGGATCTCCAAACCACGCGTTCTGACTAGCTTCGCTTCATTATCTAAAAGGTTGCTAGTGTATAGCTTGTATTCATTCACCTTATAAGGGCATAGCTGTTTTAGAGGAACGTTGTTAGAACTTGATTGAAATAAGAGTTTCGCAGAAGCGTGCGGCTGTGTTGTTAATCCGATGAGACCAACAAGTATCTTGCTGATTATTTTTCTGTTCATATGAGTATCCATTGTCAATTGATGTGTCACAGTGGTTAAAGTGAACTTAGCTCGAGATGGAAACATTTGGCCAGTTATAGCATCTTTGTATCCGATTAATGTTCTCATACTTCTTATGCGCGTTTTCGCGGTCAATTGGGGGCAGGGCGTATATTTTCCGATTTTGTCTTCATATAACATTCCCGTGTGAAAAAGCTTCGGTTCCAGTGTTCATGTCGTGATCTGGGTTTAGGATGTGCACATCAGCCCAGTGTGTAACCAATAACAAACTTGCACTCGTATAAATGTTGCTTTCTATGAACTTTTCCAACACTTCCAAAATCTGAATCCTCAATAGGTACAGGGCGAACAAGTTCTTTGGTCCTAAAAAGGCCGGTCTCATTAAATCGGCAAGTCGTTGAATTCATAAATTCACTTTCTTTTGGGCATCTAAAAGTAACGGTCTTGAGTGAGTCATTAGATAGAAATAAGGTTCGCACTTCCATATTTTTTGTTTTAACCAACTTTGCGGTGTTTTTATGTTCGTCAGGGATTGAATCTTCGTATTGCTTCACGAGTGTCGGGCAAATAGCAGCAGAATTGCCATGTGCAGAAACAGAGCTAGAAATTATTGCACTTGCAGAAACAGAGCTAGAAATTATTGCAAGTGCACTAAAAATTGCACAATTGATGATCAGTCTTTTCATGTTGCTGAGCCTATACGAATGTGGGTTTAATTAAGGTTGTAAGGTTGTAAGGTTGTAAGGTTGTAAGGTTGTAAGGTTCGCCACTAAGAAAGTCCGTGAAGAGATTACGAACTTTACTCCAATAAAACATTCGATCAATCAGGTAGAATATCAGGAATGCTATGGGTGTAGCGGTCGCCGTAGTGTACTTATCCAGTTCATCAATGAATAAACTCCCAATAGCGTAAGAGCCACTAAGTGTAGAGACTACGGTGAGAATAAAACCATAGAGGTAGAACATCTTAGTAGCTTTTACTTTGTGGTTTTTTGCAGAAGTGATAGTCAGGTTTGGGTTAACCAGATCATCGAGGTTTCTGTAATCGAACATGATAACTTACCTATTATACTTACCCTGATAATTACAGTTATCTGGGGTAGCTTGCTGATATTAATGGTTTTACTTCTTATTGCTGATCATTGCTTTGTGATACCGAATTGGAACTGTTTGTAAGTCCATGCAGATAATCATGCTTATCTGTGTATTATTTGATTTCTGATGTTGTTATGACTGTAGTCTTGGTCGGCGCCGGCATGCTAATAAGTCTATACCACTCAAGCTATCATCGGTATAGGAAATGACTATAGTCTCAATGTAATACGCATTGATTGTGATCTAAATAGGTAATTTATAAAGCAAGCTTTGCATCATGTTGCGCATCTCGAACAACAAGCTTAACATAGTCTGTCATCCATAAGCTCCATCAATGCTTACGACAGTCAGTATCCCTAATTCATAAAAGAGGAACCCATGAATACATCAATTCAAAAGTTATCATCATTAATCGCAATTTGTTTGATTTCTGGTGTTGCTCATGCCCAAGAACTTTTGCCACGAGCATATCATTTAGAGTTTGACTCGCAATCGGAACGACTTGATGTTGTTACTATGAAGGATGCCACTGCCGGGTCTAAATGGAAACCAGCTTGTGCTGTCCCTTCCTTTGTTACTCCTGATGATCTAGTAAATCGCTTAGCCGAGAATGTTTTTATTGCCAGTTTACCTTTCAAAGAAGGTTGCAGGCTGATTACTTTAAGAAGTGCCACAGGGGCTCCTGTTGCTCTAAGTGACTATTCTATCTTAAACGAGTATCTTCGCGGTGGTTCAACGCTGTTTTTTGGTAAGCCTCTGATTTTCATCAATCATCCTGATTCACTTAATGTGGCCTATGCTCTCAATTCTGAGTTTGAACTTGAATACTTAGATAGTTATAAAGGGGAAAAAGTAAAAGTATACAATGCTGGTACTTTGGTTGAAAATTCCACCTATAAGTTCATTCCGGGATGGCCTTTATCAAGTAACCGTTTGGAACATAACATAACCATAAAGAAAAACGACTTTTCTGAAAACGTCGTTCGCAATGGTCAAATTAAAGACACCCAAATTATTGCGGGTGAATTGGTTCTAGTTGAAGGTGAACGCGACCATTACTCATTGATTGGTTACGATCGAACCGTTGAAATTTCTGAGGATGAACTATTTGATCCTGCGATATACTTAGATAATGTGCTCTACTCTAATGTTAAATATCCTGAAAGTTCGTTTACTTTGTCAGCGTTCAATCCTGTTTCTAACCAAACAAGTGTATTGGGTGATTTCTTCCTTACTTCTGCAGGTTTGAATTCACTTGACGTAGCCAAACGGGGTAATCTTGGTCAAATCCGTGATACAGGGATCTTAATCAATGATAAATTAGACACTATCCAGTTAGTTTTGAATGCCAATAATATCGATACTGTTGATTATGTTAATTTAGACATTATTGGTGATGTTGGAGATACTGGTTCTTTGGTCGTAGCTGATTGGGATGACTACTCGAGCTCAACAAACAGCTCTTTCGCTTCGGTTAATTTTGTCGACACTGAAACTTTGGCCATTAACTCTCTTTCGTTTTTAGGCACAGAGCTTGAATCATTTGAGCAACAGATACTCAATGACTTCGCTTTTAATGAAGATTTATTTAATCTAATAGACGGCAACTCAATTCAATATTCGAACCAACTTAACGATGTAGACGGGTATGATATTTTCAACGTTGATTTTTCATTAACTTTAGTCGATGGTGAGTTTGTCATATCTGACGTAATCATTGAAAAATGGTAATCATGATTTGATTTATTTTTTGAAAGCAACGCTTTGTGTCAAAAGCGTTGCTTTTTTTTGATCTATTGAATCGCTTTATGGTGGCAAATTAGTGGCCGAATAATCACTCATATTTCGAACTTAATTTCGGGATTTCCACCATTATATCTGATGTGGCAATGATAGAACTGCTGGTTGCTACAGGAATGGTAACTGGCCTATCCCCTTCACCAAAATCAACCGAAAGAAGTTTTGTTTCGCCCGGACTAATAGATACGCCGTCAACTGTAATAGGGAGCTTTGAATCACTCCTAACTGTCAGGTAATAGTCATGTATACCTGATGCCATTTGCCCGCCTTCAACTGTCATAGGGTTGAAGGTTAGCGATGTAACCGGACTATCATCGTGTTTAAGGAGTGGGACACTCACCGGTAATGTTATGAGGGACCCCAAAGTGATGATGTTTTCTGGTATGTACTTGAAAATACTATTAGCAATGGTTCGGTTACCGAAATCATCAACTGCTGCAACAGTTAATGTGTACCATTCATTTTCAATCAATGTCGGAAAGACTCTTGGAGTTTCAACTCTATAATTGTCATTTCCAGTTGCAACCAGTTTTAGTTCAAATTCATCGTTAGCAGCACCGCCAGTAAGTAGGACGGACTCTATTAAGTAATCATTGGCATCATTTACGCTAAATAATATCTGATCTAACTTTGTTATCGAGGCATTTTGTAGCGGTATGTTCTCAATTGTACCCAGTTCAATAATTGGGTTTTCTGTTTCGTACTGGATATGGCCTAAATCTACCGTGGTTATATTCCAAGCAGTATCCTGAGCCATTAGTTCTATGTTGTATAACCCGTTATCCAGTTGTGGTAGCGGTATTGATTCGTCCATAAATGCGCCGCCTAGAGGAACGATTTTACCATTCAAGCTGAATTGTCCTTTGTTACCGTCTACCCAAACATCGATTGTCTTGTTTGAAGTGTCAGTTATTCTAAGTCCGACCTTAGACATCTGAACCCTGTTCCAGTCCTCACCTGAAAAGTCCTTTAAAGCATAAATTTGGTACTCGTTCGAATATGGTTTCTTTAACGATTTAGTCACCCTAGGTACTGTCTTGTCGACGGTAAAATTCATACCTCCTAGATTAGAACTTTTCAAAGCCCTGAAATCATCTTTTACGATTTTGTTCATCCAAAAATGACGAACAAGAATTAGATCATTAGGTATTGCAGGGTTAGCACCTTTCCAGTCAACGTATTGAGTAGGTAGTGATGCTTGGCAGGTTGTACCATTTACCGGGATGACGCAGTTGGAATACCCACCTCCGGCACCGTGCTCTTGTATGAACACTCTTTGGATATATGGTCTGGGTTCTGCGGTAACTCTAAATTGAGTTGGTTTATCATTCTGATTCGCCAACCCTAACATATGGTGCCCGTAGTTAACCCACCCTACTCCATTAACGAAGTATTCTTGTTTTACTGCGACAGGTTGCTTTGCTAGATGTGGGGCTAGATTTAAATCGTGATATAGGAAGTGAGATACCCAGCGATCATGACGGCCAATTGAAATTTCGTGCGTTCTCGGGTCACCCTTTGAATACACGGATTGTACATGAAAGTAGGCGTACCCATCTTTAACATATTCGGTAGTATTGTATTGACCCCAATAGCTGTAAAGTCTGCCGGGATTTGCAGGATTAGCCCATTCATATGGCATTCGATATACCAATTTGAAATTGTAGTTTCCAACCTCCATACCGGGTGTATATGCCTTGTATCCGGTGTATGGTGAACCGGGTAGAAAATTCCCAGAATATGTTCCGTCATTGATGCCCACTAATTCGGGAAGGTAACCCGGACCAGTCCAAGTGATATCTCTTGTTGTTTTACCTATATTTCCCGCTTTGTCGTAGGCATCGATATGAATCGTGTAATCTCGTTCGTAGGTCGGAAATATATTAGGGGCTCCGCCCTGCCTTGCCTCTTTAGATACCTGATTGTATGCCATTTCAATGGGCGTTTTTAGAGGTGTGGTTTCTCCTCTATTTGTTGCGTAGACCATGACTTTATCTATACCAGATAATTGGTCGTTTACATTGGTTGCACCCCAGTTCCAAACCTCGAAGTCGCCTAACCATTGATGGTTAGGTACGTTACTCAATTTATATGCAAAGCTATTCCAGAAAATATTTCCTAAAGTTGGAGGTGCTTCATCAACGGTTAATTGCTGCACAGTTGCACTTATAATGTTGCCCTGTGTGTCAAGTTGAGTGACATTTATGGTGTAAGCATTTTGAACTAGGTGTCCAATTACGAGGGTTTTCCCGTAAAATTTTTCATCATTTACTTCCAGTGAGTCTCTTATTCCGACAACTCCTAGGTCGTATGAGTTAGTACCGCTTTCGGATGTAATATCTACAACCACGCGACGATCTAGGCCTGAAATTAGATGAAGTCTTAAACCTGAATGGTTAGGAAGAAAGTTAACCCCTTCTTTGAACCTTTTATTTTCACCATTCGTTTCGATGTAGTGAACGTTCGCTAAGACATCACAAGTAAAGATTAAAAGTAAGACTGTGAAGATCTGTTGTATTTTTCTTCGAATGTGCATTTTGAATCAATTCCCATCTAATCATCATTTAAAATTGTAACAATGCCTTGAGTGTCTAGAGGATTCGCATTTACGACGTTTTCAACGTTCACGCTGAAGCGCTCGTTTTGTTCTTTGATTGTGTCGCCATAAATTTTAATGGGAATTTTAATGCTTGTTTCACCGGGAGCGAAGGTTACTTGTCCACCAACACCTTCATAGTCAATTTGACTGAAATCAACGGCACTGATATCTACATTCCCTTCTGAACCACCCGCAGGCACCACGGTTAGCCCATCCCACAAAGGGTGATTTCCATATCGTGCAATAAGATCCGAAACCAGCACCGGAGCTCTATTCACATTTCCCCAGAATCGAAGGTTAAAATTGGATGCGATCTGATTTACTGAACCCTGAAAAACGTCGTGATCAGTGATAAGCATAATGCCACCCCCGCTTTTAGAGTAATCACCAAACGCTGAGATTGTTGATTGAGTAAAAGCGTTTGAGGACGATGTTTCTGACCCCATAACTATCACAGCTTGGTAATTTTTAAGTTCAGCTAGAGAAATGTTCGCATTTCCGAACCCGCCATAGTTATCTACATCTTTGATAGATATTGGTATGCCATTGTTACTTGCCCATGTTGTGAATGAACTACCAAAGCCTGCACCGCCGCTGTAATCTTTTACTCTGTAGTTACCACCATGACTAGCAGGTTTATCACCTAGTAATAAAACGCCGTTGCCAAAGTTATCGGTTTTGATCCAGTCCCATACGTTGCGCATATAGAGCCAAGTATCACCTAAGCCATTGGAATTATTATACATTTTTGGAAAACCGCCATCTAGCACTAGCCGACCACCATTGGGGTTATCAACTATAGAGATGAACGGATTGTTATAGTGGTCGTATGCTAAGTTACGAGCCTCACCAGCGATACTTGCTGTGTCGATGTCTTTGGTTATGTAGTTAAACGAAACAGGCCTTCCATACTTAACGTCTATGGCAAATTCGACTTCTACACTTTTGTGACCGCTGTTTCCTTCTAGGATGGAAGCATCGTAAACACTTAGGTCGGGTACTTTATCGATTATAGAAACTAATTCAGGAATAATAATGGTGTAGTCAAATTTACCGTCTTGAGGACTTGTTCCTTTGAACGGAATGCGTAGGCGACCATCTTCGGGGATTGTTACTACCATTGTTATGGTTTGGCCAGGCCGCACAATAACGTCATTCACGATATAAGTTTGTGTTGAATTCGAGTTGAGTGTGAAGTTTACGGTTTGTGAACCAACAGCTAAGTTCCCTTGAATAGAGAATATCTCGCCAGTTACAATTCCAGGTGTCGGACTATCGCTATAGTCTTTGAGGTAAACTTCTGTTGCTAGACCTATTTTTGATTTGTTATCAATCGACACGTCTTCCGAATGGTCAACAAACTCATGAGGAACCAGTCGACTTACAGCGTGTGCATGGAAACTCGAAGCGATAATTGAGGCAAATAATGACGTAAGGACAATTGGTTTAATGCCATTAACCCTTGTAGGCAGTCTCTTTGAGATCATTGGTAGTCCTTAAGCGGCTAAGTTTTCAATTTTAAGTTCAATAGCTGATTTGATGCTGGCGATCTGCTCTTTATTAAGCTTAATCTCTGCTACACGGCTTGTGGATTGAAGGGTGTGTTTGTCAACTAAGTTTAAAATCACACCGCTTTCTACTTCTGAAATGCTAATAGCAAGGTGTTCATCACGCGTGTCAATTTTAGTTGTTACTAAATTGAAAAGTTCTACCCCTTGGACCACAACAAGTTCTAATGTCGTTGTCGGGCCTATCTGAATAGTAGATAGCGTCGAGTTTGGATCTTGAGTTGTGATTTTAGGCATTTCTACTTGCCAATTAAGTATTGTCTTGTGTTCATTCATCATAGATTCTCGTTAACACGTACTAAAGGCGGTGATACCGTTGAGTCATGTGTTGAGTCATGTGTTGAGTCAAAAGTTGATTCAAAATGGGGTTTCGTGGAGACTGCCTATGCATACTACATCGTATTTATTAATAGATCGAGCCAACCAAGTCTCACATTGATGTTTATTTTATAGACATGTACTATAGGAAGTAGCATCTCCACAATACTCTTTTCTATCTAATTAATAACGCATTAAGGGATATTTTGTGCGACGAATATTAGCATTAGCAGCCCTAGCTGCCGCTGCTGGATGTGCAAATGCCGCAATGGTCGATTTGGGTACCTGGAAACAAGAAGGTAGCCCAGCCAATGGAACATGGAGCTTGTCAGCTGACAGGCACTCAGTGTTTCAGTCCATTAATGGCCATCCAACAGCCTATGTGTCTGATCAATCATATGATTACCGCGTTTTTCGTGGGGACATAAAAGTGGAAACATCATCCGATGATGACTATATAGGTTTCGTTGTCAGTTATAGCGACTCCGAGTTCATAATCTTTGATTGGAAGAAAGCCGACCAAGGTACTGCGAAGAAGGGTTATTCTCTGATCCACTCGAGAGGATCTTTGGATCAGCTTAAGACTCTTGGTTGGGATATCCATGAAGGCAACACCTCTCTAACTACACTTTTAGCCCGCGATCGCAGTAAAGGTTGGACGCATAACCAGTACTATAACTTCCAAGTTCAGC
Organism: Vibrio sp. Makdt; assembly: GCF_027587015.1. Lineage (NCBI taxonomy): Bacteria > Pseudomonadati > Pseudomonadota > Gammaproteobacteria > Vibrionales > Vibrionaceae > Vibrio > Vibrio sp. Makdt. The sequence continues at coordinate 32,080 of NZ_JAPPTH010000005.1, forward strand.
TAAAGCCGGGGCGAGTTATCGCCAGTGTTGATGATAAGGTGATTTTCGATGTAGAAACAGAAGCTGTAAAGCCCGGTCGATTCGGGTTCATAAACTGGTCACAAAGTCACGTTAGATATCATTCAATCCAAGAACTACACCCCCCTATTCCGGCGGATATTGAAATGGATGTCGATCAGGGCAAAGTTACACGTATCACCGGTTCTTGGACCGATGGAAATACTGACGAGACTCATACTTGTCGACTGGTCAATCAACCGGATCATGGCAAAGTTACTTTCGTTCCACCCTGCAGCTTTGATTATCAACCTATGCCCGATAAAAATGGGACTCAAAATTTTGAATACGCAGTGTTGGACAGTAATGGTATTGAAGCCGAAGGAGATGTCACACTTCATGTATTGGCATCGGGGCTCAATGCTGCTCTCCCATCTCACTTGATTGCTAGTAAATCTTACGCGGTGAATGTCGAAATCGGAGGTCAGTTTAGCGATGGCTTCGTTAAGCCGAATATAATGGTTGAGAATAGCCCATCCTTCCTTTCTTACGATGATGTTAATTCACGCATAATTATGACCCCCAGTGTAAGTGATTTAGGTGTTCACAGTGATATTCGAATTACAGCAGTTAACAGTAATGGTAACCGAGTTTCTTTGGGTGCATTTGATCTTCAAGTGATACCTAGTGATAAGGATGATTATTTAACACCAAAATTTACGCTGCTTCCAAGTCAAGCCCCATTATTGGACAGCGATGACAATCACATTGTTTCAGTCGAACTTCCACCATTAGCTTCAGGAGAGAACAACTTGGTTGAAGGTCCTCATGAGATGATTGTTACGACGGATAACTCTCCAGAAACTGTGGTTATCTATGATGGTTTAGAGTTGGCTCCTGGTTCTACCAATTCCTTCATGGTTGACATCATCCCCACAGGTACTGTTATTCCGTTTGCGGTTCACGCGCCAGAGCCTGATAATGCAGGGTTTAGTCTTGAGCTACCTTGGATTGATTCACCGGATGATCTTCGCTATGTGAAAGCCGTAGCTTGTGGCCCTTCTGATTCGACTAAGTGCCGCAATTTGTTGGAGTCTGACCGACTATCTGCACCAAGTGGTGAGATTCAAGTGATCTTCCGTGATTATGATACTAAGGAATACACAACTGAGTCCTTTTCTGCAGCTGACTATGCCTCTTCTCTGTTCATGGGTAAAATCGCGAGCATGAGTGATAAGGACATGTTCTCCATTAATATTAATACAGGTTCAGCAGCCTCCTTTTTAAATGCTCTACAATCTTCTGTAGGTGATTCTAGCCTCAGTAATGTTTTAGCATCTTACTCAGGTAAGGATGCTGGGACCGTTGTTTATGTTCATTCTAAAGGTGTCATCGATAGCAAATTTGATGGGCCATATAGGTGGGGCACTTCTACTCAAACATGGGTTGGCTTAGATAACTAACCTTCGGAATGAAAAAGCGCTAAATTTAGCGCTTTTTTTATACCTAATGCGTGGTCGTTCGAAAAGCGAGTAATGTTGTTGAAAAAAATGCTAGAACCGCTTCTTTGGTAGGCTCTATAGTATTTGTTAGTTCTACGTCTAAGGCCAGACTATGATTGTCTTGAAGTTCGACTAGCGGAGCTTTAGGTCTGATGTTTGTTGCAGTGTCTATCCCAGAGGCGTCGGAATTTAATGTCATTATTGTGTATAGCAAACCATTCGTTGCCTTGAAGTGTTCTAGACCTTTTTGTGTGCGCTGTGACAGTGGAATTTCTACGCCGTTCGCGTTAATTGCATCGCGGAGGATGGTGCGGAGCTCAACATGGGTTGTTATTCTATTCATTAGAGTTCTCTATCAGGATTGAGTCATTATTATAACCCCTTGAGCATGTTACGTCTTTGCCACGCGAGTTTAATTTCTTGTACCACCCCAGCAAATTCAAGCCAAAAAAAAACCCAAACATCGTTTGGGTTTAATTAATATTATTTCTGTGCGTATATGCCGCTTATGTCTTTCAATGCGACTGTTCGCATGTTTACAGAGCTAATCACGAAATTTTCTATTATGCGGTCAAGCATATTAAAAGCTTCATTTAAAACGTTCATGCCTTTCGCTGTAGGGTAAGTAGCCATAATTTCATCTGCTAACTCAACCCAACGTTGGCGGTAACCGTCTTGGTAGCCTGCTTTATGTAATTCCAAAGGATAGTGATCATTCTTAGGGTTCATTTTAAAATTTGGTTTTTCACTTTGAAGCATAATCTCGACAATCTCGAGTTCGGTTGCTTCTATTTCTGTTAGATAAATATCAATATCTACATTTGTTTTTCCAACCTTTTTTATAAGGTCTCGTGCTTCTTTGCAGGTTTCTCGATTCAGTGTTTGTTTACGCAAACATTTATTAATCATCGAGCATTCGCAATGAACTGTTGCAAGAGCTTCAATAAGAAGCTTTGAACATTCAGGCGAAATATCACGGGACATGATCGCTTTAGAAACAATGTCTGTGTAATGATCGGCGTCAAAGTCCGGTTGTAGATAGAAGTTACCTCCTACCACAGCCTTTGATGTCATAACTAGAAAGAAGTGATTGATATTACGGTTAATATTTTCGATAGATGTGCAAAGTTTAGGTTTTAGTTGAAGTTCATTTTTCATTTTAAGCTCCTTAAGCACATCACTACCCAAAGGGCAATAAATGTGCCCTTGATGGGTTAGTTGTTTATTTGGTTGATGTGTTTGTGTGGGAACACATTATGTCGCGAGCACTACGGAATGAGTCGATCTGAGAATAGATCCATTGCCATGATTCAGGGCCTTGGTCGTGTTCTAGGTCGGTTGTCATCCAGTGGTCTACTGCGTACTCCCAAAGAAGGTTTGGTTTCTTATTTCGCTTTAAAGCCACGATTAATTTTTCAATAGATGAAGTCATTTCTGACTTACTATCGTCATCGCGTACGATAAACCAAGGTTGTTTTTTCAGCCAGTTAAGGTACCTAACAGCTTCGTTTTGCATAGACCAAAAGAACATAGGTTCTCGGTTCTCAACAATAGCTAAGTTGTCAGTCATTAACTCACCAAATCGTGTAGCAATATCGTTATAGTGGCTCTCCCATAATTTGTGAGACATACCACCCAATTGTATATTTACAGTCCTTTGTAAGTCCTCCCAAGCATCAGAGTTGTCACCTAATTTAAAGGAAACTAAACCTGTAGCGTCTTCGCTTGGTTCAAGACCATATCGTGTCCAGATACTACGTTCATCGTAAGTAATACCGTAGGCATCGATAAAAGCTCGTTTGTTGTTTCGATTCGTTACATATGACATATACCAGTGCACAGGAATAGAGCCATTAGCAAGAACAACAGTTATGTCGTAATTGAGACATGACCCGTGGAGAACACGAGAAACGGAGTATGCAAAAATAGCGCACTTATCGTGAGCGTATGATTGACAAAAGCCTTTGTCGCCATGCTGGTGGACTGGGGTTGGAAGTTCGAGGGCGCGGTATAGAGGTATAACATTTTTATGTACTTTTCGAATATGGAATTGATTTTTCATGATTAGCGCTCATATAAAGGGTAATCATGCCCAAGGGTATGATTACCCTTGTGGTAGGTTTAAATTATAAAGTGAAGTTGGCAAAGTATTCGATGTAGGTCTCTGAAGTGGTGTCATCTAGGTCGATGTCGATGCCACGTGCATGCATAGATTCAGTCCAACTTTCATTGTTTTGAGTAAATTCAATTTCATTACCTGCAATTTCTTCCAGACTAGTAAGACCTTGAGATTTTACAGCGGCTTGAAGAAGTTCTTCATTGTTATTGAAAAACTTGAAACCGAGTTCAATCATGTAAGCCTTATTGTTACTTATCAGCTTGTCTGAACTATTATCTTCTTCGAAAATCATAGCGTAATCTTTCGGAGAAAGTGCGTAGTATTTTTTGTGGTTTGAATGATCTTTCATTGCGGCAACCTTAGTGTGAGTTCATGTATGATTCTAAGATCGAAGCACAATTTGAGTAGGTGAATGTAGGACTTACGTATACTAAGTTACCATTCACTTTTACCCCCAAATACTTAAAAGAAGGTTTTGTTAGTTCAACTAGTGGTTCGATAGTAACAGCTGCTTCTCCCTCCTCTAGTGATTTGGCGTCAGACTCATTCATTCTTTCTACCATTGAGTCAAAACTCATTGGCAAGAACATCTCAAATACTACAGAAGTAATTTTTGAGTGTTGACCGGGCTTTTCTAACAAATCCTCTTTACTGCAACTCAATGCGATTTCCTTGATTGCATTGGCATAACCAAGACAGGAACATAAGAGGTTCATAGGTTGGCCCATACAGCAAGATGGACATTTAGTGTCTTGATAAAACCTTTGAAGGTGATTAGTTTTGCTGAGGATAGTATTGAATTTTGTTTGGTCGATATAGTGATTTAGCATAATAGTAGTCTCTTGATGTTGAATTTAAATTGACTACTTCCCAACTCGGGAAGTAGCCCGATTGGGTGGTTAATTTATTGAACCTAAAATGTATTGGTGGCCATGAGAATGGCGACATTCAAATTGATAGTTTATTGAACGTTCGACCAAGGCCTGTGCTTCATTTTCTATCTGTTGAGCCGCTAGAGAGCCCATTGTGGGTGGTAGACGTGGTTCTGTGTAAATCCTACCAGCTTATTATCATGATCAAGCAACGCAGTTTCACGCTTGTTTGATTGCGGATAGTACACATAGACAGGTTTGAACTTGTTAACAATACGATAGGTTTTGGGGGTTACTTTTACTGGCTTCATTCTATATAGCTCCTAAAAATTAAGACGGAGCCGCACCGATAACAGGGCAAGCTTGCCCGTCAGGGTGATTAATGAACGATGGTCAAATCATTAATGGATAGTTCATCTGAATCATTCGTTAAGAACGCGCAAACGAGGTCAATCATGATTTCTTCAATTAAGCAGCAATCCGTAATGGTTTTGCCGCGTTGATCGATGAGTTTGTCGAAGTTCATCTTAGGGAAGTTTATCGAACCTTCATCCAATTCAATTTCCAACTCCACACCAAGCCCCTTATCAATAAGGATGATGTGTTGATCGCAACTGTAGCTCGTATGAGTTGAGTGGTGATCAATCAGGTGTTTGATGTAGTCAACGGATACGCTTCCATTGTCAAATACCGGGAATGAAATTTTGTCTAATTGAATGATACCAGTAGATTTATTTAGCATAGCCGCAACCCTCTTCTAGCTCAGTATTAATTCGCTTAGTCGCAACGAAGTATGAATGGCCTAACTGATGTTGTAACTCAGCGGCTTCAGCCAAAGCTTCGCTATTTGAATAAAAGAGGTATGGCTGTTTATCTTCAATGTCATAAATCAAATTCAATGATGTAGCAGAATTGAAAGCGTCATCAGGACAATTAGAATCGCTTAGTAAGCATCCATCCACTGTAATTGCTGTAACAAGGTTAGTGACTTTGTAGTTAGCTGGATGGAAAACCAAATCGAATGTCTCCTCACCATGAAATTGTGGAATTGTCATACGAACGGTTTGGTTAAACATGATGTCAGTTGTAACGTTAACACTCATAAGTGCAGCTAAGTTAAAGTGCAATTCTTCATCAACTATTAAACCTGCTGCGAGTTGAGCGGCCTGAAATGATCGATCTTCAGTTTTTCTTCGATAAAGGGAATCATTGTTCATTGTTGAAAGGATTTCGTCTTTAAAAAAATCTGAAAAGCGACAAGATCTAAGTTGACCATTGATGGTGACTAGGTTGGCATTAAGAATTTTTTGGTACATTTGTAGCTCCTATAAATAGGGACTACTTTTCCCCAAAGGGAGTCGTAGTTCCCTGTGGGTAGTTTGGTTTGTGTTTGGTTAGGTTTGTTGGCCAGTTAAGGCGTTTTTCTCGGTTGTATCTCATGTTGAGGCATGTTGCCACTTTAGACATTCAGCGAGGTGCTGATGTTGCTGGTGGCAATGATTCTAATAAAAAGAAAAAAGATAGGGTTTACTCAAACAAAATTCACTTAATGTTGGTTTTGGTAAAGCCTATCCGAAAATGGGTCACTTTATGCAACCCAACTCAAAATTAGATGTATTTTGAGACCAATTTTGCTTTATCTAGTTTGATGCTACTTAGCCAATTATCAGCATTCAAGGTGGTCGAATCTAGTTCTGATTCTTCCAGATCAAGGACGATGAGACCTTCTCGATTGTAGAAATTACCAACCACATCCATATCGGGGTCTGCATGAAATGCGACTTGGCAGCCGTAGCTAAGGTCTCCGATTTGCAAATCTTGGTGAATTTCCACCAGCAAAGCGAAAGCAACATAATTAGTTTCATGTGGTTCTTCGCAATGAGAGCAGTACGCGATGACTTGTTCCTCGACCAATTTGAAATCAAGTACTTTAAACTTGACTGCATAGTAATGGTCAGTCCCAGAATCTATTGTAACCAAAGGCTTGCACAGTAATCGCTTTAAATTCTCAGTTATAAGGGATTGGTCCTTTAGATCGCTGTAATTAGGTCGATATTGGCCATACACAAGCGTAATCGTTGGCGCGTCTTTAGAGTTTACTTCGACTATAGTGGGATAGCTATTCGGTGACTTGCCAAGAGTGGAGTTTAGGAAATCTATTTCGCCATGGCCAAAAGTCACCATTTCTCGCCCACCGTCTTTCCTCTCTAAATCAATAGCAACGATACGTGATTCGCCATTTTTCTTAGCGCTATCTAGAAAGGCCTTGATATCAAAAATGTTCATTCAACTTAATCCCTGTAGGGAGGTGGTATTTTAGGTACAAGATAGAAGCCCACTCAGAATGGTCACATTGAATTTCAATGATTGCTCATCTGGCGGAGCAATGGACTTTTAAATAAGCCTAATTGGAAAGAAAATCCAATTGTTATTTCAGATTATGATATTCAGCTTAAAGTTTCAAGTTACTTATAGAGTTCTGTTATGAGTATAGGAATATCGTGTATCAGAAATAAAAAAATCCCAAATAATAATTCGGGATTTAGTTGTGGTATATCGTACCAGCTTAAGGGTTCACAAAGTGCTCACGGAGCACCGAGTGACCCCTTCTAGCTATTGGTAATAGGTTAGAGTTATATGTTTTTTATTGTCTACATTAATTTCTATTCTGAGTTTGCTTGCTGCTCAAAATAAGGACGTAGCTTAATGCAGTTATCGCCATTTTTAATGTAGATGCTCAACAAATACTCCCACACTACGACATCTACGGATAGATGTGTAATTGGGTACGTTTGAGCTATCGATTTACTTGCAATGTCCAAACGGGCTTGCAGCCAAGCCTCAAATTCTTTCTCAAGCGGTTTCATTTCTATTGCAATTAGTGGGTCAATATTTGCAAGGTTTTGGAGTTTGTATGCGTAGAATTCCAAAAATGATTTGCTTATAGGTCGAATTGTTAGGGTTTCGGAAAATAAAGTGTAAGTTGTTCTCCTGAAAGGACAATCAAATCGTAGCATGTGCTCTTGATATTGTTCGTAACTTAGTTCATCAATAAACCCGCTTTCATACAAGTACTCGTTGGCTTTAGCAAAATCATCAAAGATAATTGTATGCTCGATGCCTGGTCTTACTTGCTCAGTGATATTGAATTCTGAGAAATCACCAAAATCGAATGAAGCAATCCGTGATTTATCCTTGGTAATGGCATAAAACGGTATCTGGGATTCGCATTCAAGTACTTCAGCAGATTGGTACAGTGTGAAGAAGTAATTCGCAAATATTGCATCCCATATGTTCTTTGGTAGATCTATGTCAATAGGTTCATTTTTTTGTGGGTTGAGTAATCGTAGGTACAAATGACTCATTAGCATTTGGTCTGTAACAACCTTTTTCGCAAAATCATCAGCCGAATCGTTATATTCGCAACGTAATGCTTCAGAGATGAGAGGAGTTAGGTTGGTATTGCTTAGGTAGTTTAGAAGTTTCATTCGTGTAGCTCCGGTTTAATTTTTGGTGGCCGGTGAATACACCTTCCCTCGTGGGATGATGTACCCACAGGGTTTTTGAGGATTAGTTTAGAAAACGTCCCTTAGTTGGTTGTTAGCATGTGATAACGAAGCTTGCTAATGGGCATTCATACGCTGTCTCATTTACTTGCTATTTAGATTCGAGCAACAAGTGGTGTTGCATCCCTTTCTCATACTGGTGTCGGCGCGGTTGCATCCACATAATCACCAATAACGACGCTTGATTCATCAATGAACAGTATGAACATATCAAACCACATGAAATTAGTAAGACAAAATGAGTCCAACTTTATTGTGTCATTACATCGTTTTGATCCTGCGTTCAATCGGTCTTCGAACCAAGCAATAAATGCTTTAGCATCTTCTGAGTGTAATTTGATGTTGCTAATGGTCTTTTTGCTGCGTAACCCCTGACTGATGAACATTTCAATGTTGGTCTCGCTTGGCGCCTGAACTTTATAAGCTTTGTGATAGATTTCATAAGCTTCGCAAAACAAGGCATTAAAGTTCCAACTCATTTCCGTATGGAATTCAGATGGAGTTAAAGCATCACGAAAACCGCGACGGTAAGTGAAGTTGTTTGCCATGTGAAAGTTAGGAAAATAGTTTTCGATAATACGACCATCTTTAAAGATTTCGGTAACCAAAAACTCATCATTCGCATCGTTATGACTGAACTCAACTAATGCGCCGATATCATAATTGATCGCGATATATGGCAATTGTTCGATGTCTTGAACTACATTGGAATCACGTTCTGCGCTCGTTATGTAATCCATGATGACGAATTCCCAAACTTTTGCATCTAAGTCTAAGGTGTCCAATGGCAGCCTGTTAGGGTTGTATACGAACATTTGTGGCATGTATTCGATCATTGTAATTACAGCGCTTAGTGGTTCTTCAGTTTTGAAAAAACTACATATGCGTGATTGAACTTGTGTGTCGTTCAGGAAGTTGGATAATTTCATTTTGTTGTAGCTCCATTGTTTCGGTTTAATGGGGCCAACTATCCCTAAGGGATTGTTGAGATCCCATGGGGTTCAATTGGGGTTTATTCCAATGATTAAGTTTAAAAATAAGGTTTTTCGAAAGTGCAAATAGCAAGATCGTACTGTGATGATCTCTGAGGCTATCTACTGCTAGTGGCTTCGTGTAAATAGAAGTACTAAGCGGCAGGTAAAAAGCGCCTTGGGAGTTTGGTTTTTATCAATTTTGTATTAAGTGTTTTCTCGGTTTTTCCCATGCTGAGTACACGATGTCACATTAAACATGCAGCGAATGGCTGATGTGGCTGGTGGCATTGATTCTAAAATTAGAAAGGGAGAGGGTTTAACAAAGACTTGGGGTGGCTTTGTTAAACCATCTACAAAGTTTGGAATATAAGAATAGAGCCCACGCAGAATATGTTTCTTCTCAAGATGAATACTTGAGTTGCTTATCTGGCGAAGCAATATGGCGACAGGCCTTAGAAAATCGTTCACAACTTGATGTGACAATGATTATGATATTCTAGCGTTCTGATAAAAACAAGGTTTAGGCCAGGCGGCGCTTGAGTTTTTTCAGTAGTAACTAGATCTTTTTGTAAAACTCAGTTAATTCTTCAGCTGAAAATTGGATGTCTGTGCAATTGAGTTTTCGTACAGTATCAAAAAAGAAAGATTCAATGTCATCGGCGCGAAGAAAAGATTCTGAAACCAAATTGCTTTCTCTAACCATGTATTTGAGTCTTAGTTCGGTTTCTAATGTTTTGGTCTTAAAGCAGATAGCACTGAAGAAGGCAAATTTCCTCGATGACTGGTTACCTCTCTGGTAAAAGAACTCCTGGTTTTTTTTAGTTCCTAACTGTTGCCATTCTACGTTGAAGTATGGATCTGACTCATTGATAATGATCTCAGTTATGTCAGTAATTCCGGTTGGTTCGCTAAGGTGTTGAGTAAGAGACTCTGAAGGGGTCATTTTTTTTGAGTCTGACCAATCCCTACCCCATACAAGTACCCCTACCCTGTAAGAAAAATATACAGCTGAAAAAAATGCAATTTCATTATCGAAATAAGTTGCCAAATCGAAGTTAAACAACTTACGGATGGCAAATCGCTTTCCCATCGGATGAGGAATGTAAGTGTAAAACCCCGTTGGATTGATCGAGTTAGGATAGTATGAGATTCGACAAGGCAGTTTAGCGCGACTTGAAAATGCACTTCTGAATAATGAAACTTGATTAACCACGACTGAACACCATTACTCCAAAAGAAAACTACAAAGTGTAAGTAATTCTAGCACTTAACATGTATTCAGTCGTTAAATCTTTAGGAAATTTCGTTTTAATCTATTTATCATTATGTTTTTAATTTTAATTAATACTGTTTGATAGGGGTAAACAAGGGCGTGTAATTATGTATTAACGTTAAATGTCTAGAGAAACTTGCAATAGATAGTCGTATAAATATCGCATATATGATAACCCCAACTTTATTGATAATATTGTTTTTAAAAGAGCGGTCGAAGTGGTTCATAAAATTTGTTCTACTAATCAAGAAATGCAGATTGAGGCAACCCGAACCGATGGCTCAAGTGTTTGATGTGGCTAAGTTGTAAAGGAACCCTTTTTCTTATGATCTTTGAAACGTAAGATTGGTCTCCAATCTCAGGAAAGGAGCTTTGCTTTAGATTATTTTGTCTCAGCAAGTGTTTGAATAATTCTGCCCCTCTCAAATCTGGTAGTTTTTCGTAATTTGCTTCCTCCCACTGATTGATAAAATGCTCTAGGTGGCTTCGGTCGCTTAGACTAGCTTCTTCAACGATCATTTGGTCAAGAAGATTTTTCGCCTTACCATGATCGCCTTTGGACTCTAAAGGCAGTTTAAAGCCAAAGATTTCTTTGCTTGCTCTTTCTATTGCACTTTTGTAAATATTGAATGTCGTCGTTGCTGTCATGCTATGTTTTCACTATGTCTTTTTAGTAGTTTTCATTATACCAAACCAATCATGTTAGTACGTTACCGCCTCTGGTGATCTTCCCGCTTGCTCTACTCAATAGTAGGAAGATTGTTGGATTTTATTAAGCGTGTCTATATGTTGATGGCCTATTGCCTCAAATTTTTTCCCAGATTTTCAGGTCATTACGAAACCACGTAATTTAATTGGTTTTCCCTATCTCATATTTCGAATCACTTAGCCTACTTTCCTTTCTGCAAAAAAAAACCAAAGTGAGCTATTGCTCAACTTTGGCTTTGTATATCAGTCTAAGGACGGTCTTTTCATGGGATTTATGTATCCGATGAAATCTTCCATAGCTGCTTGCATACCTTCAGCATGGCCGTTATCAACAAGTAATTGTGCGTAACGTTTTGCCATAAGAATGTACTCTTCTTTTAGTTTTTCGATGGAACTGAACTCATATTTTTCCACCACTGAGTGGCCGGTAACTCCGATTGCTTTCTCAGTGCGTTTAATATCTTCAACTAGAAAGCTGTAGGCTCCCTCGAAGTCTTCTGATTGCTCAGTTAATAAACTTGGCTTAATAGGCTCTCGAGTTACACCGGTTCTATCTTTGATAGCCGCTGTTAGCTTGTACGAGTCCTCACATAAAGTTCTTAAATCATCGCTGCACATACCTTCAAGCGCTGTTAATTGATCACGCAACCACGTGGAAGTGGTCGAGCTATTGAGCAGTTCAGCTTCGAATGGGTACTGATTGAGTGCAATTTTAATCATAATCAACAACTCCAGTATGTTCTTCTACATGAATGACGTGATATTCATCATTGTTACTACGATGAGGTCGTGGTTTTGATGTGTATCGATGTGCATTTGAATTAATCTTTCGACCTTTCGTGATGCATCCGGTTGTACATATCAATCCATCTTCGCAATGTTCGCAAGACATAATGATCACTCCCCTTCTGTAGTTGACGTGTATTCGTTATAGATAAATAACCAGTGATTTAAAGGCATATAAATGCCTGTATGGTCATCAATGCCATGTTGAACTAAGTTATGTTGAACATAGCGAACGAACTCCTGGCGTTGTAGTTGTTGAGGCATATCTGAAGTGCAACGATCTAAAACGAACTTGCGATAAAGATGACGCCAAAGGTTTTCTAGGTTAGTGCTATTCGGTGAAAGCCCTTCGCCTTTGAAGTGATAGTTTTTCGTAGTTTGTGGGTATACCAACGAATACTCTTCTTCAAGTCTATTGTAGGTACCAATATCTGACTCCTCACGAAAACCAAGAGCAAATGTTTGCTGTGCGGCACTTGTGAAGGTTTCGTAGTGTGTGGATACACGAACCCCGTCAGGTTTCAATTCTGTAGCGATTACCGAATTGAATTGATCATCTACGTAAGTTAAAGATACGAGTACCTTAGCGCCATCTCTCGCGAGGCGGGAACCATGAAAAGGAAGTATTGCTATTTCATCGAGTGCCTTTGCGTTGCGAAGATGTAGTTTAAAGCTCCAAAGCATGTCGCGCCAAAGTGCTTCATTAAGGAGCAGTTGGTCTTCATGTTTGATGGCAAGCTTAAACAATGTGGTAGTTGGTATGAATTGAGTTAGTCTTTCTTCTAAATGCTCTACGGATAAGCCCGAATTATCATACGGTTCGAGAGCGTTAAGTAAGTCTTTTTGTTGTTTAGATGCTAGGTATTGTGTCAACGTTAATAAATTGTTCATTGAAGTAGCTCCGAAGTTTTGAAGGTACTACTGCCCTTAATGGGCGGTTGTAGGTACCCATTAGGAAAGAACTTTATTAGTCCTAGTTTTGGTTTAAGAAATGTTGATTGTGTTGGCCTATTCAGGCATTTAGTCTCGGTTTTATCTCATGTTGAGGCATGTTGCACGGTAGACATTCAGCGTATGCTGATGTTGCTGGTGGCAATGATTCTAGTAATAGAAAGAAGATAGGGTTTACTCAAGATGTTACTTTGCAGTGCACTTTGGTAAAGCCTATCGGGCATAACTTTAGAGCCCACGCAAGATTGGAATAGACTATTTACCTCTCGTTTGAGGTTGACCTACTTGGCAAGGTCATTTTCAAAATAGCATATGATCACTGACCATTACCAGTTACTGAACGTTGATGCCTATTTTCTTTGACATCTTTTTGGGGTTTTTAACAAACAGAATAAGGTCGTAAATGTCGACTGCTTCCTTTTTTCTATTTTCAAAGGTCGTTATATAGTTGATCAGAAGTTGGCCCTGGTAATATTTACCAACGTATTCTTCTACCTGTAAGTAATCTTGCACGCTACATTTTCGATCAGCTTGTCGGAATTGAAGATACCTTACCACTTTGCTGTGGTGATTTTTCTTGTCTTTCCGTTGCTTTCGGTACTCGATAAACATAGATGCGATACAGGCACAGAAAAATTGTGCTGTAATCGATAGCATAGTAAAAAATATGATATGAGAGATAGTATTAATCATACATGTATGTTGATTGTTATCAACTTACAATTTGACTCACTAAAGTTGATTCATTTGAATCAACATAAAGCTAGTGGGCTATTACTACAGGGCAGAAATGAGGAGTTACGTTTGAATTGGTCCATCTATACTTTCCGCAAGGCTACTCAATGAATCCTTGAGGTAAATAGCAGGTGCTCTGTAGATTTGTTTTGCAATGTAAGGTCTTGTTTCAATTTTTCTAACCTTGCTTCAACGGTGTGATAGTGCCTACAACAATGCTGTCAAATACTCCACGTAATCGGCTATCTTCAGTGCATTGGTTAATTTCTAGATTGCGGCTGATTACAGCGCGCGTTCCACCTTTAGGGGCATAAAGGCCCTTGTGCAAGATGACCATGGTTCCGGTGCCGCCTAGCTGACCGTGTTGTTTTGTAAGTTGAATTGCATAATGAGGGGGCTTTGAGAACATGCGTGTATCAACAATTGCTTCGGTGATTGGCTTCTCCCAATTACTTTCCATGTACACGGGAATTTTGAAGGCGCTTAAAGGGATTACACCGTAGCGTGTGTTTTTTACTTGATGCTGAAGATAGTTCAGTTGAACCAGTTGACCTAAGCGACGGGTAATGGCGTTTTTAGAGCTATAACCAAGCTTATCAGCTATTGCTTTGCGCGGAATGCCGCCTTCAGTAATGGTTGTTTGATATTCATAGACGTGCTCCATCAATTCTTTCTGAAGTGTCTCGATCTTTTTAAGTGTTGGTAGTGATAGTTTCGTTGTCCAGTGCTGGATGTCTAGCAGGGTTGATTTTAAATCCGGTTTCATGATGGTAACCTGTCTGATGAACATGGTCGCACGATATCAAACAGATTACTTTCTTAGCTTGTTGCTACTGGCGATCAGAGTTACCCAGCTATGGGTTGATGTGGCACTGCCGTCATGAGAATGAGTGTCTTGCCAATTATTCGTAGTTTTTGGGTTCAGTGACCTACTTGTATAGTTCTGATTGGTCTACCGTTATGTCCAAAAATGAGTGATTGAACATTTCATCTCTATACTTAGCCAGCTTGGCAGACTCAACTTCTGTGTCCACCCCATACTCTTCAAAGGCGAACTCCCTAAACTTTATCAATGCTTCTTCTTTGTTACTTAAGTCGATGTTGTTTTCAGCTACCCATTTACCGAAGCCAGAAGCCATGGATACTGTTTTGCGTTGTTGAGATTGATATTTCGCAATCGAATTCTTGAAATCTTGCTCGAGGTCTAACTCTTTGTTGCTCGCTGGTTCAATTGATTCAGTGTGGTAATTATTGCCTGTGGCTTTAACGTCTTCAGAATTGCAGCCAGTGATGCCAATAATTAACACCAGAACAACCGATAATTTATTCATGACTTTACTCATTATGTTTTTAGAAGTTTTAGTTTGCGATATGCGTGAGATAACAGCTTATATCTCTGATTAATAAATAGATATTTTATTTTCTACACAAAGTTGACATGTTTACTTTTGCCATCTTAAGCCACCATTAACCGGTTGCTCTCTGTTGTGGTGGGCTTCAAGTAAGTTAGTCGTTTTCGATACCGACCGAAATTGAACTGGGTGTGATTAGCTACATTTCAGTTTGGGCAGGTCTTTCCAGTTTGTCGTATATTGCGGGGTCAACATTGACCGTCGCATTTCCCATTTTTCTTGAATCCCCTGTGCCGCGAGAAAAAGCGTATCCCTCCCGAACCTGGTATTAAGCCCGTCGAGAACCGTCATGAGACTTTTGTTGTTAGGGTTTTGGTTGATAAGGTCAGTTTGTTCGTACTTGGCTGTGGTTAGCTCAGTGAGTCCTACCCCTACTTTGTAGAAACGAACATTGGGCCTAAATATTTGCTTGGCTGCGTTAGTAGCCGCTGCTACTATTTTTCCTGCATCGGCCGTTGGATATGCGAGCTTAATTGTGACGCTCTTACTGTAATGAGGTTCTTTGTCAAAAGAAGATGTAGATGCGAACACGGTCATTGTCATTGCGAGAGATTGCTGTTTACGCGCCTTGGCTGAAGCTATAGCTGCATGTTTCGCAATTGCTTGGAAAGATGTTCGATTTGTGTGACCCTCTCCCCTAGTGACCGTGTAGAGAATATCTGCTGTTTGTCACTTCGTTTTGGTCCCAAGCTTTTGCCTGCTGTCCGTTGAGTTCGAGAATGACCCTTTCCATTTCGACACTGAATTCCTTTCGCATCTTCTTCGGATCTGAATTAGCTAATTGGAGTGCGTTCTCGAGCCCCATATGCTTGAGGTGGCGAGTTAACCTACTACCAATACCCCAAACATCACTAACATGAACAGATTTTAGTAGGCGTTTACGTTCTGATTCTGTTTCGATTACACATACACCTTTCCATTCGCGAGATGTCTTAGCAATGTGTGACCCAATTTTGGCGATCGTTAGCGTTTCACCTACACCTATTGATGTAGGAATACGACCCCTTTTCCACACAGCTTTTCGTATCTCTGCACAGTATGAATTTAGGTCTGGTATGGCCTTTTCACAGGATTTGAAATCTAGGAACGCTTCATCGATGCTATATACGTGTTGGTCCGGCTGAACTCTCCAATTACATCCATCATTTTCAAGCTTAAGTCTGCGTATAAAGCGTAGTTTGATGATACAAAAATAACACCTTGGCTATCGGCGGTGCCGTTACTCTGTAGTACAGATTGCTGAAATAGCGGCTTCCATTTTTGGACTCCCAGAGCCTTTGCTTTTCTATTGCAGGCAACGACACAGCCGTCGTTATTACTTAGTACGGCGACACCTCTACTTCTCCATTCAGGGCGAAATACGGTTTCGCAAGAGGCGTAAAAGGCATTTGCATCGACCAAGGCTATCATCTGGCAACTGCCATCTGGGTTAAGCTTCGGTGTTGTCGAATACTGCTAATCACAACGCCTTCCAGAGAGAGTATATCAAGCTCTGAAATGGGTACGGGTTTCATTCTTGGATTGGCCGAAACTAAGCTTTTGTTTTGAATATCGAGTAGTTTGACAGTGAACTCTCCATTCAAATTGCAAACAACCACATCATTTTGTGTAGCTTTTTCATTGCGATCAATGATTAGTAAGTCACCGTCGAAAATGCCCACATTGATCATCGACTCTCCATTGGCGATGCCAAGCCAAGTGCTAGAAGGGTTATGAATTAACATGTCGTCAATCTTGCTATTCAGCTTTCTGTACTCTTGAGGTAGGATTTCAAAACGAGTTGATTCGGTCATCTTTGTGCGGATTCGGTGGAGGCGCACACTGCTTATCACTATGCCTTCCATAGTGAACGTGTCTAACTCAACTATTTTTACGGGGGTCATTCCATGATTTGCAAGCACTAGGCTCATTTGATTGATGTCGATCTGAACGACCGAAAACTCACCGTTTAAGTTGCATGCAACGATGTCA
Source organism: Vibrio sp. Makdt (assembly GCF_027587015.1). Taxonomy (NCBI): domain Bacteria; kingdom Pseudomonadati; phylum Pseudomonadota; class Gammaproteobacteria; order Vibrionales; family Vibrionaceae; genus Vibrio; species Vibrio sp. Makdt. The sequence continues at coordinate 48,946 of NZ_JAPPTH010000005.1, forward strand.
TTTTGGATAGCGTCTGCACCACGATCAACAATAAGTAAGTCACCATCAAAAATACCAATGTTGACCATGGAGTCACCGGTAGCTCTTCCTAGCCATGTGCTTGAAGGTTTGCTTACGAGTAAGTCATCAAGACTTAGAGCGAATTCGGAATAGAGTTGCGCTGGGCTTTCAAATCCGGTTATACCTGCGTTCGCTTTAATAGGGATGAACTTCATCATACTTCACCATGCTGTACTTATATACAGTGTTCTAGGCTAAGTCCAAGAAGTTGATCAACCTTTACTGTCAATCAAGTAACTAACAGTCTATTTACTGACCTATGCCGGCCGTTCGGTACACTCACGCGCGAGGTGATAAAGGATGTTCCGCAGATTGTAAGGTCTGACGGTCCAGCTGGATTATTGAGTGGATATGAAGTATTGCCATGCGATGAGGCCAACTCCGCCCCATATCGAAACGCCAACAAATAAAGCTAAGTACTCTGCTTTATAGTCGCACTCATGACGTGATATTTTGTACCTGCCAAGAGTGAAAACTTTTAAGGTGACAGCGCCGGTTAAGTAAGTTACTCCATATAGAAAGAATTCAAAGAAAATAATAAAAACAACTTCCATCCTACACCTTTTTAATTGTGACCTCTGTGGGCTCTTAAGAACTAATTTTAGGCTTGCTACCACTGAAGCCCATCCCCACTGTCAGCGAACTGCGCTAATCAATAGTGAACGGGCAATGGGGAACTTGTTGCATCGCTCTGTGCACACCGAATACTCGTAATCGAATGAATCTAATCCGTGGTAGGAGTCATCATAGTATTGAAATTGCAGCCCTAAAAACTTAGTTGAATAGTGCGGCTCTAGTTCAGGGTGATGCTTCAACACTGATAACCCAACCTCCTCCAATTGTTCCTGAGTCATTGGTTGGTCTGGGTCATCAAGCAATGTGCATCAAAAACCTCTATGAAATGTCTCTGACTATGCCACGGCAGCGGCGCTTACGTCTATGGTCCGAATTTGAGGTCAAAAATAGACTATCACATCTGATCAAAACTTCAATGCGTCTGTCTTTGATTTGGTGTGGTAAAGCAAGTGCTTAGAGTGCATTTTCATCATGTGATTTAAGCGACAGTGATCCATTCAGGTTTGGTTGATCCATTTAAAGGACGCTGAGTAAATGCCGCATGAGCAAGCTTACACTGGTTCACTCCCATAAAGCTTACGAAGCGCGGTAAGTCTATCCATACTCCCAACCTGTGAGTTTCGGTGAAAAATATTTTCAAATCGTAAGGTTACCTCAGCAATGTCTAAGTTATGGTTATGCGCTATGGCCTTTATTTCATTGCGAACAGTTCTTTCCTCCCAGTAGTTAGCCACAATAACAAACGCTTTATGGGCTGAGTAAAGGGTAACCGCTGCAGCGAAAAGCTGTACTAACCAAATCTTATTAGTCAGCAATGTAACACCGTAGACGAAAAGACAAATTGAAATGGAAAACTGCAATAAAAATGGGTCTTTGCTGAAATCAATGCGTCTAATCGCTAGGTAGAGCGCGAAGCCTACACCGACACCAATATTAATGCCGAATCCTTGATTGTCCGTTATGCTGATCATGAGTTCTAGTATTCTCGATTTTTGTTATTGATAAAGTATGCACGCTTCGTTTCATTTAATGGCCACTCAATGAGTATAAGTTGTGCGACCTGGCTAGGCGTATCCTTTTTTACTTTTCTATGGCAACTCAACTTTGGGTTTCGTAATTAATGACTACGCCCGACAAGCTAAGGCTTTTTGTAACGACTAATTTGAATTTCCTGTTTTCGTACAATGTTTCATTGTTGAAGCCTGGGACCACCTTGATCCCCCTGCCGTCGTCATTATCGATGATGTAGCCATAGAGCTTTTTACTTTCGCCTGAGCACTGCAAAATATCAGGTTCAATCATCATCCTATCTGAATTTCCACTATACCGGGCTGTATAGGAAATCATGCAGTTTGTTGGCACTTTACCTAGCAAAATTCGTGGAGTGATAGCAAATTGCAGCCCTACCTCAACAGGAATTACGGTACCTGCCTCAATAATGGCGTCTGTCATAAATGCGTATTCGCGGTCCACTGATCGAAATCCAGTTAAGCCTATGCAAACCACCAATATGCATTGGAGTTGTTTTTTCATTTGGGACTCTTTTAGTTGCGGATGCTTCTGGCTGAAGCAATTATAAGATCACTCAATATGAAATGTTTGTAAATGGCTTTGTACAAAATTTGATCACGAAACTGTCATCTTTCGATGGACCTTAAATAGAATGTAATTTGATTTTCGTTTGCCATTTCTGACTGCATCGACCAGAAGTAATCCGCCTACCGATACGATGTGTTTGCAAGTTGAGATTCTTGATAGGTACTGTAGACCACCAGCGTTTATTGTTCTTTTGGTCATTTAGCCCAACTTTTTTAATTTGGATGGCCGATTTTTATGCACTGTGTAATAACCCTTAATTGCAGATATCTTCTGCATTTAAGTATGGGTAACGCAGTAAACTTAAGGTGTAGTATTTCCGTCGAGTTTCAAGCTTTCATTTAGGTGTCGGAATCTTGTCTAAACGGTCTAGCACTTAGGCATCCTTCTTGTTTAGCGAAAGGTATTCTGGTAAATCGCTGTTAGCTTGGAGTGACTTGAGGTACAGCCAAGAATCAGTTGCTGCTACTCCAGAACCAACTCGCACAGGTTCGTTTTCTTTTAGCTTTACTTCGCAAATCACTTCTTTACCAAAGGTTTCAAGTAGAGCTACGTATTCAATTATACTTGGGTTTCCTTCGCACCTTTCAATTATGCGTGACTTCTCTTTAGCATTAGCTGTTCTAGAAAAGTCCCCTTTGGGTCTTACGCACCACAAGGCAATTGGTAGCACCATAAGTAAAAATATTTGAATGTTTTCTGGCATAGTGGTTTTACTCTCTTTACTTTACTGACTTCTATCAATAGCGTGAATTAACTTCCCACCCAGCCCTTCTGATGCATAAGTGCCTATGATTTCGTCTTGGTATCCGATATCAGTCCGTGTTGGCTTTCTCGGGTTGTTTTGTTTCTGATAACAACTGTAAGGCCGCTTCTTTGCTGAATGTTGGAAGGCTAGCTTTTGATGAATAGAATGCGCTCCAGTCATCTGGTAGCTGAAGACTTCTTGCACGAGTTATTCCGACTTCTTTAGTTTTTTGTCTTCGCCACTCCCACAACCCTGCCAGAGCAATGTTTGCTCTGTTCAACCTGTCTTGCATTCCATCTTCTTGGTTGCCTACATAAGCCGAAACGGTCTTTTGTTTTGGAAATTTACTTGTGTATCCAAATAGGTGCATTGATAGTTGCAAATAGCCAGCACCGTTCAGAGTCAAATTAATTGGGGGCTTATCCTGAGTTAATGTAAGTTTTTCACTGGAGGTTTGTTCCCCACTGCTCATTTTTTGAATTATTAACTGAGATAGGGACTCTATGCAATCTGTGTGTGATCTATTGAGTTTGTCGGAACGTTGGAGGTATTTACTAAATTTTGGATATTCTCTGCGAGAAAATCTGAGTTGCCATCCTTGCGTGCTGCTTGTATCTACAGCATTGACGTGTTTCGGTATTTCGTAGCGTTCTCCAAAAGCATATACGTATCTTGTTTCTACACAGAGGTCGGAGAGTTTTTTCTTCGTTAGTGGTAACAGTGGGATTTTATTCATAAATACTCTGGTATCTATTTCACTCTATTGTGGGACCCTAGCAAAAAGCTGGTATAACATTTTAGACGAAGTATACATTAGTCGTCCAATTCATCCCAACATTCTTCCAGTTTGCGAATCACAAAAAAAAAACCACTAAACGTCTGTTCAGTGGTTTGTATTAATCAAAATGATTTGAGTTTAAAGGGTAAGCTCTTATATATTTAGAACCGACGTCTGAAGAGGCACCGGCCACTTCAAGAACGAGTAGTCAATGATCTTGCCTTGCTCACTCAATCGAGAGGTTCAGTTTCTCTGATGAAAATATCGTAATGTAACTGGATATCCGATTCATCTTTATGTTTAAGTTCTTGTTAATGATCCTAGAAGAATCAAGCTTATCAGCAGGGCTAGCCTCGCTGATAACTGTTTCTTTTCAGTACTTTCTGTTCCACTTAATATTTTGATCGTTGCCTATAACGATTGAATCTAGTAGATATGTGTTTCCCGGTATTTGACTGTTAACTCTTTCTTCATTTTTGAGTTTTCGTATAGAAATCACATCTAGAATTTCATTACTTATAGCGCTAACAGAGGATTGTAATTCCAGTTGAAGTTTTTCGAAAGATTCCGAAAATTCATCAAATGACAATATGCCTTGATCTAAGTTGTGCTCTTCCATTTTATAGGTATCGAACGCAAGAGTTTCTTGAACTTTATCGTCTCCATCAAAGCGAAAGTTTGAGTAGCGAATAAGCTGGTATAGTTCAAGTCCAGAGTCATATTCTTCTTCAAGTTTATCTACAATAATGCTGACTGGTTCATGCCACATTGTTGTATCGCCAATTATCAACTGATAGCAACCTGCTGGTTGACCATTCAGTTGTGCCTGTAGTAACTCTACGAGGTATCGTGGCATTCTTGCTGTTATCGTCAGGTAATGATTAGTGTCTAGCATTTGAAGCTCCTAGATTTATAGCTTTAGTGGTTTAGGTTTAGGTTTAGGTTTAGGTTTAGGTTTCGAAATTAATAAACCGCTCAGATCCATTGCTTTTCATAAACTCGATTAGTGGTATGTATACTTGATAGGCCTTCATGAGAGCCGATCTACAAATTTCATACGCCCCATCGTAGCCATGTGCATTTACAGAGCGCTTTAAGCACTTTCGCTTGCGATTGCCTTCTTCGTCCCATTCGCTCCACATTGCGCGATACAGAAGGGTTTTGTTGCCGTAACGGTCATGTTCTTCTCGCAATGTTGGTTCTGTGGTGCTGGGTAAACGAATTAAAATCTTGGGGTCATTGAGGATTTGTGGCCAAAATTCTCCCCATGCTTCTGAACCTAGTTCATTACGAGTCTTTATTGCCTCTCTTTGAGCTTGTTCTTCGCCTATGCGGATGAAGCCTATAGTTCGGTAAATCATTTCGCCAGATGGAGACATGATGCTGATCTTGAAGGCTGTTTTGGATTTAGAGATAAATTTCATTATGTAGCTCCTAATGCAGACTTTGAGAACTACTACCTTTCAAGGAAGTAAGTTCCCTTGTCAGGTTTGGTTGGTTGTTTGTTTATTGCCATAGGCATTTTCTCAGTTGACCCACGTAGAGAGCGTGCTGGCACGGTTGGCATTTAGCGGTAGCTAATGCTGCTGGTGGCAGTGTTCAAATAAATTGAAAGGTAGGGTTTATTGAAAGGCAGTGGTAACAACCTTTTAATAAACCCTACCCTTACTTGCTTGGTGCGAGTAAAGGGTAAGATTGAGTAAGTATTAATGGTGATTGAACAGCGCCTCCCAAAAAGCGTATTCGAGTAGGTGATCGCTTAATTGGCGTCCCGGTAAATTGGACTTTGTAGCACCTACGGCATCAAAAAACGCAAGTTGTGCGTCGTGAGATGGGTAAGCACTATAGCTGTTAATCAGTTCTGTCATCATCTGCTGCCAAAAGCCACTTACAGATAGTACTGAGTGATTTAGTGAACTTAGCATTGTTTGACAATTGACCGTTTGAGGTTCTTCGCGAAAATCTAAGTTACAAACCTCACTTAGATTCCACTTAAATGTCTCGAGTTCAGTTTCAGTTGATACTTGAAAATTGAGTTCAGAGAGCAAACGAAGAATCTGCATGGATGTTGCTCGGATTTTATGGTGTACACCATTGGTGTTGTAGATGAACAATGTGTACCAGCCATTGATAGCTTCTTTGTTCAATGTTGCAAAACAAGGAACATTGTAGGCGTGTTGGCCGCGAAACTTGAAAACCATCACTCCCGCTTCCCAACCTAAATGGTTTGGATTGAAAATTGAGTGGGTTTCTTGTTTGTTTGTCGTGTTTACATACCAAACTGCTAAACGATTCCAAAGTTTGTAAGGTAACTTAAGATCCTTGACCTTAAAGTCTCTTTCAACATGATAGGTATGTAAGTTGTTTTGATCCCGATCTAGCGTGCGGATTAGCCGAATGAACGTGTGATCAGCAACAGCATTGTAAAACCCTTGGTTGGATTCAAGTAATACTAGTTGCTGATCGGCGTTCTCTTTGCTAATTGCATTGTGCTTACGAAATAGGATTGATTGTCCTGATGTCATTTGTAGGTCCTTGTATGTAAGGCGCCACAATTACCAAAGGGCAAATGTAATGCCCTAAGGGAAATCAAGATTTTTCCACCTTTAATATGTCCTTCCACCCTCCGTGTAACCGGCTTAACTTGGATGAGTTACGCGAGTGACTTAGATGGTCCTAACATATTAAGTGATTAAATCGCCGTTATCGTTGAGCAATACCAATGACTAGAGCCGTCGGTAGCTTCAATTTTAAACGGATTGTTTTTTGATTCGTCAATGAGGATAAGCCACCCTTCACTTCCGAATTCGTCTTTAATTTTTAGTTTCATTGATATCTCTAATCAATTTCTCAGTGCTACTAATCTTCAGTTAGTTGAATCAACAAATGAGTCAACTTGCTAATTGTGAGTAATGGTTAAAGGGCAGTTATAACCATAGGGCTATAGTTAGCCCTATGGTTGAAAGTTGTTAGAACATGCTAATTTGGTTTGCGGCCATTTCGTATGTACTAACATCCGTTACGGTTGTTTCAGGAACAGTTGTCCCCTTTTTAGGTTTATTGTTATTAAGTTCATTCATCGCATCTACTACAGTCTCAACACCAAAAAGGTCCATCGAATATTCATCGGCCAGTTCTTGTTGTTGAAGGTAGCTACGATTAATTTCAAATTCATCCTGAGAAATACTATTCTCAATCAAGAATTCATGAACATTCATCATCACTAGGTCGCCCCAATGATTTTCTTTTTGCGGTCGTTCTTGCTTAAACAAGCGGAGGATATAGTCGTGTCGCCTTGCGATGGCATCGTAACGAAGTAGGTCTGACTTACGAATGCGAATCCAATCGTTACGCAATGCCGCCCTACAAGTCTCAGATATATCGACTTTATTTAGGTCATAGAAGTTCTCTCGAACAGCGTTGACGTAGCAAAAGCCAGATGCTGGTGTTACATGCATCTCATCAGAATACTCCAATTCTAAGTCATCTAGATCCATACCTGCCGGTAATAGACCTTGGATTTCCTCAGGTTGTGGCATTGACTGAGTGACATCAAACCAACGGGCTTTAGGGATAATGATCCTTTCAGCTCGCGGTACATCTGGAATGAAATATCGCTCCCCTAGTTCATGAATCGCTAAGTAATCTCGAGCAGCCGGACTCGCGCTTTCAAAGTCGCGGTTCAAACTCCATACAAAATCTATGCCAAGTATGTCTGCTTGAGTAATGTTCTCGAACATAGGATCACAAAGCAGTTCATTAAGAGGAGTTTTTTCAATTTTTCCAGCGTAATACAGTTCCTCGTGCTTCGCAGCTCTCTCTTTTTCCATAACGTCCATCGTGATAAGAAAGCGTAGCAGCGCTCTCTTTTCGGTAGGTCTTATGTAATCAGGGAGTACTTTCATGAAACCATGGTCAATCCGCTTACCGCGCCAATCCCTTCTATTCATATCAAACCGAATATTAATCAGGTATTTACGAAATGCTACGAAAGGTCGCATAAAGCTATAAACTTCATCTTGTTCTAGCATTGACTCAAGGGATTTATCGCGTTCACCCGTCACGGTGCACCAGGCGCAACCGAATCTGGAACCGCAAGAGCTTTTGTTAGCTTTGTCGCCTACGATAACGCCACAAACACCATCATTAGCATCACGGTATAGCGTCATTAGCTCATCGAAGTCAGGAGTAAATGTGTTGTAGATACGAGCAGGTTTACGATCGTGCTGAACGCAGCCTGCAAGAAGTTCCCAAACATCGTCCAATTCAAAATTTGCAATTGGGGCATATGTCTTACGACCTTCTACTTCTACAATTGATACTTCGTCCATGCTGAACTTCTGCATGTTGCGTTTACGAGCAGCTGATTCATCAAGTCTAGTACCTAGAAGGGTTATTACTTCGTTGTTGCTTTCTCGTTCGATTTTCTTAACGAGTTTCTGTTGAGGTTGAATCTTTTCACTAATTGCGCAATCGTGAGTTTGCCCGGCAAAGCGTGGAAGCTTACCCCTACCTATGCAGTAATAGTTGAACGATCCTGTTAAGGAAGGCTTAACTTGGTGCACTTGTACAGGTAAACGATTCTTAGCTGCGAACACTGTGATTTGCGTTAGAGACCACTCTGCGTAAGAGTCAATCAATGGCATTTCACGCCCCGTGTTACTATTTAAAACATAACATTGCGGGATGTTAGCGTAATCTTCCGCAACAAGGCGTTTTAAAGCCTCAAGCAGAATAATTAGGACGCAAGTACTATCTTTACCAGAACTATATCCCAAAGACAAGCTGTAGCCTGACTTTAAAAGGTTTATAATTCTACCAATAGACACCTCCCATGGAGAGTCTTCCTCTTTGGGGTCAACAGTGACGACCGATGAAGGATCGATTGTTTTGACCGGTATAGATAATTCGTTAAGTTGTTGTTCTAGGTTTTGATTAAACATGAGTAGCTCCTTAAAATAGCTGGGGAATAAGGGCACTACTCTCCTGTCAGGGGCGAGTTAATGCCCTGATAGGGTTGGTTTGGTTGTTAGTTTTAGGGTGTGTCCATACGCAACAATCGTTCAAATAACCTAATCATCAAATGACTATGTTAGAACTGATACAGTATGAGCTTCTTTTATATCGGTCTTTAATTAGCTGCTATTTTATTGAGAGCTATAAAAAAGCACTCACGAAATTCCGCAACACCAACGCCTGATTTTTCAGCCAATATTTCAAGCTGTCTTTCAGTGAATCCGTAGTCGGGTTCTGCACTAGATGTCATTTTCTGTAGTTCGCTAATAAAGTCGTAGGTTGCATCGATTTTTGAGTTCAATGTTCGTTCCTTAGTTTTGTGAAAAATCACTGACCACCCTTCGGCGAGTTAGTGCTTTAAGGTGTGTGTTTTCTACGCTTCTGTAATTGAGTTCATGGTTACTTGTTTTAATGGTAGCCACGTTGATACATCGAGGTTTGGAGTAAGGCGGTAAGTGCCATATTCTTCGTCGATCTCAATTTCATTAAAAGCATATGCTTCAAGAAACGAATTCAACTCGGTTAAATCCTTGAAGTAAAAACCATCCCAACAACCGTATTGAAACCTTTCTGGTGTACGATACTTGTTGATGATGATTAATTCGTTTGATGCGTAAGCTGCGAAGATACGATTTGCTGATCTATCTTCAAAGAATCGATGTCGTGAACTACAAATTTCATAGCCATTTCTAACGATTGCAGAAGCATGATCAAGGTTGCCCTTGAGCTCGTCGACTTCTTTTTGTAGCTCTGCTCTTAAACGGTACATTTCAGCTTCGCTATCAAGAAAGGCTTGATAGGTGTCATATGAACGATTCAAAGATGGGTAAGATTCATTTTTAGGCCAGTAAACCCAAACATTGACAGTTTCTTCGTACTTGTCATAGCGATTCTCTCCTGTCACTAATCGACTATCTAAAAATTTGTGGATTTTAGTGCCTATTAGTTGCAGTTGGTCCACGCTTGTAGTGTCGAATGGCCCGCCCGAGCAAGTTAAGAAATCGAACTCACCTGGTACTTTATTTCCCGTAACATTGAAACCAACAGAGATCGTGTTTGATTCACTGTAGATACGTTCAATTAAGCCATGTTTGCCAATTTGGTTACCCGAGAGTGGAACGAGGATGTCCCCTACTCTTGGTATAATGGTATGGTCTGGATTTGTTATCAGTGTGACATTAGTCATAGTAGCTCCTTTTAAGCTTTGATTGGGCGCTACTATCCCTATGAGGGCGTTGTAGAGCCCTGTGAGGGTAATGAGTTGGTTAAGCTGATGTCGGGGCTTTGAGGGCAGTAATATTCAATTGCTTCCACTCATCAATATTGATGTTTGGAATAAGCATTAACTGGTCCCATGGGCCGCGTATGTCAGAAATTGTTAAATTATAAGCTTCAATGAATGCGTTTAGTTCTACCTTGTTACGAAATGCAAAACCATCTCCTGTGTACAGGTAGCCGCAACCGACAGGTTCTTCATGTTCTGCAATACAGATGTGTTGATTGCGATTGTAAGAACTAAATATAACTTTGAACTTGTAGTCAGTATTAAAACCATTACTCCAATCAGATTTCTTATCAGTAATCAAATAACCACCGCGACAAACTTTATAAAAGTCTACTTCATTGGTTGCTTTGATTGTCTGTTGAACCTCTGTTTGTATGATGCTGGCCTTTTCACTTACTGTCTTATCGTGACTTATCATTGCTTCGTAGGAATCGAATGATCGGTTAAGGCAAATTCTAAGTTCTTCCGTCGGTTTGTATGTCCATACGTTAACTTCTTCAGTGTATTGAACCCCCATACCAGCACCTGCACCGTTTCTGAAATCCCAGAATTGTTGCTGTTTTGTGCCGATGAGTGTTAATTGGTCGTGAGTAGTTCCCGTAAATGGACCTCCAGAACATTGAACGCTGTTAAAGTTCCCTTCTACTTTGTATGCGCTAACGTGAAAACCAATACTTATGGTAGTAGTGTGGTCGTCGTCATTTTCGTGATAGAAGGTGTCAATCATGCCATGTTGGCCAATCTTCAAACCGGAGAGTGGGATTACTATGTCTCCGCGTTTTGGTTGAACATCAGGCTTTTGAGTTGGGTTTGTGAATAAATGTACTTGGTTCATGGTTGTAGCTCCATTAGTTGTTGGTTGAACGACGAACGAAGCTACTCAGACAGGCTGTGTAGCCCGTCAGGGTTCTATGTTTTATGCCATAAGGCGTTTGGTTGATCTCGATTTTTCCTCACGTTGAGAGCGCGCTGATACGGTAAGCAATTAGCTGGTAGCTAATGCTGCTGGTGGCAGTGATCTATAAAGATAGAATTAAGGAGGGTTTAGTAAAACCTTGTTGTGGCTTTGATAAACCATCTTGAGGAAGATATTAAAAAGATTTAGATATAGTGGTAGAGCCCACGCGAGATAGAATTTTGAGGAAGCATACCTACTCGGCTAGGTAAACTTTATAATCATAATATATGGAATGCTCAGGTCAATCAAGTAGCGCCTAATGGGGCTGAATGCGACACTATAGTTGTTATTAATCTATGTATGAAAAAGCCGGCGCTAACGCCGGCTTATTAACTGTTATTTAAAGTCACCTTTCAAATGACTTAGGAACTTGCTATCGGTTGACAACAGGAATACGTCTTCAGAGGTGAAAGTGCTCGGTAGAGTTTCTAGAGCAAGGTAAAACTCGTAGAACTCTGGAGCTGATTTATAACTATCGGCATAAATTTTAGCAGCATCCGCATCCGCTTTCTTTCTGATTTTAATGGCTTTGTTTTGGGCCACAGATAAATTGTTGCTTACAGTAAGGTCGGCGTTCGATCGAATTGCCTTAGCTTTCTTGTCACCTTGTTTTATAAACTTTGTTGCTACACCATTTCGTTCTTTTCTCATTCGGTCATACACTGATTCAGCTACATCTTTTGGTAAGTTTATTTCACTGAATTCTACGGACGCCAATTGAATCCCAAGATCCGAATTTACTGTTGGGCTAACAGCGTTGTAGGCATCTTCTAATATCTGCTCTCTCTTACCAACGATTTTTTCTTTGTAGCTTCGTGAATCAGGGCTGATAACTTCAGAATATTCTAAGTCACTATCTTCAGATTCTAGGGCGATAATGGTGCCGGTTGATACTTCAAGTATTTTATATTTACCGATTTGGTTTCTAACAGCTTCGTTAAGCTTTCTATTCATTTGTCTCTCTGCCGTAGTATCGTTTCCGCGACTAGCAAGGTAAAACTTCTGATAGTCGTCGACAGTCCAGGGAACAAAGTACTCAACTTGAATTGTCTTCTTTTGTTTGGTTACGAATGTGTCGGTAAGTACAAAAACTCTTTCTCGAGTATCAATGTACTTCGGGTTTTGAATTAACGGAATGTGGAAGTGTCGACCCGGACTATACACTTTAAATTTTTCGGGATCGTTTTCGTCGCGAACTATTTTCTTCATATCCTGAAGGAAGGCGATTTGATGTTCGTTGACTACGAAAGAGAACATAGACAATGCGATAGAGCCAAGGGCAATCAGCATCCCAAGGGTGATTACAGCAATATTTAACTTCTTCATCTAGCGGTCCTATTTCTTAAGTAGTTGATTAATATCTAAGTGGTTCAATTGGTTGGAGCTAGAATCATTCAAGTCATAAATGACTTTTTTCTTGTCCCTCAGAATATCGGCCATTGCTGCATAGTACATGCGCTGCTTGGTAATTGTTGGTGACTCTCTATAGTGCGGGAGCAAATCATTGAATCCGGCCACATCACCATTAGCTTTTTCAATCATTTGTTTAGCGTATGCTTTGGCTTTGTCTTCAATTTTTTTTGCATTACTTTCAGAGTCTGGAATTACACCATTTTGATAGTTTTCAGCATCGTTAACCATGCCTTGAGCAACTTCTCGGGCGGTAACTGCTTTTTTATAAGCATTTTGAACGGCATCCGGCGCTCTCGATAGTTCATAAGTGACATCAACAACATCTATACCGTAGGTATCAACGTTGACGTGCTTGTTAATATTTGCAACAACCAAGGCTTTAACAACAGGTCGCTTATCAGTTAAGGCATCGTCTAAAGTCATATCTGCGATAACTGCTTTAGCGGAAGATTCCAGGAATAATTCAAAGGTTAATAAGCTATCTCCAGAGGCCATGAAATATCTATAGGCATCAGTAATTTTATATTGCAAAGTGAACCCGACTAACGCTAAATCCTCTTCAACTGTTAGAGATTCATTACCTACCGAAAGAGCTAGTATTGTTTCGGTATCATAAACTTCAGCTGAATAAAAAGGTGCTGGCAAAACATGGATACCAGCAGTTCGGGTTTCTACGTATTTACCATTGAGTAAAACAACAGCATTTTCCTTTTCATCTACGAAGTACACTGAATTTAGTAAATAAACGAATACCATAGAAAACAATGCTATCGGCGCGAGTAAACGGGACTTGTTAACTGAGGAAGCACCGCCTCCTCCAGATCCAGCAGTTGAATTGGCTGTTTGCTGAGAATTTATATTAAACGCTGAATTGAATGCAGGGTTTGTGCCGGGGTTCTCTTTCTTAAAAACTTTGTTAAAGGCCCACTTTATCGGACTTTCGTAAAACTTAGTCATTTGATAATTTCCATTAATGTAGAATTGATTATGTAACGTTTAATGCTGAAGACGGTAAGGTTTTCGTGTGTGTTGCGGTATCTTTGAACGATGTGATACCGCACAAACTGAATACTATTGTTGTGTTCTAGTTAGCATGTCTTTCAAATTAGGGGGTATCCCTTTTATCGTTAGTGTTTCAGTTTCAGGATCGTAGAACACCCGTTCATCAAGTAATTGAGCATCAAAGCTGATTTTTAAGCCGCCACCAGCACCGATATATTTTCTGAGTTTTTGGATGGTGGTTTTATCTGTCGGGAATTGATCTTCCAATTCGTAACCTTGTTCCTGCGTATATTCAATGAAGCTTGCTCCTTCATTGCCATTAGGCAGTTCGTTTGATAGTTCCGTCATAACAATGTCTTCACCGCCCTTAGCTTGGCCTGAACAGTAATCTGCAACTTGCTTTTTAAGGTTCACGGTTTCAGCCTGATCAAGTTCTTGAGCGCAGCAAAAGTCACTAATAGCCTGAGTAAGAACCTTGTTTTGGATTTTTGCGTCGACAAGTACTTCAGCTTGTAAAAAGTCCAAGAAGAAGTCTGAAACTTTCCGCCCCACCCTTCCTTTTAAAAAAGTTATATACCTGTTGTTTTTAACAAGCGTATCTTTGGCCGTAAGGTCTATTCGCGCCGCGACATCCATCTTACTAATATCCAAATAATCAGTTGAGCAGATATCAAGGCCTTCGGTTGCTTTTAAGCTTTGCATGACGGGAATGATGCAAAGCAGTAAGTAGTCAGTGGCTAAAGATTGGTACTCAGCAATGATCAGTAAACCTGAATCACCAAATGGGTACTTAATGAGTTCGCTATGCAACTGCTGCGCACTTGATTTTGCGAAGTCATAGTAGTTCAAATTACTAATCTGGTAATCGCTCAAGAGGGATTTAACGGAGCTGTCTTCTTTGAAAACCGCATAGCCTTTACTTTGCTTTGTAGCGAATGTTCGGTGAAGCTCATGAATTAAGCTCTCTGTTGAAGCTCCTGAGGGTAATAAGTCATGTCGGATATTTAGTACCAGTTCCCCGGTTTCTTCGTTGCGCACCAATTGGTGGGCCGCGATATTCTTGATAATTGATGTCATAGTTGTTTTTAGGTTTATAAGGTTATTAGGAAGATGTGATGATACCAAGTCCATGGTAATGAGAGCTTTTTCACCACTGTCGATCAGTGAACGTATTTTTAGTCACTTGTTAAATCGTCCATGTGCTTTAAAAGCCCTGCAATCAGGCTGGCAATGCTTGCAACGTAAATAAGGACTTTCTCCGGGGCAAGCCAATCGATATAAAGGTTCAACTCTTTTGGAGTTGGAAGAGCTCCTACAGTAATGAATGCCGAAAAAGTTATTAGTATCATTGTCAGACTTGGCTTAAACCATGAAAACACAATGAAACCCACCAAGTAGAACGCTACTGGCCACATGTAGATCTTGTTGTTGAAAAGTACTGCAAGGGCGTTAAAAAAGCACGGAGAAAGATAGAGGGAACAAAGACCTAAATACTTGAGATTTAGCTGTTTCATAGTCACAAATTACCTTTTAAGTTTTTATTTCATGTTATTGGCCATCCAGTTGATCATAACAGTGACGATCAATTATTTAATTTTATGGTTGAAAACCTTTGTGAGTTGTTTAACTCAGTGATCGCTGCCATTTGAAGAAAGTGGGAACGATCGCGATATTGAGATGACGACTCAACTGTTGAGTCAATAATACGAAGCAACTCGACTGGTATTGAAACGTTTTTCTTTTGCATTTCACCAAGAGATTCATCGAGGTCGACATCAATGATGCACCATGATGCCGTTGAAAATTCTGGGTTATAAATGTGTTCATCGATTGTAGAAGCAAAAGGGATCTCATTTCCATTGAACAACATTACTGCAATCATTACTTCTAACTGTTTTTTTATCTTCGCCATGACTTCTGCGTAAGTTGTACCTGACGCTACACAGTGTTTGAGATCTGCAGCAATTGCCATAATGGACTGATCAGTCCCTATCTGAATAGCTACCGGATATTGCATCTTTCTGTACCTGTTATTTGTGTTTTGAAACTCGGGGGGGACGAGTTTTGAAATTTTAGAACTAATTCAGTATTTTATCACAATTTATAAATTGCTTCCTCAACAAGAAGTTCTGGCTAAAAGCGTCCTATTTTTTGAAGAGGGAGTCGATTCGAGTATCGAAGAAGGTCTGCATTAAGAAGAATTCAAGCCCTCAACAAATAATTATTACCACGAAAAAACACTAGGAGAGGTAATATAGTGAACCTTTCGTTAACGAGGATCAATATTGGATGATGACCGAATCCAAATTTGGTGATGCGGGTCATTATTCAGCCCCGTTCAGGCTTTTAAATTGGAGGCTCCTTTGTTTACTAAAGTGGTTTGAGTTTGTAACCAATGGATCGTGTGTCTAAACGTCGGTCTTTACCAGCGTTAAGGGCTTTAGCTTATTGTGTTGGTAAAGAGTCGGCCTAACTGATAGTTTGAATAATTAAAATGGTCAAATCTTCTAAGTACATGAAGACTACCACGCTTATAATTGTCATGTAGAAACAGATACCTACTCGCACGAAGTCCCGACTCATGAAAAAATGTATCCCTACAACTTAACCCGATACCAGTTAGAGCCAGGGTTAGCATTAGTAAAGTCATAGAAAGACTTATCAATGTAGTCACTGAAAATCCATCAGTTGAAAATGTATACAGAGAAAAAGTCTACATAAAATAGCCGCGAAAGCAGCACCCAATAGTTGCGCTGTTTTAACTCTCCTTGGTTTAGATTGTGTATCGCTAAGGACTCTCGTGGCAATTTCAGATAGACCGCCCTATGATTTATTACTCGGATTGTATTGCATCTATCAATTCGTTAGTAGGTACAGTGATATAAAAGCCATTTTTACTATTTGGAGGTCTAACCCAGAGGTTAGTAGTGCCCTCTGATGAATTATTGACCTCTAAGATTCTTTTAGAACCACTGGGACTTTTCCCAGTGATTATGCGTTTGTTATCTTGATTCATGTAGCTACCTTAATCATTGGATAGTGGGTATACGTAAGTCGTTAATTTATGTGTAGTCTATATAACTCGTTTATCAGTGACAGTTGTTAGCAACAGTCTCGCATTGCAGCAATTTCTTGATCTACAGCTTCCGATGGAGAATAGTCTGTTATGTCGTAATCTACGTTTTCTAGAGAAGCCATTCCCATTTCAATAGCACTTGTAAGGCCATAATGACACTGGGTGATCATTAAGCGGGCGTACTCCGCGACCCATGCATCTAAATGAACTTGCTTTGGTATCTCGAATTTAAGTGGAGATGCGAACATTGCTACGACACCATCATCAGTCTCCCAAATACCGACTAAAAATGCTCCTTGAACATCAGTTTCGGGTTCCCATGCTGAGCAGCTTTCAAGCATTCCATTCGCCCATTGCTCCCCGTATTCTCCCTCCATTAATACGATGTGATGGGTTAATCCTGATTTAGCTAACCAATCATTAACCTGAACACTAGACGTCCCTTCCCCCCAGTGCGGTAGATCTGGATGGAGCCACATACCCTTTACGTCTCTTTGAACTTGCTGTGCCTTCATTTCTTTACTCCTTTGTTAATCGATAGATTCGGCATTCAACGTATTGATACTCAAAGCTGCCCCTGCCAACATTAGTCCACTAGAACCGGCTATAGGTGTACTGATATTTGATAAATCTTTAGCTGCTTTATAGCTTCCTTTCGATTGTGCGGCTTGCAGAGCCACGTAATACTCATTTTCAAGGTCCAATCCTTTTGCACGTAATGCCAGTTCGTAGCACTGTTCGGCATCCCCGAGCTCGCAAAGAGTGAAATACAATGCTGATTTGACTTTTTCTCTTGTGTGAAGTTTTGCAAAAATCAATGGATTATCTATAACGTTAAGAATATTTAACCCGTAGAGGAAGCTACCTTCGTGTAAACCAGTGATCCACATTCCTATATTCTTGCTTTTCCCCAGTTGCACTTCGTCGAACGATGGTTCACTTAAACCTTTGAAGCGAATGGTGTCTACAATAACGCGGATTAACTGGCATAAAATGGCGGCTACAAACAAGAATGATGCTAACCATGAAAGACCAAAATCAGGATGTCTATCCCATGGTAGAAGGTAAAAAAATATTTCAATTGGATAGTCTGCAGTAAAGTATGCAACTATCAAAGCCAGTATTGATGCGATGAGTGAGTATGTATCAAAGTGTTTTGTTTCCTCCCTTCGACACTCCCAACTACGGATTTTACTGATTGTTTCTTTATGTTCAGAAGGATCGAATTTATGATCCATTAGTTTATCCGTTATAGCATCTAAGATTTGTTGTTTTTGATTCACAACGTGTACCTTCCTTTTTGTCTGAGTGTGATTTATTTGGATGGGCAATCATCAATTCATGTGGCCATTAGAAATGCTGTTGTAATCACAGTCTTTTTCATAAATCTTTTCCCTGCTTGTCTGTATTGTAAGTTGATGATGGTTATTTAGGATCGAGTAACACGACTTTTCCATCACCGTCTGGGTGGTAAGTGTTCACGACTTCAATGTTTTTCGATTTTTTAAGTAAGCGCAGCAATTGACAGCCAAACCACCAATAAAGCTTAGAAAATGCCGCGTGTGGAGCTTCTGTTTGAAAGTGGCAATACCACGCTTGCTCAACAATTTTTATAAATGGTTTAGGCATAACTTTCTTCGTTACTCGCATGTTAGACGATTTACTGTATCAATGTTCTACTGGCTAAGTGACCGGAAGAGCACAGCATCTTGACAGTTGGCCTTCGTTATAACCGCTTCATTCAGCATTTTTCTTGCGAAATCTTCACCGTGTTGTTAACCGAAAAATTCATGTGCGGTGTAGATAATGTAAGTCGTGACAGATTAACACAGCATTTCGCCATAGTTAGATTTTCCCTCTACAAGTCGCGTTTAACGATACGGCATAGATAAAGAAAGCCCCTATTTAGTTGCCGTGTTAACTCCCTAACAACTTCGAAAGGTGAAAGGTGCGTAAGTAAAGAAGATATGAGAAGAATTATGCAGATGAGCACAGCAACAAACTGAGGGTTGATTACCCCTTTAATCAACGCTAAAAAACTCAGGGTACAGACAATAATCGTTATAACGAGTAGTTGTAAAGTGCCTCTCTCAATTTCCTTTTCTCGGTAAGCCTGATCATTTGAAAATTTTTGTTTATTCACATTCGCCCCTCTTTACCTGATTTTCCTATAAATTTTCATGTACTTGGGGCTTAAATCTAACACCATCCAACTAACCGTAAATATAAAAAATAAAAAGAGAGAGCCAAAACAAACCCATTTCAAAATGTCATGTTCGAGTAGGTTTGGAACAAAATTAAATACTGCTATAGAAACTGTCAGGCTCAACACTGCTAAAGAGGCAATTATTCGATTATGTTTTGATTTAAACGCGGCCCATAGCACAACACAAAAACTCACACCAATACCAGGAACCCAAAGCAAATTTGTTAAAGTATCCATCGTCTTATTCCCTCTAGTTGACGATTGGTTGATTAGATACGAGCCTACGACATAGCGAAAATAGCATCGAGCGTTCAGCTTTCGAATTAACTTCATGCTGAAATGGTATCCAGTCAGCACCAATTGAATGCTCATAGTTCGCACTAGGCCAGTGATTACCTTTAGGCTTAAATTCTTCGACTACTCGCTTACCATCCGAATAGAGTAGCCCCCAACCAAGTGGTAATACTTCTTCTGCTTTAATCATTCCAACCGGACAAATATAAAAGCGGTAAGTGCCAAGTGCTTTCGCTCCTTCTTGACGTTCTGGCTTCTTCTTATCTGCTAGAAAGTCACTGCGAGACACCTTGGATTCAATCACGATTGAGCACGAATCACGAAAGCCTATAGCATCGATGATTTCACGAGACTGAGCAGCTCGAATATTTGAAGCAACCACAGAGAACCCCTGCTTTTTCATCCAACGGATAGCATGTAAATTCTGTGCTTCGTGAAGTTCTGACGGCATCCTTTTTCCCTCGTTAACTTTTGGTTGGCGGCTTGCCGACCTTATCAAAATAATTTTCTAATTTACTCAACATTGCCAAGCGTTCGTCATGGTCGCCATGATCCAAAGTCAGGTAAGCGTCCCAAAGCAGTTCTTTTTCGCTAGGGATAGATAGACGATCCTTATCAAACTGTAATACTTCGCTAGCATGGTTAACACGTAGGTTAGCTTTATCTCTTGGACTTAGCACCTGATTGGTCAACTGTTCTAAATACTTTTCGAGAATAAACATGGTGTAACGTTTATCTGTAGCAAGTTGAATAAAGTATCTAAAGCCGTTTTTTTGCTCTCTGACATTAATAATCGTTACCACACTCCCTAAAAAGCATTGCTTCTTGTAGATGCTATGATTAGGGTTCAGGGATGAAACAAACGCTCTCTGACCAACTGAAAACTTGGGTTTAGCCACGCTATTCCCTCTAAAACTGGTTGATGTTTCGAAATAGCATGTATAAAAGAATTGCTATAACATTAAATATGATTCCAAACCCAAACGCTCGATCTGATTCGCTTCCATTTCTCATATCTGAAAGTTCTTCACTAGCTACTTGATTTGAAAAAAGTCGCCTTGTTAGTACAAAACTAAAAGCACACCAACACAATGCCCCAACAGCAACAGGCCAACTCGATTTCAAATCTTGGGCGATTGTAGTAACCAGTAGTAGAGGTTCGCCTGCTTTGGGTAACGCCCTTGAATACCAGTCTATGAACAAAACAGCAGACAACCCAATAGACAACTGAAATACCAAATACTTTTTCACGAACAAAATCCCCTTATTTTGAGCTATTTGCCCTAATCTCGTTTTGTAGCTGCTCTATCAGCTTGTTTATCTCTGTTGTATTAAGGGAAAAGCCTTTTCATTGCGCCCACTCTGCGACTAACACGCCAAGCCTCTTGGCTTGTTCATCTGTTGGCTGAAAATCATCGACAGTGAATTGTTCAGAATCTCTGATATGTCGGGCTTTGATTAGTTTTAGGTGCAGCCATGAATATCACCTCTTATTTTTTGAAAATACTTCCAAAGTATTTCTCATGGAATGGACGATATAGAACGATGAATATAAATACCGCTATGGTTCCATCCAAACTAAATTTAGTTTCCTCAATAGGCGTCTCTGCAATGAAAGCTTTAATGTGGAGTACAGACATTAGCAATATGACATTGACGGCCCCAAAAACGATTAAAGACTTTCCAAACTTTAACTCTCGCATTCCTATCCCCTCGTTACTCGCATGTTAGACGATTTACTGTATCAACATACTCTTGGCCAAGTGACTTAATGATTTCGGCATCTTGCTGATTGGCCATCGATATATCCGCGTCACTCAGCATTTGTCTAGCGAAGGTTTCACCGTGTTGCTCGCCGCAAAAGCCATGTGCAGTACAGACGATATAAACAGTAACAGATTTATCACAGCATTTCGCCATACCTTGACTTTCCCTCTAATTTCTCATGCAATCCTGATCGAATTCACCAGATGCCAAACCGCAAGCTAATGAATGCTCGTACTTAGATTTTAGCTTTCTCCATTCTTCAGTATTTTCATTTGGGACTGATGTATCCAAAGATTCTTTGATAACCCACATTTCTGCTAGGTCACTGTGAAACCTGAAATGAGCAGTAAGGGCATTGTCTAATTCCGTCAATTCCTGTGTGGCTTGCTCGCATTTGTTCGATGCGAACTTATGGTTACATAACATCAAATATTGCCGGTACTTTTTGACCGCCGTATTTACAGCGCCACCATCATAAAGATCTACTGACTGACCAATGTATTCAGATTCAAGATCCGCTACGTAGTGCTTCATCAAATCACGTTCCGTTATAACCTCACCAGAGGCGCTAACGCTCGATGCAAACACACTTAAAAGCGTTGTAATCATGAGGTTTTTCATAATGATCTTTTCCCTACTTATCTGAATTAGTAATGTCGCCAGCAAATTTCTGGTCGAGTTCATCTGCCGAGTTATAGCCACAACCTTGTGTGTAAAACTTCGATTTACTACCAAAAGTGGCTAAGCACTTGCCGTCTTGGTTATGGGCGATTAAGGCAGTGTTGGTCCATTTTTCTCAGTGCTCACAGACAGTCATACCCATGAGCGTTTTATCCCTCTAGTTATCTGTTCAATAGCGATACAGCGAACTGAGCTGCACCTGATTCTGAGAAGTTACCCAACTGGAAAGGCCCTGCATTGCACTTTGCACAGTACCATCCATTTTGAGTTCTAAATTCTTTTGATGAAGGAACGTGGCTCACTAGCTTGTGATACATTTCATTAGCCCCGCATTTGGGGCATGGCGGAGGCGTCCAGTCTGGTAAGTCCATACATCCACCTAAGATTGTTTTTGTTGCACTACTTCGAACTTACCACCAGTACGAACCATACCTACAATGATCGACCCTTTGCCGCTACTTTCTTCATAGGTAAACTCAACATCATTGCTGTACAGCGCACCTCTTTTCTTTATTTCGTTATAGAGATTTTCATAGTTAAGTTCCTCTACTTCGGCACTCCAATTCATTGAAGAACTGCCAACATCAATAAAATTCACTTGCATGATTTTTCCCTACTTGTGTGAGTTTGTTTGTCACCAAGTTCTGCTAAAGGGCGAGTAACCATGATCACTAGTCCAGAAACAATAAATGCTATTGCTATGATTTTTTCAGAGGTAAATTGAGCCCCCCATATAATCATTAGTGGGCCAATTACGTAAGCTCGATTACCAACGTATGGATTTAAAAGTCTGAATATTTTTTGCATCGTTAGTTTCCCTTATATATCGAAAGTTGAGAGGCCAGGCTCCTCACAAATGCCATTTCACGGCCTCTCAACAATCTCTTGGTGTGTCCATTGCTTGCTCATAACTTCTCTCTACGCTTCGCTGTCTTGCTTTAGCATGACGTTAAACGATGTGTTTGCAGCAATTGATTCACCAATAGGTGCGTCTTTCAATTGTGAAATATCAGACTTAACAAACACGGCTTTAAGGTCAGATAGTAGCTGTGATTCGTTAACGATCATTGTTTCGTTACTATCCTCTAGTTGAACCTCATAAACCACACCATAGTCACGCTCGATACGCTCTAAAACTTCCGCGTTATTATTTGGTCCACCATCAATGCAAACCTGTACGTTTAGACCATTTTTAATCATGATTTCCCTCTAGTTTTGCTCTGTTAGCCTAACTAACCAATCAGAGTCTTGATCTCTAGTAAGCACACCAAGTTCAACTGCGGCATCGACTAGGTGTGCTGCGCGGTTGTAGCCGAACCCCATGAAACGTTGGATTCTAGATATACCAAATGCTCTACCTTGAAGTTCTGGTGTTTGTTTGAGAGCTTCTAAATCACTGTCTAACATTGCATAGCTCACCGCCAATTCTCCTATTAAAAACGTTTCAGTGTTTTATCGTGATACTTCATGGTTGCCGCACCTATAGAGAAAGTACTTACAACAAAGAAAGCAAACCAACGATAATTTAGATATTTGGTTACGGCTGATAATGCATCGGTTGGTACCGGTGCTGTCCACGCAACAATGAAGCTGATTACGCTACCCAACATAAGAGCAACGGAAATAATTATTCCTGCTTTAATTTTCCAATCAAAGAACTCAAAAAACATGGTGTATTTATTTCCCTTCTAGTTTATTTGCCACTTTCTTGCTAATCGATAAAGACGATAAGCACCGAGTGTATTGAATCATGTGAGTTACATTTTGCAGCAGTGCAAAATGGCTCTTTTCCCTCTGTCCCTTAATGTGCCTAAATATGCGTAGTAGACAAACGCTTTTCTGCTTCGTTAGCGCATTTCAAAAGTTCTGCTTCAGCGTCTAATTTAGAATTTTTCTTCTTCTGGGTTTTCACATAATCAACGCAAGTGTCAAGAATCATCCAGCGGTCAATGACATCTTGAGCTGTTCGATATTCACTCGCTATAGCAGTATTTGCAGTCACAGTTGCAAAGAGTGCTATTAGTATATTTTTAACCATATCCTTTTCCCTCGTCATTCAAAAAATTGCACTTGATGCTCGCTAACTTCATCACCAAGCATCCATTGCCAGCCATCTTCAAAATCGTCCATATTTGCTTCGGTGGTGTCTGCATAAATTGCTTTAAAAACCCTCACGGTGACGTATGAACCGTCTTCGACTTCATCACGTTCGCAATGGAGTTGAAAGTCACCATTAACAAAATCAGAAAGTGCTTTTTCTGGCGTATCACCCTCGCCAAGATGTTTGATTGTTTCTTCAAAATGAGCACACGCGATGTAACCTTGTATTCGCATGATTTTTCCCCTTATGCCGAGTTTTTTGGATATAGATTCAAACCTAGATCTTTGAAATTACGTTTTGCATTAAGATAAAAACGAATTTCATATTCAATCTTGGCTCTATCGGGGTCTGTGATTCCTTCGGATGGTACTATTTGACAACCATCAAACTGGACCTTTCCATTATCAATACAGGCTTGCAGCCTCATTTGAGCTTTAAAAGCTCTAAACCCTGCTGCGAAAAATGCAATAATCCCGACTGCGAATATAGCTACTACATATTCCATCATTTCCCCCTAATTTTGCTCTAAAGCTACTTTATGTGTGGCTTCGAAAGTCGCTTTGTCTGCAATGAGTTTTAACTGTCCAAGGCATTCAAGCGTACTGCTTTTATCCAAGCACTCGCTAACCAAAGGAGCGAATTTATTTGCTGCATTGGAAATGTTGTCTTTACGCACTTCATTACTGTACGTTTGATACATAAATACCATCCCAGAGAGGACAAAAATAACTAACACCAACACGCGAACATCAAGGTTGTTAACCTTGCTCATTACCATAGTTTTCACAATTTTCCCTACTTAGCTTGTTTGGTCTGTTGTTGGCCTCGCGCAGTTCTAACAAGGCTTAGAAGTGCAATGATGGAAAAAAGTGGCAAACCAATTTTGTAACCTATCCAAGATTCTCCGAACTGTGCTCCCGAAAACCCACCTTGTTGCGCCACTACTCCAACTACAGCTAATAGGGCCGCAACCACAAAGATAGATAAATGTTTAAGTCTGTATTTCATATAATTTCCACTAGCGCTTGAGTGATTTGTTAATGTCATAAATCAAAAACAGTGAAAGAATGGAAAAGCAACTAGAATCGCTAACGGATAAGTCACTTCACCATCAACCTTTCCCAACACCCGCATTGCTACTGAGTTGGCTCAAAACCCAACAAGAATAAGCGGTAATATTAACGCTAATAAGCGAGCTTTAATCATATTCACCTTTCCCTTGTAAATCACATTCACATACCTGGAGAGTTTGAGATGCCTAAACGCAGCTCTGCTTCGTAAACCCGATTTGCATAAGCTGATTTAGCCATAACCTTATTAGGATATGGTTTGGTATTTCCATCGACATCGGTCACCTCGTATGAGGTAGATAACACGATTCCATTGGAGTCAAGTTCTTCTACGAGAACAAGGCTGCAACCGTGTTCGGATAGTAAAGTCGTTTTTCGTGCCATTTTAATTTCCCTTCTATTTAACTAATTGATAATCTCTCACAAGGGTATCTAATGGGATTCTAAGCCCATCGTGTAGCTTGCGAATCATCGAGATAGATAAACGTCTTTGACGGCTCAGAATCTCCGTAACACGGCTACGCTGACCAAGGAAAGGAACAAGGTCTTTATCTACTAACCCTTGCTGCTCCATACGGAATTTTATTGCTTCGATTGGATCAGGCGGTGCAATTGGATAATTCGCCTCTTCAAACGCTTCAATTAAAGTGGCAAGCACTTCTAGCTCATCACCCTCTGGTGTGTTTGGTTCAGCATCCCAAAGCTGCTCGATACGCGCTAAAGCAGCGCGGTTATCATCTGCTGTTTTGATTGGTTTAACTTGCATATCTGCCTCTTTTAAACGGTTTTTGCATCAACTTTGTCATAGTCTTCATGTGTGCCAATAAAGCGAACATATACCATCGAAAATTTGTAATTGATCGCGGTGATCAGTCGATATTTGTTACCATGAATGTTGAACACAACGCGATTATTGCCAACGAAAGAGGCATTTCGGTACAGTGCCTTTATGTCTTGGGGCGTTTGCCAATTTGCGTGTTTGGCTTCGTCATGCCATGCCATTAGTAGCTGTTCAGAATCAACGTAATTAGGTTGTTCCCAAAACTCTTTTAAAGTTTGTCTTGATAAAATTCGCATACATCCCCTTTGCTACATTTCCCATTATGGGAAATGAACAATAAACAGTCAACCGTTACATTCCCAAAAAGGGAAAATAAATAAAATCATAAACCTAACAAAGTTATAAAGCCAGTTACCCAACTTGGCATAATTGAGTTTCTGAAATGTCGATGTACTCAAACTCATTGACGGTTCAGAATGGCCTAATGCTCTTTGTATTTCGTTTAACTCAATCCCTTGAGTATTCATGTTCGAACCGTAACTTCTACGCCCTGTGTGGCTACTACAGCCTTTTAATGGTATTCCTAGACAGCATAGAGGGAAAACGAGCGCACCAAGGCGTTGCGCCCATTGGGGCTACAGCTAGAACGTGACTGACTCAAATTCCATGTCTTTCGGGTCATTGTGTCGGGCATCAGCGCGTTTATACACTTTCATGTTGCTTCGGTAAGACGCGACAATATACGTCTGTTTATCTTCGAGGATGTTCAACACGTATAATGAATAGATACAAAAAAAGCGCAACTTGAAGTTGCGCTTAGTTGCTAATTAATTAGCTTTATTCTGCGTATGCAGGGATCGTAAGGCTTATGCCTTGACCCAACTGGATCTCTATTACTGCTCGAACTGGAGTCCACATGTCTGAGTCATCACCGTAATAGCACACAGCAGAGACATCGCCGTTACACAATCGTGAAACAGTTAAGTGCTCTTCGGGTTCTGGTAGGTCGATTGCACTTTGTACTTCGTTTCGAGGTGCAAAGAGACCAGTGATAAAACATTCATCGTTGGGAGTTTGGGTTTCTGTTGAGGGGTAAGATTCATTCACATCGAGGACGTAAAACATACCTTCAGCATCAGAAACACAAACGGAGCCAAAAGTGTATTGGTTCGCATCGGGTAATTGATTGCTTTCATAGTATGTTGTGATCGACTGGAAGTGTGATTCATCAACAGCCGCGTTGCTATTAAGGTAGGCAACAATGTGCTTTTCCTCATGCTCTGCAGGGAGTGTGTGATTGATTGAGTTGTGCATCCAATACCTAGATTGAATGTCAATATCAACATCTGTTCCTGATTTAACGTTAGCAATTTGCGTTTTAGTTAGGTTTAGTTGTATCGAGCTATAAAACAGTGGCGCTCGATTTGATTCTTCCAAGCGATCAAACATTGGCAACGAGCCATCTGGGTATATAGCATGTTGTTTGATTCTTGTTAGGAACTTATCACCAGCAGCTTTAAGCACTGCAATGCGACTATAAATCGGAGTACTTGTTTCTTCCGACTCGAATTCAAGAGAGTACTCTACAAGGAATGTGCACTCTTCTGATTTGTCATACACATTTTGCCAGACAAAATGCCCTTGATTCATTTGCTTAAGGTCTAAGTCAGAAAATTGACCGATTTGAGTAATGATGTAACCCATTACTGGATTCTGATTTAAACAATCCTCAATTGCTTGCTCGAGGTGATAACCTGTCATGCCAATGTTTACTTGTGAATTTGAATTTGGTTCTGATTCACTCGGTAACTCGGTGCAATTGATCAGGTCAATACCATCGGAGATATCTTCGTTTGCATCATGGCCACTCATAGTAAACTCAGAGTTATCTGTGATTACGTGTAAACGAATGAATGCGGCAATTTCAGCTGTTGTCATGGAATGGTGTTTAGCTTGGCACATTTATGTAGTCCTTAAATATTAGATAAAAGGGACTACTACCCCACAAGGAAGTAGTAGCTCCCAAGTGGGTTAGTTGGTTTAGTTATGTGAACCGTTGTAAACGATCACTGTATCAGTCTCGATCTTGCCTAGATATGTCTCTAAGTAAGAACGAACTGTAGGCGTTTCATTTAGGTCAAAGATAATCGCAAAGTCTTCTTCAAACTGATAGCTCAGCTTAGGTGTTGTTATACAGGTACCTTCTGTCAGTTCTTGGAAGAACTGAAATAGAGCTAGGTTAACTGTGTAAGACGAAAGCGTAGATTCTTCTTTCACAGCTACTTCAGGCTGAACTAGTTGAATCAGCTTTCCTGCAACATCAATTGGCTTTAGACGTAGAGTTGAAGCCACATCCTCGGCTTTACTTGGACTGTACAAGTCCACCTTCCCATCATTATTCAGTAGATCCGTTAGATCTAAAAAAGTAGTAAGAGATGTACCTTTTTTCGCTAAATCGAACTCAGAACAAAGTGTCAATAAAGCTTCTGGAGTCGCTGAGACTTTCAGGAATTTTAAAGACGATGGTTGCGGTTTGGCGATGTCGTTATTACGAACAATTTGGTGGTTACCTTTTTCTTGTTCAAACGTGAACAAAGGTAAAGGTGTGGATTCAGTTTGCTCGTATAGGGTGTTATATGAATGGCAAAAGAATTTACCATCTTGCTCAACTAAACCATCAGCTCCTGGAGCAAGGAATAGCAACGTTTTGAGTTCAGCATCAATGGCGTTATCCGCTTCAACGAGGAGGGTGGTCGAATATGAGTTCTCACCTACAATAATTGAGGTAACAGTGCGGTAGTAGCCACTCATTTCCCCATATGTATTAAGAAATAACTCAATTTGCTCAAATTGTTCAGCAATAAGCGTTGGTTTCTTCGGTGTATCACTCAGGCTGTCACCATCGTTCAAACTTACGGCATTGGCGATCTCATCTACAACATTTGCGAAAATGCACTCAATGTTCTCTCGCTGCTTGTCATCAATGGTACAACTCGTCATAACGACCGTTTGTTCTGATGTGTAATAGCTTCCGTCGTCACGATCTTCGAGCCAGTTAAATGTTAATTCAAATTCTGGGAATGTCATGACCATACACCATAATTTAGAACCTACATTGTTAGTATCATGCCAATCTAGAGCACCTTCAATTTCAATAAATGAATTGTTATTGAGGGCTTCAGAAAGAGATGAAATGTCTTCGCCATCAGAAATATAATCTTCAATTGAATCCCCGATCCATTCAACAAGCGAGTTAATGTTTGCTTTGTTGATGTCAGCGCGAGCCTGGTACGCAATGTAATTGTTGTAGTCATTGTTTAGGTTTTGTAATTGTTTGTTCATCGTAGTAGTCCTTAATAGAATTGATGGCACTACTACCCCTATTGGGCGTGTAGTGCCCGATAGGGTTGTGTTTAGGGTGCGGTTAGACGCTTTCCCTCTGTTTTAGATAAGCTTCCAACCTCAAGCTTGTTTTTGCTTGCTTGCTAGGTTGGTTAGTTAGGTTTTTAGGTTTATTTTATTACTCGGTCTTACTTCATGCTGAGTTATGACATGCCAATCATTAAACATCCGGGTTAGGAATGGCTGCAGGTATGGTTATCGGAATGATAAAAGTGGGGTTTATATAAGCTTAGCCACGTGGTTTGGCTTATATAAACCCACTGATCCCACAGGATCAGTAAGTTTCGTCTTATAGTTGTTGTATTGCACTCACTGTCGAGTCAATCGATCACTAATATCGATGTAAACTCGCTTAACAAGTTTTAAGCGATCGATACAAAGGTATAAGTGCAAGATTTGATTAGCCTTGCTAGATTGATTTTGATAGTGATTATTGGGTGTCCAAGTTCAAGCTTATTTGAGTGAAGTGTGAGTAATTATGACGGTCAAAATCATCATTAAGCTCTTCCAATAAGTCTTGTACTGTACTGAAGACATGATGCTTGTATTCGTTGGTAGCTAAGAATTTGCGTAGAGCCTTCTCGTTACTAAAATGCGGCATTTTGTGTTCAGTTAGGCAACTCAATTGTTCAGCTGTGTATTCATCTGTAGGAACTATTAGAAACTTAGTTTCAAAATGAACTCCCGGATTGCTAGATGCTATGTAATCAGGGCCATACGGACTGCGAGTAGTTGTAGTCGAGTCGCAGCTAACCATTTCATCTAACCAGTTAGCAAAACGATTAAGTGCTTCGTGAGACCGACTATCATCTATACCAAACAGTTGTTCGCCATTACTTGCGTAGAAATTGCCAACAAAGTTAAATTCCTCGTTGCATTCGCTAGTTAAGGGGCGCGTTCCGGTCGGATTGTTATAGTCTTTTGCATGAGTAATCCAATGTAGGTGTATCTGACCTAAATTGATGTATGCAAAGATCTCTACAGGCATCATCGTGCGTTCGGGGTCAATATTGTCAGTCAAAGTATCTCGGATTGAAATCGAGATGTAACCTTGGATTAGACGTTTTGAGTGTTCTCGGATGAATGTCTCAAGTCTTGCTGGAATATCTCCGTTGACTATTTGAGAGGTGTTTTGGCTGATTGTATTATTGGTTTGAATTTTTTGGGTAGTAGAGTGTTGCATGATAGCTCCTTAAAAAAGGCACTACTACCGCCGTAGGCAATAAGTAATGCCTTTTGGCTTGGTTGTCATAGATCAACAAAATAATTGCTGATTGATTTATAGGTAGTTTGGGTTGAGTTGCTGTTTAATCTCTTTCGTGCTCATACCGTTGCTAATAGCTTTGACGATCTCAGTAGCATTACCAGCAGCAAAGTCAAAACCCATCGATGTAAACACTCCACCAGCACTAATAAGTTGCTTTCGGATTCTGAGGTAATGGCTGAGTCGCTTTCTTGGTAAATCTACTCGGTTCGTTGTCACTAAAAGTTGCTCTAACTCTATTTGGAATGAAGTCAAAGCGCCTTCGAATTGTATAGCTCGCATAGTAGGTCCATTTATCAAATTTAGACGCTACTGGCCTATAGGCTAAGTAGTGCCTGTAGGCTTGTATCTATAGTTAGGGATCAGAAAACCAAAGTTATAGTGATTCCGATTTTAGATCACGAGAAATCAATGGCTTTGAAACAAAGGCCAGAGATTATGAGTAGCACAGCACCAGATCCAATGTTTCTAATTACGACCTCAATGAGCTGAATGAAATCACCTTGTGGGTATTCGTAACTGCTGAAGATGATCGTTATAAAGCTGGCGATAAGCATCGTAATTGCTGTAAGCAACAATAAAATTTTACGCATGATATAGACTCTCTTTCGTTAAGTATTATCACCAAAACCCTTTATACATAAAGTACGAGGAATTTGAAGACTACACTACAGGTTGGTTATTTGCTTTGTTGTGCAAGCCACAAAAATGACGCAAAGAACGCGATACCAATAATCTGAATTCCATATAAAAAATATATGTGGGCGAATACCGGCATAATGTCATTGTCATAAGTTTCAGGCCATTCACCGATCAATGCAAAAGCAAGAGGGGTGAGTAAACAAATAATTCCGAGTAGCTTGAATAACTGAGAAAATCTGACTTTATGTTTAAATACTGTCGACATAAAATTAACCACTCTTCTTGTTGAATAATTTGTTCTTAGTGTAAATCACAGCGCCGATGACGAACATGAAAGTAAGAAAAATCAGGTCAAAATTTTGAGTAATTAACTTGATAACAGTTGAAGTACGAATCGTACCGTTGATTAAAAGTTCTAACATATTGTAGCTCCTTGATGGTTTCCTTTAAGGTGCTACTTCCGTATAGGCTAGTAGCCCTGACGGGGGGGTTGTGTTTTTTTTGGTTGTTCTCGGTTTTCCTTCATGTTGAGATTCATGCCTAAGCAGTTTCATTCAGCGGGGTGAATGAAAGGTTGAATAGGTAACTAATGGTAATTAGTAAAAGGGAGGTTTATGTAAGCCTTAGATTGACTTACATAAACCACCCTACTTGGGTGTAACGCTAAAAAGCAAAGTGGGAAACCCCACAATGCTTTATTAGATGTTATTTCACACTGGATAGTTCGTCATGGATATATCCGAAAATACCCGTTTCATCGTTCATGTACGATGGGTTGAATGTATCTTCTATCTCAAGTTTTATCTCAATGTCTTTATCATTGAAACCTTCATCGAGCAGCTTGGTAGCTTGGTCAATTAAGTTGCTCAGTCCCTTATTATTTGGGAATGCGCTAATAATGGTTTCTTTGTTGTGTAGGACAGTAATCGCATCCAACTCACTTAAAGTGATATGGATGGTATTCATGCTACATCGTTCTTTTTCAGTTCAGCAACAACAGGCAAATCAAAGCATCTCATTCTGAAATAGCTTGTAAGGCTTTTCAAGTTCTCGATCGAAGCTTCTGGGCCGTCACCGGTAAAAGCTGAAAAGTGGTAGTTTCGTTCAACGAAGCTCTCACCAGACCTAAAATTGAAATAATCTGCAGTAATAAGATCGATATCACCTTTCTGATTACGACCATACATACAGTTACCCATTTCATAGATAACAAAGCCGTCATTGTCTTTCTCTACTTCAATAAAGTGAGGGCGAATACCTCGGCCAGATTCGGAGTATTCCGTATTATTGAGTGTAATACGGTACGCCCCATCAGATTTGTCTGCTAAAAGTACCTGCAGCATATCTGTAGTGGTTTTTGGTGCTTCGAATTTGATGTTGTTGATGGTTGTATTTAGCATAATGCTGTAGCTCCATAATTGTTCTGGGCTACTCCCCTATCGGGAAGTAGTCCCGTTAAGGTTGGTTTGTGTTGAAATTAGTATTCAGTAAAGTTCATTTTAATGTGAACACGAGCGTCCAGTGTTGGGCATTCAACATTTCGGAAATATCCGTTAGTAAATTCCTGACACCACTGGAGGTGATCACGGGTGATAATGAGCAATCGATCCGCAACATAAAGTTCAATTATAGAATCTTGTACATCTAGACTGGTTATACGCATCCCGTTAATGTGCACATCATAACCTCTGTTCAAAGAACTAATGAAATGTCGTTCCATAGGGTCCATCTTTGATGATGTGCCATAAATATCAATTTCAGTGGAAAAATCTGACTTCCATTGAAGTTTGGTTGGGTCTTCATATGAAACGCTTAGGTTAGAGAAATCAGTCATGTAACTAAAGATATATTGAGGGTTTAATACCTCATATTCTCTGATGTCCCCACCTTTGGAATCTTTAACTTTTAGCGATGTAACTGTACGTCCATCACTTTCAACAAAGTTATATGCAGAGTACGAACCTTCGAAATCATAGGCCTGTTTGCATTTATCAGTCAGACCGATAATCACAACACTTGTATCATCAACAATTTCAAAAAGTACTGACCAAATAGTATCAATTCGACGTTGTACTGCCATTTGAGGCATCTGAACTTGGTTGGCTGTTAAATTAGACATGTTGTAGCTCCTAGTATTCAAAGGGCTACGGAACCTTTCGGTAGTAGCCCGAAAGGGTTTATTTAGTTTCGACTTCTGGGTCACAACTGAACACTGCACTAATCAGTAGTAACATTGTTATTGTGACGCCCGTAATGGCGCTTAAAGCAACGAGTAGCATGCAAACTACACTTATCGCTAAATCATTCGTGGCAATGCCTGTCGGCAGCGCAATGACGAATACACTGACAGTCAATGCAATAGTTGCCTTCAAGTACTTATCGGTGATGTTAAACATGCTGCATCCCTCCAACTAACTTGTTGAAATGAGAATTAACACGTTCGTTATTCATCACAAGATCATGCTGGTGCTGCGCGGTAATTAACTGGATGTTCTCTACCGAAATCTCACCACGTAATAACCCATCAAGATATAAATCTATTTTTGAGTCAATCTTGAGTTGAGTTACATAACATTTGGCAAAAGAACCAACCGCTACTCCTAAGTAGTTGGCTAATTGTGTAACCAGGTTATAGGAGTAAATTCGGATGAACTTTGATGGGTATTGATCGAACCGAGCAATGTAAAGTCCAGTAAAGGTATTAACTGCCTTTTCTACATGAAACTCGATTATCGAGTCATCATTCTCTAAGCAGCCAAGAGTGATATTGTAGATTCCATCTGGTTTGCCTGTGAGATTAGATTGCAGAAAGGTAATAAGTTTAGTTGGCATTTCTGTATCGGGTAGAAGTGAATGTTGCATTTGAAGCTCCTTAAATGGATGTTGGGAGCTCCCCTATATGGGAATTATCTCCCATGAAGGTATAGTTTTGGTTAGTCCTCGACTTTTAACTTAATGACCAGTGTCAGTATTGCGTAAAATGCTGTTGTCATCATGAAAGTGGTACAAATTAGCAAAGCTAGTGTTGCAAAAGCATACGTAATCAATGAATTTGTTGTTTCTGAAATCCAATAGGCTTGGGTGATAACAGAGCATAACAACAAAATTATTGCTGGCGCGTACTTTAAGTTTGATTTGGCAAATTCATGGTTGGACTGATCAAGTAAAGAAGAGTTTTGTAGATTTAGCATGTAGCTCCAAGGGTGTTGAAGTAGAGCTACACCGTAGGGTGAGAACCCTACTTGGTTGGTTGTTTAATGGTTACTTTTTCTCGGTTGACCTCACGGTGAGAAAGCGTGTTGGCACGGTAAACAAACAGCGCAGGCTGGTGTTGCTGGTGGCAATAGTCTATTAAATAGAAAAAGGTAGGATTATGAAAATACGGTTACTTTGATAATCCCACTTTAAAGGTGAAAATTTGATACAAGTAGAAAGCCCACTCGAGATTATTGAAGAGATAACATTTACTCACTCGGCCGAGTAGACGTCATCATTAATATATATTGTTTGTTCAGTTAATTCAAACCTATATCAGTTCCAGAATGAATTTGTTGCGGATTTCACTTTCGTAGACTTTTCTCGACTTTTTACTGACTATATCAGCTAAAGTCGTTTGTGAGGTCTTGGGGCTTGGTCTTAATAACGATTCTCTCAACTCGAGTATCTGCAGTTCAGGTTGATAAAGATTCCCCCCTACCCCGCAAGTCTGAAACCCCATCTCTGCTCGCGTGATAATTTGCGCGGTTTCTGCGCCATACTTAACCTTTAGTTGTCTGTATCGTTGCTCACACCAATATTCCCTAATGCCGGTTATCCCATAAGAGAAACCGAGTGCTCTTCTACTGGCGTTAGTGAACTGACTACTGAGTAATGGGCCGCTTGGTAGTGAAAACTGTCGGCGCTCGATTACGCCATTAACAACGGTAGATTTAACTTCAGTCAGTTTATGTTTAAGGAGAAACGCTGATATTTCACTCGAAACATTAATTTTGCGTGTGTCTCCGTTTGGAAATGGAATGAAGAAGCAACCGGCGTCATATCGTAGGCGAGTGAAATTTGAAGGCTTAATTCCCGTTTCGCAAATCAGTTTTAAGCAAGACCTGACTGGCTCTTGTGTTTCGTCAAATACTCTCAAAATCTGTTGGTATGAGTAAGATCTACCCGTCAAGATATCCATTGATTAATTGTCCTTGTGAAAATGTCTACTATCTAAGTTTTTCCATTCGTTCTAGCAGATTTGCCCCTTAAGAGTGAGGCTACTTTTGTGTTCAAAATATGTAAATCATGCCTGTAAAGTACCAGTATGTTTTTTACTATTGCAACAGTAAGGAAAGAATTCTGTTTCTCGCCATAGAGCCCGTAATACTGTCTTAATTCTCTTCGTACTTGCTTGAAAGAGGCATTTCGGTGTTGCTTTCGATTTGTGTACCACTCTCTGTAGAGAACGCCATCAGGTTCGCCGATATTGCCTTGGTTACCCCCTAGCCAAGATCTATGAACTTCAGTTCCTGCAAAGAACCTACGAATTGATCGATTTGGAATCAACTGTGAATACCCAACAATAAAAGCCAATTGAAGAAAAGTGCTTGTTACATTTTTCACTTAAGAGTGCTCACCTAGTTTAAGAGATTGATAATGGTGGTTCCAATAAAGATACTGAAACTATTCACAAGTGTTCTTGAAGCAGATTTGCGACATGTTCTTTTCATAGTGATTAATGATGATCTCATCACCTGTTTCCAATCGAATAGCAAACTCTCTACTCACCTTATAAATGCTTTCGTCACTCAATAGAAGATTCGATGAAATCAGAAGTGTATCAATCTTTTGAATATTGAGTTTTGAAGAGTCTAGTAGCTCCGGTTGGTGTGTGAATACTCCGTGAAGAATGATTATAGTGACAATTGATATAGGTATAAAAATTATCATCATAAACCAAACTCCTGCCTTACGGTCCATTTTGAGTTGTTCATTGCTTATTTCCATCTTTAAACTCCT
This sequence comes from Vibrio sp. Makdt, assembly GCF_027587015.1. Taxonomy (NCBI): domain Bacteria; kingdom Pseudomonadati; phylum Pseudomonadota; class Gammaproteobacteria; order Vibrionales; family Vibrionaceae; genus Vibrio; species Vibrio sp. Makdt. The sequence goes on from NZ_JAPPTH010000005.1 coordinate 84,660, forward strand.
TGCGGTTATTGAAAATTCTGACTGGTTATCTATTAGATCATGACCATTGCTGGTGGAAGCGGAAAGCAGAATCAGATTCCCCACGACAACCCAATACTAGGTATAGCGAGATAAGTAGCGTCGAGCCTACAGTAACCGCAACAGTGAAAGAACCATGTGTAGTTTAAAATGAATGTAACCAATCTCGACGGACTTATTATACAAATGGTTCTAGCAATTGATTAACCGATTTATGGTTAGCTAATTTGGCCATGTGATTGTATCAAACAATTGTGTTGACTGAAATTCATTAAATTTCAATCGGTAAAGGGTTAAATATGATTTTTTTATATAAAAAAACCTCGACGCTAGTAAGCATCGAGGTTAGTTGGTTAGCGATCTTGTTGACCTTCAATTGATGATGGTTTTAAAGATAGTTGTTGTATGAGCTTTAGCTCATTAGTATCACGACGATCAGCAAAATAATCATCATACTCAATTTCGGTTAGTTCAAGTGTATAACCGATTGGGAGTATAACTTCAAAAGTTTGAGAGTAGTCGTTTGGTTTGAATGTAGTTTCATCAACTAATTGGACTTTGAATTTGTTCAAAGCATGATCAGTTGTGTCTTTGTGAGGTTCTATGGCCCAATTAGGGCTAAAACCAAATCCGGCTTTAAAGATCAGTTCGATTTCGCCTGCAGTATTTAAAATATTGACTGTACCAGGATTTCCGCAAAGGCAAAGTTCCTTATATTCGTCAGTATTGTCAGCATTGCGAGCGTAAACCAGATCATCACTAGAGCCATGGATATAGTATTTTGTATTTAATTCTTTGGTTTTGATGTAATTGGTTCGAATTGTAACAGTTCAGCTAGGTGACCAGATGCTTCATTGCTAGCCTCTTCACTACAAATCGGTTTTTGTCCAAATTCCCTCTGAGTCCAAGTATGGGTTGCAAGAACGAACTTGGCTGTGATCTCAGTTGGGTAGTAGTGTAGCGACTCGCGGGACATAAGCTCACCTTGTGACGTAGTACCTATAAAGAACTTATTGTTCATTTCTACTACTTCAATTGGAAGTTCATGGCCGTTGATACGAGCAAGGTGGCCCTTGTTCTCGAACTGGTATAAGCCTCGAGATAGCAAGTTAAGTGTTTGAGCATCAAAAGGACCTATTTTCGTGATTTGGTATTCCCCACCGAGAGTGCCATTTGTCATGCAGATTGTTAATGCTTGTTCAATCGTTACACCACAATAAGTAATCCAGTTTTGTTTACCAACTTGTGATCCTTCAAGTTTATTGAATTGTTCACGGGATAGTTCCGTAAGGTGTATTCTACTGTGATCAGGGTCCTCAGCTTGCTCATAAAGTTCAATCACAGATACTTCATAGGCTTTCGTTTCAGAATCTAGGGTGATGTACTGACTAACGTATTCTACAAGCTCTGTATTCGATAGAACCGCACCAGACTTAAACCGTAGGTTAAATCTAAATAGCAGTTCATCCCAAATTGCAGGCTTCAGTAATAATTGATGTACACTTCCAAGTTGCAGTTCGTTTAACATTCTTTGAGTGTGCATTTCGAAATATGACTGGAAAGTCGTTGGTAAATCACCGTTTAAGAAGCCGACTGAATGGTCTAAACACAGTTCTAAATAGTGATCTATCGAAATCAACTCGTAGTCATTGCTTATTACAATGTGATCCTTACGCAATTCTGGGTTAACTCTGTCTTCGGCAAAGCGCTCCTTCAACTTAACTTCTAGTTCACGGGGAACCGACTCTATACAATTTTTGTTTAGGGCAGAAGTAGCCTTAGCATGGTTCTTGTGGATGCGAATAGAGCGAGGTGTATTCTCTGTTAAGTTGTATCGAATCTCTAGAAGTTCACCACTATCAATATCAAAATCAACATATACAGCGTATCGAGAGTTTCTTCCAGCAATAGGAAATGAACCATATTTTGCATCGGACTTATGTAAGAAGCGGGTTTCATCCCATTCAGTTTGGAGTTTCATCCATGTACAAGGTAGCATTTCAATTGTGTTTACATCTCGCAGGCCAATTAGCTTTGCTGTACTACTGCATTCAACAAATAGGGCAAATTGCTCTTGTGAATTAGGCACAGCAAGGTTCATTTCAAGCGACCAGTATTGATCCACGTATGTTGTTAGGTTGATTTGTGGGTTTTGAGTGTTCATATGTAGCTCCAGAAAGATAAAAGTTAAGAGCTACACCATAGAGGTTAGTAGCCCCTCAATGGGTTAGTTTAGGTTGGAAAGTTAATAGTTTGATGAACTTAGAAAGCTAAGTATTCTCGAGGTGTTTGACCAAAGTAAATCCGTTCAACATTGGTTCGTAACTCGATCAAGTATCGTTGTTCACAGTGAGTTAACCACGATCGTTCGATAAGTTAATTGCCTTGTGGGCGTACTTTTAAAAATACTGCTAACTAAATCATATGTTTACGATTCAGCTTGTTCGACAAAGAAATAATGCTGTTGCTAAGACAAGCGCCCATTAATTCTTTGCGCGTTAAAGATAAAGCTTCACTACAGTAAGTTGTATGATTCCGTGGGTTTATCAGACGACTTTTTCTCAGAATGAGTATAACCGAAAGATGTTACATCGAAGATAGTACAACGGTGTTGTTGTGTCACTCTGTCTGTTGGTTGGGTAGTTGCGAATAAATTGTTCATGTTAGTAGCTCCGGTAATACAGATTGTTCCAATAGAGCTACGCAAGAAAGGCTTGAGAAGCCCATCAGGGTTTGGTTTTTTGCCGTAAGGCATGGTTATTCTCGGTTCTTCTTCACGTTGAGATGGCGTGCAGATACTTTTAGCATGTAGCGTATGGCTAATGCTGCTGGTGGCTGTAATCTAGTAAGTAGAAAAAAGAGGGGTTTAGCAAAATCTTCGAATGACTTTACTAAACCATCTACAAAGAGATATTAGGGATTTGTGGCATAGGTATAGAGCCCACGCGAGATTAAGAAGTAATTTATACACACTCGGCTGAATATAAATTTTTATCTATCATATAATTTATAGTATGCAAGAGCAACGTTGGTTGTACGGACATCGAATATGATTCGCACTTTTGTTCGTTTTTACTTAATTGACTGTACGTTATGATTCGAAGGCCTGATTGGAGAGTTCAATTCACCAACTTCATCTAGGGTGAATTGAGATCTTAAACCAAAACATATTGACGTATTGCTTGAGTTCATCTTAAAACAAGTGCAAATTCATAAGATTATCGCTAAACTAATCTTCTCACCAAATCAAATCCTCATGGACCTAATTATGAATAAAACTCAATTGATCGACTTTGTTGCAGAAAAATCAGACCTCACTAAAGCTCAAGCTAAGATTGCTATAGAAGCTGTAATGGAAGGTGTTACCTCCACGCTAGTTTCAGGTAATTCGGTTCAGTTGGTTGGTTTTGGTACTTTTAAAGTAAATAAGCGCTCCGCTCGTACCGGTCGTAACCCGAAGACTGGTGAAGAAATTCAAATTTCAGCAGCGAAAGTTCCGTCGTTCGCCGCTGGAAAATCGCTGAAAGATGCATGTAACCAATAGTCTCATCCCATAACCACTAGGTTTTGCGAACGATCTTAATCTAGTGGTTAAATGACGTATAAGATATCATTTACAAAGTAGCTCTGACCACATTCTCAAGGCCTTCCATATTGAAAACTCAATAGTGAAACACTCAACGCAATAAGTTTGCTATTTGTCGGATCTGCGGCCGTCCAGGAAGTGACAAAAATCCTTTTTACTCAGTTTAACCACCTTTTTAACATTCTATTGTGTGGGCCTGTTCGCTATGCTGTTCATCCCATGAACAATAATTGTTTAAAAATCTTAGGTAGTTTGCATCTGAATTTTGGCTTAGCTCACATATGGCCAGTTTTTGATAAAAATGCTTTGAATCACTTAAGTATATGGAATTATAGTTTTGGATAACCTACCGAACTTGATGATCTTTATGAATGCTAAAGTTGTTCAAGTATATTTTCCCTTGATTATAAAGTATCTATCACAATGAAATTATATGCCCTTCCCTTTTGTTTTATCTTATTGGGGATTAATGGAGCGGTTAACGCTACAGTACAAGTCAACATATCAAAAATAGAGGGCGAGAAATCAGGTCTAAATACCTCGCAATGCGTTGATCGCGAAGAAATCACGATCACTACATCGGCACCGTTATCAGGGTTTACAGAAGTAGCTGCGCAATCTATCAGTGGTGATAATGTTGCAGTAATCGAGACCGTTGCTGATAAAGATAATAGTAGGTTCACCTTCATTTGCGCTCCCGGGTATCGTTCTGACGTTGCATTGTTACGTTTAGTTAGTGAGTTAGAAGAAACTGATGCTAGACGTATGAATTTTATTGGCACTAGTGAGTTCGCGGTAACATCGATAGTGAATGAAGAAAATGTCGTAACGGTTCTTGGGCAGAACCTAGACCAACCATTTACATTGGTCACTGAGTCAAACCAACGTATTGATGTGGATAACTCTGGTTTAGGCTCAGAAAGAGCAGCGTTCTTGTTAAGCAATGACTTTATGAAAGGACGAGTTGTGATTAAGTCGGATGAATACACTTCTATGCCACAATATATCGACTATGAGCCAATGTCAGATGTTGATGTATATCTAGATACCCCGAGCGGTGTAGGTCGAGATTTAGTCCAAATCACCACCGATACGAATATGGCTAAGCAAATACCTCTCAATCCTCAAAATCCAACGCAACTGGCCATACCTTCAGGTTCACACGGGATGATTTCAGCATTTTATGAGCATGGTGATCAGGTCTCCATTGTTGGGTACCTGCCTTATGTGCCAAGGATGACTAATTACAAGTTCACCAGTAGTACTCTAGCGCTTGGAATGTTCTGGCCACACATGAATATAAGTATTAAGAACAAGATCGGAATGACTCAAATGGAAGAAATTTTGGCATTACCCGAAGTCACGTTATTGGGACAAAGGCTATTTGATGAACTTTCATCGAGTCGTGACTACTTAATGAATCAAGAATCGCCAATATATAATGAAGACGTGTTCATTGAAGCTCTTAAAGCGGTTGGTAAGTATACGAGGCGTCTATAGGCTTAAGCCCTCATTGAGTCGACTCAGTGAGGGCCTGACTGTCATTTTAGGAATTTAGGGTAACGACTACGATCACTTGTTACCTCTTCATCAAAGCACATAGCGACATTTTCAATTTCATCAAAGAGCCAAGTGCTTAAATGCATTTGTTCGTCAAACACAACCTTGAACGTTTGTAACTCATAGTCAAATGTAAGGATGAACGTTTCTCCGCCATACCCTTCGTATTCTCCTATCTGCGTACAAACTATAAAGACAGCTAACCCATATTCCATTTCGTGTTCTGCAATATGATCGAATTTAAGTAACCGGGAAGATAAGAATTTTTGGATGTCTTCCTTAGTGTTAATTCTATGGCCCCAACAGTCTGCGTTGTCGTCTTCATCAAACTGAAGCAGCTGCCACATATTTGGGTCACAGTTCTCAATGATATACATCATCAAACATTCCATTGGTTTCAATTCTAGTTTTGGCTCATACATTGGCTAACTCGCTTCATTTGTTAATGTTTTATCAGTGTACTTCAATTTTTTTTATTCAACTTACCGGTACTAACGATCAGTGATGGCTTGAATTGGCAACGAAGTTGCCACCCTCAATCATACAAAATCAAAAAAATACAGTGTCACATAAGTTACCTTGTCACGGCATTGTGTTAAATACAGTTTATTGTTTGGTTGGGCAGTAAAAGCAAAACTAACTGTGTGACACCGTAACAGGAGAATTTTTACAACGTTCCTGTGTTGTTCATCGCAAAAACTCACATAAGCGATCAGTCAATTTACAGCCACCCCCAGCTAGGAATTGGGTTATTCAGTTTTACCGTTAAAACTGGCTACCTGCCCCACTATTCAATGACTCTTAACTAGGATCTCTCTAAATGATAGAAGTTATCAAAACGAACAAATGAAAGTTTGTTCTTGTTGGGATTAATTATCATTATGGGTTGCTCACGTTAGCTTTGTGGTTAGACGCTAAAGTTTGCCCGTAAAAGCATTTGAGACAATAAAGCTCGCTCATTACGGTCAAATTATTGTTTTAAAAGGGAATATGTCAAAATCGGCAAGCTGCTGTTTTGCGTCGAGCCACGTAAGTGCCCTATGTTGGTTAAATTTCTCAAATCAATGATGCTGTGAAAGTATGGTTTCTGTGGGATTTCACTTGAAGAAACAAATGTTGACTCAATTTTATGGGCGGCATTAAGCATCCTTCTTTAAATATCCTTCCTAGGAGCCTATTCGGAGAGAGTATTTGAAAAGTTTTTTGAGTTCATTTTAAGTGAGTTATCACCATACAACTACGTGACACTGTGACTTGCCTGTTTATCTCTAGAAATGCAGCAAATCACCCTACCAACTAAGGCGGAAGACAGTCTTTCAATGCACGTATTTGATACAAAAGCGTTACAGTGTGACGCCACATTGTTGGTATTAAATTAGTAGCGTATGCGTTAAGATGCTTTGGATAATTCATTTACTTTATTAATGCCGATATCAATAAAAGGTAACTAGCAAAATAATGCGTAACTCATTAAAATCACTGATAATTTCATCATTAGTAGTGTGCAGCTTTTCTCATGCATCAGTTAAGCGTATGGAGGTCGATCTACATACAAAGCAGCAGCCAAACAGTACTGAAGGTGCACTACCTTTAATCAAGTTTGGTGTTCTGAAGCCGCAAAGACCTAATGGGTCAATTGACTCGAGAACGGTTGAAGGAATAGATGAGAATTATAATGGTGTGAGGGATAGCGCAGAGCGCGAATTTTATGATTTGCTACTACCTTCTACACGAATTAAAGAAGGGGATTTCGAAAGCTTTTTAAGTGTAGCTTCTCGACTTACAGCGCATGAACCAGTGGTTGAGAGATCTATATATCAGGACTTGATCAATTGTGAATATAACAATCTTCCTTATTATATTCAGTCTCGAATACCCATGTCATTGTTGTATGAAGTAATGCTCAACAACTCAAAAAGAAAAATAGCTTTTAAAGAGTCTTTCGTTCCAGCGGGTCAATATAACCTAAAATCTGATTGCTCCTCTTAATGCTGCGGTGCTCAATTCATTAATCGAATAGGTATGATTCGCGAGTTTGAAAGTGCTAGCGTGTAGCGGTCATCAAATACTTGAACTGTGCATTGACTGGGAGAATCTTTCGCTGTGGTCGACCTACAGCCCCTCTGTTGAGTTTATAGGGTTTGGGAAGCATTAGTCCTGATTGTAAGGGGCTGTCATTGAGAATTAGCTTGATAGTCCGTTAGTGTTGCTGGCGAAGATTTTCTGTCTGTTTACCGGCTTTGAACTGATAGAGTTCTACCAAATGCATGGCCTTGAAATGATTTACCTTCCACTTGTAAGGCCCCTATCGCACTGACATGGTTAGAAGTCCAATAAACAGAAGTTGAGTTGTCCTGTTGGTTTTATTCTTTGAGTAGTGAAGCTTGAAAATCCTGTACTTGCTGAGGTATTTTGCCGTCTTCGTAAAGATTTACACACCAAACACCTTTGGAGATTTCTTCAATCTGATACTTTGTAAATAATTTGCGATAGTGCTCAAGCTTGGTGATGTGCGTTTCGTGAAATTCAATCTTGATAGCATTGTTTGCCTTAAGCAGATCAATGATACTTTTCAAGAGAATGCCACCATAGTTTTGACCAGATAAACGTGGGTCAAGAGCAAAGTGTCGAACTCGTACTGTGCCACCTGAGTACATACTGATTCTTTCAACCCAGCCTATATCTACTTCTGTTTTACGAACTTTTATTGTAACTTTCAGATCAGGGAACATACTGTACCCGTGGGTATCTGGAAGGCCTTCCATTGGCGCTAGACCATAACAGGTATCCCACTCCATTTTATGGTCAAACTGGCCTTGTAGGCACTCTACTGGGTTATCTATCCACGCTTGAATTAACTCATCTGTGGTTGCTGGTTTTGTCTTGAATCTGTCTAGTAGACCAAACATATTTATTCCTTCGATTTGATTATCTTGATAAGCCATTTTAGTTCACTTTTCTACAGTGAACCTGTAATTTCCGATACGTAATTTGTAGCTTGTGTCGTAAATTTGATACAAACAAACTGTCAAGAATAAAGCGGCCAATATTTCAGATGGGATTCCATTACTAAGGATGTTCGGTCAGCTTCCATTTTTCCTTTGGCCAATTCCCTGAAACTGTAATGTTGAGGTCACCAATCCCGTTACGGATTTGGGGCGTTTGGTGTACAGTTTCTGCCCCCAAAGTCGTAAGAAAACTCTTTCGCGCACCTGCGAGTTTTATGGCCTGAGCATCCTCCAGCTGAGTTTTCAGTTCCTTAGTCGCAAGTTTGATTTGGTCATCTGGCAGTTGACCCTTCAAACTTTTAGCTTTCTCTTCTAATTTTTGTTCAATAATCTGAGAAACCTTTTGCCTAATACGAACCTTATAAAGACTGAACTGGATTGTGTTTATGTGGGGTGCTTGTTCTGCGATCAGTTGGGCAAATGCCCTTAAACACACTTCAGCCCTACCGTCTCCTATCCAATCTCCTTGTACAGCAAAATGATTTACTCTTAATATTGAACCTTGTATTTGAATCAATTCAAAGGAACAACGAAGTATTTTTGAGTCAAGAGAATAACCATTGCAGGTCGTAGTGTGCATGGAAGGGTCAACCAAATTGTATGGTTCACTAGATATCGAATGAACACGGAAGTCGAGCCCATCAAACTGGTGTAACACAGGATCTATAACCTGGACTTCGTCCGTTGATAAAATGCGCTTTATCCAAGAGCAAAACTTGAATTTCATAACAAAAATTCCAACAATGTCGGTTAGTTAGTAATGAACGATACCTTACCATAGGAATCGTTCATTACTAACTGCACTTAAATATTAGATACTCAACACTAACCGGTTTTAAATGCAGTAGTCTTGTTAACTACTACGCACTTTTAGCTCTTTTTAACATGACCAACTAACAAATCGCTTGTAATATTTTGCTATCAGTTCACCGCTTAGCTTCAATCTTTCATTGATTGATGTATCACTACAAAAGTACCTTGTTTTCAGGTAGAAAACCCACGGTATCAAAAATAAAGAAAGTAATGGTAAAGACAAAATAGCAATTAGTAGCCTGATTAGCTTCATAAATATCCCATTGTCAGCGCGTGACCCGAACGCCACGTTCCGAGCAACATTATTTTGTTATTAAGGGGGTTAACCTTAATTTCAAGACTAGGCCCACCTTCTGATTGAGCATCTGCGTGTAAGATCGTTGCTGTTTCCTCGAACTTTCCTACCGATGATCAATAAGTGTTTTTTCTATAACGACGTTCTGCGAACGAACATAAGTAATAAGTTTTAATCGATAAACTATCCCTAGAGTCACCAGAACTGTACAAGCAGTTGCAACATAAGTTAATAGACTGATGTATGGCGAATTAATCAAAGTCTCACTTAATTCGGGTATCTGACGTAAAAATGGTAATGCATAAAGCACAGCCATACCAAAAAGAAAGGCGAACAATTGTATTACTAATAGAGGCAGTTCTTTATGAAGCATTATGGTAAGAGCGTCATTTATTGAAACTGTTTGATTCTTGTGCGTAACTTTTTGCATATCTTGAGCGCACGATAGAACCCCTTCTTTTGATAGATATTTTTTTAGTTCATTGAGCATACATTTTTGTCCCTCTGTCGGCGCTGGACCGGATCGACTCGTCCCGATCACCATTATTGCTTTTTAATAAGGTGTTAGAAATCCACTTTAATAGTAGGACCGAGTTCCCTCTTTCTTATCTATTGCTGTGTCTACTAAACGGCTCTACAAGCCTATCACAGTGTTGGTCTAATAATCGAAGCCATGCGTTTTCATCATTTAGGTGTCAGCTGATTTTCGTAAATCGCGTTTCTGTTTCATGCGATAGGCAGTTCGAGTACCAACTCTATCACCAGAGGACTTAGGTGTGCGCTTGGGGCGATTTTTCTTACTAAAAAGGCTTGCGTTTGTAGCCGGATCTACAACTTGCTTAATGAATGGTTTCATCGTGCTTTCTCCAATATTCCTTACTAGGTGGCAACTTTGTGCACCAGCCCAGGTTTGTATTTCCTTTTCGAGTATTATAACCAGTATTCTAAACGCGCAAGTTACCGACTTAGGAGATCCAGCTTTCTCCCAATACTTTCCATGATTTAGTTAAGGTGACGTGCTCACCAAGTTAGCGAGCCGCTTCAACAGATCGATCATCGACTGGTATAGGTGTTTCGTTACTTCGATTTGTAAAGGACAAACCGTGGTGTCTAATTGGCTATTTGGACATTCTTTCCGAAAAAAAGCGGAAATTTTTATCTACTCGTGTTGTAAGCAAATGCGCGAAGAAAGCACATGCTAGCAGTAAGCCTATCGCCATAAAGCTTTGTACAAAATCTGTTTCAATATACTTTATCTCGATTCCGTCTGCTTTCTATAATATTAAGAACTGTATCCCAACCAAAAAGGTAAGAGGCAGTAAAGCGAGATACTTCATTGCCCCTTTTACATTTGCATTTACTGGGCTCGCAATGCAGACCATGTAAACTAACCAATTTCCGAGCAATGCATGTTGCAATGGTTCTAATTCATAAACAGTGGTAATGACAAATACCAAGTTGAAAAACTATATAAATAGTGTTGCGTTGTGTAATAGAGAAAACAGTGTTCTTGGTTCGTTGTTAGGTATCATGATTGCCTCCTTTTAATCTGGTAGGTGTCGGTGCTTATACTTGGAAGCCGTTCCCATAAAGAGAATCGCTGGCATTATCATCAGTAGAGGAATAGCAAAAAGGAGTTGTTCATTAATCAGTTGGTATACTGAAATCACCCCCACAACCATCAGTAAGACGACAATGATTCTGTGGACGTTGGGACATGTTTTAGCTAGTTTCGCGTAGCTATAAGTAAGTGCTTGGAACATTGTTAGCCTTTTAAATTAGGGATTTCGTCTCGAATGTAATTAATGAACACATTCGCCATTATCATAGACGTACTGAATAGGTCAGAGGCTTTGATATTGAAGTCATCAACTTCGATTTCAATATCTTCAATAATAACACTCCCACTTTCTTCATCAAAGATCTCCCAAGTTCCTAGATTTACAGAGAAGTTGCTTACTATCCGTACTATTCTGTTGCCACCTTCAAGTCTATTTATGTGGTCAAACACCTCGAACGGATACTGGATAGTGCCCTTGTCTATGAGGTAATCACTGATCGTTTTATGAAGGATACCAAGAACATCAATTACTTCTATCTTCTCCAGGTCTCGTACCCCGGTACCAAGTTCAAGTTTCCATTGTGTCTGCCCCCAGTCTGCAAGTCCTTGGTCTACTGCCCTGTTCGCTGCATCATTAAAAAAGCCCTCAAATTCCGGCCTATCTTCCATTTTGGTTGAATGTGCGTTGAAGTAACCTTGGTTAATGCCGTCACCAACCAAGTTAATTCCGTATGCGGAAAGATGGTAGCGGTCTGTGTCTACCTCATCAGTTGAATATGAAGCTCCAACTATTCGTTGCCCCTGTTTTAATAGTTCTAGGATGGTGTCATCCTCATCTAGCCAAGTCTCGTAATGAGATTCCATGCCTGGATGATTTAGGCATATAAGTTCTGGGATACCATATTTTTCTATGGCTTCTTTGAGGAAGCATTCGTCCAACACAGTAATCAATTCTGTCTTTTCTGCGAGCGTCGGATTTAGCGTGTAACCGAGTGACTGACTGAGAGATTTTGACTCATTACCTACGAAAATTAACTTCCACTTTATGCCGTCAATTCCAAGCAACGTGTTGAGAATCTTGTAGCTCTGACCTCCATTCAGTGTTTCATTGAAAGCAGCGCCGGCAATAAGAACGGTGATTTCTTGCTTCTGAAGTAGTTCTGGGTAATGTGCGCTAATTTGGTTTGCTAACAACACAGGTGCTGCAATCTGTAGTAGTTCCATTTCTGGTGCGAGCTGTTTAGTAAACAAGTCACCATTTGCAGATAGCGACTTCCGAATGTCTTTAAGAGTAGCCTTTGGGAGATCTATCATAGTTACCTTTGATTATGGGTTAATATGTTTCTGGTAGATACTTTTGTTGATTCAAAAGTATATCAAATTTTTGTTAGATTACGTGGCCTTCAAGAATACAGGGTTAAACCAAACTTCGTCATCCAATGACTTAAAACGAATAAAGCTTTGTTTGATATATTCTAATACAGGTTCAATGCTGTACCATCTTCTATTAGTATCCTCGCAAGCGGCAGCCACGGTTCCGCTTCCCCAAATGGATCTAGAACAAGACCACCTAGCGGAAGAAGATCGCTAGCGTCCAAGTTAAATGCCTCTAATGTCCCACTGGAAACAATAGCTCGTACACTCGGACATAGTGAGATTCAAACGACTCTTGTTTATATCGAAATAACACCATCGCAACTTGAAGAAGCGGCAATATTAACGCTATAGTAGTACGCATTGAGTACCTATTAAGTAAGTGAGAGATAAATGACTCAAAAGGAATTCCTCAACAATGCCAAAGCTAAACTAGGCGTTACGTGGGACGAACTAGCCAAGCAATCAGGCATTAAATCAAGGGCACTTAAAACCTATCGAATGCCTGAAGATTCAAAGGATTACAGAACTATGCCCGACCTCGCAAAATCAGCAATAGAAAGGCTATTGAAGTAGCCACAATGGTACGCAATGCGTACTATATTTTGTGTATATGTTAAGCATAAAGAAAGGGAAAATAGAGCGGTATGAAAAAGTACATTATAACAATGGGTTTGACGTTAGCCGCATCGAGTTCAAACGCAACAGTGACAGAAACAGCGGCTAAAGAGTTTGGTTTGTCGATGGTTGATTCACTAGTTGAACTTCAATTACAGACGGCTTGTGATACTCATATTGCTAGTACAGGTAAGCAAGTTGTATCCGTTGATTACGAATGCATTTCAAACGTGAATGAACTATTGACCACGTTAGAAACAGAGCCAAGTGCAAAACAACTGGTGAGTAAGGTTAGCGCGTTCATGGATGCTAACAACATTCCTAAAACTCTTTAATGGGGGGAATGTAACTCTGATTGCAGTACTGCAATTTTGTTTAAATAAATTACAGGTTCGGACTTTTTCCAACGATTGAAAGACTGAGTAGAAAAACAAATAGAGAGCGTAATAAATGACAGGAACAAGCGTACTACTAAACACATATCGATCAGAATTGGGTGACGAACTCTTTCCAAAGACAGATCCTTTTAGCCTAGAACTAAATAGTTTGGTTGGCGAAGTTCTGAAGGAGTGTCAGCGTTTAGATAAGCCACTTAACTATATAAGCTTAACAGAAACACTTTCTAGCATGACGCCAGAACGTTTACTTGTTACCAAAGAAACTGCTTGGGAAGAGCGAGATAAAAAGCGTTGGGAAGATGAGTTAAAACCTCAACTTGTCACAGCATTCGAAAATCACTTTGTGAATGGTGGTTGGGAACAAAAGAATGGCTTAATTATTGAGTGCTTTTCCAAGCTCGGAAAGCTAGGTATTCAGATCGAAGGTAAAGAAAAGCTACTTGAAGCACTAATAGTGGGTGATTGGCAAAGTAAACTTCTTCAATGGGCTTTGTGTGGCAGGAAAGAAGGTGTTTCGTTCGTAACGGAAAAACCGCTAGCCCCCGAAGAAGTCGGAGAGGTTTTGTTGCCTTATGGATTTACAAAAGATGCGGTATCACAGTTAGTTCATGGCGGAATAAGAACAGTAAGCCGCTAACGGGGGAAAATAGATGTTTGGAGCAATACTACCAATTCAGGAAAAAGAGCCTAAGTGGGAAGAGACACGAACCCGCATTAATGAGGAATGCGTAAAGGTTAGCCGAGTCAACCTTAATGCACCTACCATTTTCGATCCTAAAGGTGATTTTGAACTAATGGAAGGAGTCGTTTTCTACTCAAGTGGTCAGCTACCTTTTGGTGAATGGCTAAAGAAATTAAGCAAAAGTGATACAGCCCCTCGCGGAACTTGCACCAACTATTTTGCTAAAAACGTTCGTTTTAGACGCTAGGGGAAAATCGTGATTAAAAAAATACCAGTATCAGACCTAGATCGTGGCTTATTTGAAACATCTGCTAATCCGGTTGGCACTTACAGAACATCGTGGATCATGCAATTGCGTAGAAAGCCTAACAAATGCCAATTGCCCCGTGGTTTTGGCAAATTGTCAGGAAAACAAATTTAAGAGGGAAAATCATGATTAAAAATGGTCAAAACGTACAGGTTTGCATTGATGGTGAACCAACTAAGAACGCGGAAGTTTTAGGGCGTATCGAGCGTGACTATGGTGTGGTTTATGGGTAGTTACGAAACAATGATCGTTAACGAATCACAGCTACTATCTGACCTTAAAGCCGTGTTTGTTAAGTCTGATATTTCACAATTGAAAGACGCACCTATTGGTGAATCAATTGCCGCAAACACATCGTTTAACGTCATGCTAAAGCAAGACAGCGAAGCGTAGAGGGAAAGGAGTATGAAATCAGTATTTGAACCATTTAACGCGCTTCTTTTTCTTTGTATGGGCTTGCTTACATGGTGCTTTAAACCCTCAGTAAGAACGGCATTCAAGCCTGTCATAAATAGTAAGCGAAGCCTAGCGGTTAAAGTCCGTTTTTTGAGTAAATGGTTTCACAAGCAAGTGCCATATTTTGCACCGTTTGTTATTGCGGTATCAGGGCTATTTTATGGGCTGTTAGGTGGCTTAGAGGCTGCGGGTTCAGTTCTATTTATATGTGCCTTGCCTATCCTACTTCCAACGTTAAACGAGCTATAAGGGAAATTCATCCTATAGGTAGTTTATGGAATACAAAGTATTAGAGAAAAAGACAGCAGAAGCCCTTAGCACGAAGTAAACAAGAAGCTTCGCAACGGTTGGAAGTTGCAAGGTGGCCTTTGCTTCAGCAAGGGTCTGCATGCACAAGCTGTCGTAAAAGAAGCTAAGTAACGCGAAACAGGGGGGAAGTACATGAAATACAGACTTAAACATTTATCTATCTTTGTGGTTGCGGCCCTATTAGCTGTAGTTGGAGTAGTGGCGCAACAAGGTGGGTTTTCGGGAGCACAGTTCGGAGAATCTTGGGTAGGTTACAAAATTGGTTTGCCACTTTTTTCCTTCATTGCACTTCTAAGCCTTGTTAGAACTGTGCGAGGCCAACAACAGACTTAACAAGCTAAGTAGGGAAAAGAGCATGTTTAAAGAGTCAAAAATTAGCTCCATTATCAAACATACAATCGTTACCAGAAATAAAAAGCATCCACAGTTTCTATCTCACGATATGGATTTGACGATTATTTCCTCAGTAGGTGGTGAAATCAAATCACCTGTAATGGTATCAAGCCATGATCTAGAGAAATTAACAACGTCGAAACGTTAAGGGAAAAATGGACTTACCAGACTGGACGCCTCCACCATGCCCCAAGTGCGGAGCTGATGAAATGTATCACAAGCTAGTGAGTCACGTTCCTTCATCAAAAGCATTTAGAACTCAAAATGGATGGTACTGTGACAAGTGTAATGCAGGGGCTTTTCAGTTGGGTAACTTTTCAGAATCGGATGCAGCTCAGTTCGCTGTATCGTTAGTAAACAGATAAGTAGGGAAACAGATGCCAAACTGGCTCTAAATTATTGTATCGAATGTGTTTGGGTGTTGTGATTTAGAGCTTTGATATTTGCTAATCAAGCCACCAGCGCGAGTGTTACCCATTCGCGAACCACTGCCATACCCTTTCATTTGATAATTTGATGTGACCTTCTCTTTTGAGTTTCTGAATGATCCGATCATCTATTCTATTTGCTACGTAACCTTTCTTGCCATCGGTTCCGCCGTAGTGAGGTATCCCACGTTTTATCAGCTGATGCTCTAGCATAGCTAAAGAAAATTTCTCTTCGGCTTTTAGCATTTTAAGCGCATCGTTAACTACTTCTTTTGGAATGCCAATACCATATTCAGTCATGTTTTTTTAGTTTTGATTTTGCTATCTAGGGCATTCACGAAGACGGTACTCCATCTATTTCCCCCAGTTTATCTTTAAGCTCAGCTAGCTCCACAAGAACCCCATTAAGAACGGCCTTAACTTCTGTTGTTTGACCTTTCTTGTCTGCTTCAATTTTCGCAATTCTTTGCGTAAGATATGCTTCAAATGTTTGATATGATCTTACGGTATTTACTACCTCTTGAGCGACCTCTAGTGACATATCAACGCTTATCGACGGGTAACCGGTCTCTATTGCATAGGGTATTGTAGATTCTAGCCCCTTAACCGTCCGAGATAAGGATTTATCAAAATGTTTGTTATTGGTCATGCTTGCCCCTTTGGTTCATAAGTATGTCTAATCTCGCTGATGTAGTGCAGAAACGATAACACAATCCGCTGGTGGTATAGCCTCCTTCAAATACAAAGGCACAACCTGTTTTGCGAATTGTTTAGCTTCATCTACAAACTTCCAATGCACAAGTTTTAATAAATGCTAGCAAGACAAGCGAGGCAAGTCTGCCCACCGCGTCGTATATTGAGGTGTCAACCTGTTCCGTTTCATCGCCCATTTCTGTTCTATGCCCTGTGCGCCGAGAAACAGTGTGTCTCGCCCATAGCGGCTGTTTATTCCATCTAAGACCGTCATCAATGCGTGGTTGTTTGGTTTGACATTGAAAAGATCCTGCTGCTCGTACTTTGATGAAACCAAGTCAATAAGACCTACCCCAACCTTGTAGAAGCGAATGCCGCGTTTGTATATTTGTCTTGCTGCTTGCGTAGCGGCTGCTGTTACTTTGTCGGCATCGGCTGTTGGATGTTCGAATTTGATAAGAGACTTTTGGTAATACTGTTCACCTTTGTCATAAGCAGATGTAGAAGCAAAGACGATCATCACACCGGCAATTGAACGTTGCTCTCTCGCCTTCTGTGAGGCAATACAGGCGTGTTTAGCTATTGCTTGTTGTAATGAGTCAACGTCTGTAATTCGCTCACCCATCGAGCGTGTAGAGAAGATTTGCTGCTTGCTGACTTCATTGTGGTCCCATGACCTTGCCACTTGTCCGTTAAGTTCGCGTATCGTTCGTTCCATTTCTACGCTAAAGCTTTTTCGCATCTTATCTGGATCGGTGTCAGCAAGCTGTAAGGCGGTAGTAATACCCATATGCTTCAAGTGCGTTGTTAGCTTGCGACCAATGTTCCAAACTTCATTAACAGGTAGTTTGGATAATAGTTCGCGACGCTGCTTATCAGTTTCTATAACGCACACCCCGCTCCAATCTGCAGTTTGCTTGGCAAAGTGGGACCCTACTTTCGCTAAAGTTAGGGTCTCTCCCACCCCAACAGAAACAGGCAATCGACACTCTCGCCAAACAGTCCTTCTCATCGTTAAGCAATGGTCACGTAGATCAGGTATCGCTTTTCGGCATGACTTAAAATTTAAGAAGCTTTCATCAATGCTATATACGTATTGCTCAGGAGCAAAGCGACCTACGGTTTCATGGAAGCGACCAGAAATGTCAGCGTACAATTCGTAATTTGAACTCAGGAAAATAACACCTTTACTGCCTTTGGTACCGTCACTTTGTAGTACCGGCTGTTCGAACAATGGCTTAAACTTCTTCGTGCCGGCCTCTTTCGCTAGGCGGTTGCACGCCACTACGGTGCCATCGTTATTGCTCAAAACGGCAATAGGTTTATTGCGCCAGTCTGGACGAAAGATTTGTTCGCAGCTTGCATACATCGCGTTGGCATCAATGAGAGCGTAAGTCATTACCCTATGCTACCTTGTAGTTTGTTCTTTTTGTGAACTCTTATTGAATAAGTGACAACACCTTCATTAGAAAAAGTATCTGTCTCACTGATGCTTACTGGCTTCACGTTTGGGTTTGTTGAGATCAGCTGACGGTTTTTAATGGAAATTTGTTTGACTGCAAATTCACCATTTAGGTTGCATACAATTACATCACCTTCTTCAACGGCTTCTGATCTATCGATTATAAGTAGGTCGCCGTCGTAGATGCCCGACCCGACCATACTATCTCCGCTTGCCACTCCTAACCATGTACATGATGGTTTGCTTACAAGAATTTCGTCTAAGCTCAACTTTAATTGCTGATACTCTGCAGCTGGTGACTCAAAGCCATTTAGCCCGGCACTTGCTTTGATAGGAATAACGTTCACACTCTTACTCGATATACTGTTTGTTCATACAGTATTTTAGGTTGAACTAGTCTAATGGATCAAGTTCTAAGAGTGCGATATCTAAAAATGTTCTAACTCTGCTTCAGCGCGCTTTAGAAGTGGGACATATTGAGGGTCATATATGCTCCAGGTACACAAATCTAGTTGCTCTGCATTTTCACCAAAACAATCTGAATTTGGAGCTGAACCATTAACCATTGAGTAAAGTTGATTTGCCATTTCCCATTCATCGCAATCTTGCTTCTTCTCTACCAGAGTGAAATCAAGATTGAAGATTCCCCAAACGGTTCCATATCTCTCTTCACCGTAAGCGTTGGTTAATTCACCCGACCCAATGGGTTCTATAATGTAATCGCCAATTGTAATGGTGTTTTCATTTAGTATTGAGCCGCATAAACCATCAAAGTCGCTCTCCTGAATGACCACGGGAAGTTTGTGTTGGTATTCGGCATTAAAGTAGTCCTTGAAAGGCTTGCAAACTAACGACCATAGGCTGTTTTCTATATCCTGCTTACCGAGTCCTCTGCGGAGTATTACTAAGGCGTCTAAGAGAGGAAATCCTTCATCCCAGTTTGACCAATATAAGACACCGTGAGGCATTTCGTCTCTTAATGGCACCTGCCCAAACAGACTCACTTCTATTCTGTGGTTGGCGCTGATGCACGCAAGTTTCGTGATTATCTGCGATTCAGAAAAGTTGTCGTAAGCGAGTCTCTTGTGGGGCATGTTTTTATTACCTTAATTGGCCTTTAATCGGTTTGATGAGAATGCAAAAGAGTTCGATTTGTCACGTATTAACCATCTTAGAAATCTATGTGACTCCTTTTGGCCAAATTGACTCAGCATCTGCTCATATTTGATTTTCCCCCAAAAAGGAAGACCGACAACGTAGCCCAGCGCAAAGGAGCCCGCTACCAATTCTATTGTAATTGCCCAGTGGTTTTCACCGTGAATGATAAGCGAAACGGGCGTAACGAGAATAAGAGCTAGCGGCATGGAAGTGGTAGTGCAAAGTGAGACCCATGACTGGGCCAAAATTTGCTTACCTACTGAGTGATAAAGCTTGTACCTAGTAACGTTTAATCTCATTGCTTTCCTTGTCCTCATTCGGCTTGTTAGAGTCATTCAGTAATTGTTCGGCATTCTGCGTTAATATCGATGTTTTTCTGAATCGCTTTGCGAAATTCGTAAATACATAATTGTCAGAGTTACGCTTGGGTTCAGATGTTGTTGAATGATAGGTATATTGCTCATCGCGGTCTTGAAGAGTACCTTCGTGCATCAATAGTGACTTGATGAACCTGTCGATATTCTCTTGAATCGCGATGGTTCTACGGATGATTTTTATGTTGCGAGATAGATGTTCAAATGCTTCTTTGCTCCATTCATACTTAAAATTCCATTCTACGTTGAATATCCAGGCAGTTAAGACGTGGATAGTCGCTTGGTAAGCTTTGTCATCAGCAAAGTAGCTTACTTCATCAGTCAGTAGGCCTGCACATAAACTCACCAAGAAGCGAGTGTTTCTCTCGTAACAAATCGGCAGTTCATCCCCATCCTCTCTTGAGTAATAGATTGTGTGGTGATCTTGCTCGCTTGAAATGTAGAGAACACCTAGTACATCAGAATCGAATACGCCTTCAATTTCAGGATATTGTTTTTCTACTGATTGTCCGATGAGTTTGTATTCATCACGTTCAAAGTCTTCATCACGTAGTCGTTCAATGTCTTTCGACTCATAGTTTATTGATACACGGCCCTTATGCTTAGTCATTATTTGCCATTGGCTCTGTGAAAGTTTATCCAATCTAATGAGCTTTGAATTAACTTTAGTGAGTGCTTGTCTCGATATCTGAAGCGATTGTTCTGCGATACATGTAGGTATGACATCGTTTAGGTACTCAAGCATGTTTGGAAACAATTTCGGTTTAGTTGGCTGGTAATCAATCGCGTCCTGCCACCCTTCAGGAAATGCGCTAACAGGTTCTATTTTTACGAGCGCTTGGCCATGCAAGGTAAATTGGTAGAGATCTTGATTTGCCTCAGCCATTTCAAAGCCAATTCGAAAATGATCGTGCTCGTTGTGTTTTGGGCTGAAGCAAGCACGAACGTTGTAAAGAGTAGGTAGTCGATCTGACTGCGGTTCTATCGGTTGACCTTTTAGAAGCGTTGCGATGCCTTGGTAAACATCATTCGCTGTTGAGTAGATGCGTGGGACCACCGCTTCGTAAACCCCTTTACCAATAAGGTAGACTGGCTCTGTGTCAGCACTCTTACTTGTATAGGCGATGAAAACATTATAGCAATGAGGCAGATCCCATTCTTGATTGACCATCATTTTGTCGATGTGGTGGTCTAAGCTATACCAGATATGGGGTGCGATATAGTTAGCTATGATTGCTTCATTGGTAATGCCTTGCTCCTCCAAAACCTCTGATGGCAAGTTATCGAACGTAGTTGATAACGTCTCGACTCTGGATTGGTCAAAAACCTCATAGCCATCATTTGTTC
The DNA here is from genome assembly GCF_027587015.1 of Vibrio sp. Makdt. Classification (NCBI taxonomy): domain Bacteria; kingdom Pseudomonadati; phylum Pseudomonadota; class Gammaproteobacteria; order Vibrionales; family Vibrionaceae; genus Vibrio; species Vibrio sp. Makdt. The sequence continues at coordinate 105,500 of NZ_JAPPTH010000005.1, forward strand.
TTCTTACTGCTTGTCTGTATTTAGGAATCAGGTTTTGGTCATAAACGTCACAATATATTTTAGGGCTTGTGTAGTTCATATGTGAGTGGAACTCATCAAGTACCAATACCTTATTCGAACGTTTGGCCTGCTCTTTCAATTGGTCTAATTTGTAGTTCGTCGTACAGGTGTAGAAAGCTAACTTTTTATAAGGAAGTTTTGTAAGAAGTTTATGTAGGAGGACGGGATTTGAGCTGCTGAATTTTAAGCTTCGAACAAGCATTGCTTTGACCACTGAATCTAGAGTGATCATGTCCGGGAGAGTGTTTAGTTCGGCTGTTTCGTAAACCTCATGAGTATCGTTGTACCCCATGAGCTTCGATAGCAATTCTCTGCTTTGGTTGTGCTTAAGTTTTCCTTCTGGCCAGTGGCGGCCTAGGTACTTAGCAACCGAGTTAAAAGCTTCAGATAGATCTGTTTTAAGGATAGGTATTCGCATATTTCGATTCCGTAGTTGTTGCCTGACCACGCATGTGAAAATGCGAGTCAAATTTTAATGAGTAGAAAGCCACCTCTTGAGGAATATCAACTGACTATGCCACGGCAACGGCTCGAACTCCCAGGGTCCGACTTGAGGTATGAATCTGATTAGATCATATTTGTTGAATTAAAGAAAGATTTTGAAGGATTTTTTGGGGAAATATTGACCCAAACCGAAACTTAAAGAAAAGGCCTACAGAGAAAATTCATAAGACCTTTTAAGTTGATTAGGTTGGAGCCTTCTAACTGGTTAATCAGAAGTTGATGTAGGTTTTCGGAGATCTTGTTCAAATCCCAGGTTATTGAATTCAGTCTTTTTAAATCGTTAAGATTTGCTTGTTTGCATACTTTTATCGAGTAGTTCAGCAAATATAATACCTATGCTCGCAGATCCCATCATTAAAAGGATTGTGAGGTATGAGTCATCTGGTTTTATTTCGAAAACACCACCAGCAACGACTAGCATTAGGCTGTAACCTGTTATTTCAATCCCTTTGTGTAGTGGGTAAGATGGTATAAGTTCTTTTGTGATAAATGTAAACCAACGCAATGAAAAACCTGCGCCAATGCCACCGACAATGTAGGTTGGAAAATCCAGTAACATTCCAACAAGAATAGTAGCTATAAAAGCTAGTAGTGTAATGTTTTTTTTCATTTAATAAATTCTTTATCTCAATGCTTTCAAGTTAGGATTGCTTATCTAGCAAACCGATTCTAATTCACTTTTCAACTGTGATTTCAATTGATTTACCATCAGAATGCACTGACTTGAGTTATTTATGTCAAACTTTTTCGTTTTATCATTCTGCATGAATTCAATTGTTAGTTCACCTTTTTTCCTTGCGGTATTGATCGCTATGTTTAATGCGGCGGTCAAACTTCGGTTTGCACCGAAAGTTATACGCTTTTTCATTATCAAAACAGAGCCAAGTGGGTCGTTTTTTAAGGTGTGATATTGCGTCTTTCCGTTACGTAAAGCTCCAACTCTTAATTCGAGCTGAGGGACCTTTTTGATCTGGCGTTCTTTAGATTGATTGACCACTTTTATAGCGTTCAAAGCGGCACTTTCTTCAAAGATAAAATCAGGTCTGTGTTGCTTTAATTCTGATTTTAGATGTTCTACTAGGCTTTGGAGTAATATCTGGAGCTGCTGCTTATCTGATGTGGAATAGCGACAGCTCTGGTCATCGATCTTTGATTCAAGGTACTTTACTTTCTTACCTAACGCAAAAGTCATTAAATTCTGAAATGCACCACTGAGGTTGCGACGCCTACCGAAACCGAATCGTTTATTATTCAGATATAAGTAGCCCATAGGTTTGTTGTCAGAGGTGAGATGCATTTTAGTTTCAATCGATTTTACTCCTGAAACTAAACGAATTGACATCACTTCAGACGATGGAGCTTTAACCTTTTTGTTCGCCCTATCAGAACCTCTGGAATAAATGAGTTTACTTTCTTTATGACAGTAGTAGGCCATCGGAGGGCTAACTCCTGCATTTTTGTAAGCGAGGAACTCTGTAAGTGCGCTCTCTTTAGATAAGTCTTTCCCGAAATCGACACTAACACTCTTCGATCGACCCTCTACTCGGATTGCTCCATAAATAGACCCTTCTTGGTTTCTTTCAAATGGTGTTACAGGTGGCCACGGTTGAATGACTTGTCCCGTTCTTACAAAAACACCAACCATCGGGTTATCGACTGCAAGGCTTGTTAAACGCGCTACCATTAAAGCAATATTGTGATGATCAGGTTCATGGATAACGTATTCTTTGGAATCGAAAATATAGCGAATCGAATGGTCTGTAAATTCTTCCATCTCTTTGCTAACCAAGTTGATAAGAGCTTCTCTTGGGTTTCTTTGAGTGCCGAAATAGTATTTATTCTGGCTACTCCCATTGAGTGCAGTAAAGTGCCCAAGTCTAAGACCTGATTTTGAATACGCTCTTGCACCCTTACTTAAGTAAAGGTGGATTGCGACGAAATTAGGCTTAATTGAATTTAAATAATTTTGATATTCAATCTCTGAGTCAAATTTCAAAAGTTCCGCTGTCTTTGGGTTGTAGTAAGCTTTAGGTGGATAAATCTCATTCACTTTATATGCGAGAATGGACTGTAAAGCTTCATTTTGCGTCCTATTGTTTCCAAAATGAACTGCAATAAATTTCTGCCCAAGCCAGGTACCATAACGTCCTGTAGGATTACCGCGATTGGTGAAAGCAGGAGTGTCAGTAAACACGTAGGCGCCGTCTACAAAGGTAGAGTACGAAAGAGTAATGCCAACAGGGACATCTGTATGCTTTGCAATAAGTCTCTTTTTAGGGTTACGTTCAACTCCTTTCGAGGAGGGTTGTGTCAACTTTTGGCTCAACATGTTAATTCAACTCTTAAATTTCGTTTGATTGCATTTTAACTCAATGGTTATCTCTGTGGGTTCTATCTTTCATTCTTGCTTCTAAAGATCATCATAATGGGAAGTATCGTGATTGGAGAGTATTTTCTGTCATGGGATGATAATGGGTTCAAATTGGTTAAACTTAATTGGATACCATGTGCAAAAACTGGATAACAATTTTCAATACCACTTGATAAAGGTCAAGATTAAATCGTCAATGACATCAGTAGACCAAATTAATCCCGTCGTTATGCACATAAACGTCACAGTAAAAAAGTTTAATGCGCCGATATACTCTCTTTGTCTTAAGCATGTAATACCCCCTAATATGCCAATAAGGCTAACAAGTGCGGAAGCTGTCAACATTCCATAACCGGCCATATCAATAAAGAAACTAGTATTCACCCTATCTCCTGAGTAATTGGTTGAGTAGGCATTCGTAAAACGTATAAATGGTGCATTGACATAATCTAAACAGCGTGTCGTTTAGATTATGTTACTGTAGAGCTCATTGGTGCTGTGAGTAGCAGGTTAGTGAGCGAGGGTTATTTCTGGCTACCATCATGCTGGATGATGCTGTCGAGTAAAATTGCACAGCTATTGACCTGACCGAGCAGTCTTCTCTTTTCGTCATAAGACCCAGCTCTTTCCGCCGCATCAGCTGCGGCTTGATAAAGTGCTCCAGCTCGTTCCAAGTTGCGTTTGCGATCTTTAGGCTTCCACAACATTGGAGACCATGGCCAGCAATCTTGTAGAACACTATCAGTATTGGCGGCGTCACGATAACAATATGCAGCCAACTCTAATACTTTTGAGCCGTGTTGGTCATCATGTACTTCAGACCAATTCTCCACATCAATTTGCCTTTGCCTTTCAGTGGCGATTAGTTCGTATCCTGTCATCGATTTTTCCTAAGCCGACCTAACGGCATGTTCTATTAATCATTCAGTCCATTTCATATGGATATGATAACACGTCACACACGTGCTTAAAGTTATTTTTTATCCAATTTCTATTTACTGCACCCCAATCTTCAATTCGATATTCACCGCGATTAAATTGTTCGACTTTAATCTCATTTTCGTGAAGCGCTTTGATCGTATCCTGCGCTGTTCTACGCGGCATCCCCGTCGCTTCCATCACTAAAGGTACTGTATTTTTTCCAGTATCAATTAAATAAGCCACCAGAAGGCGCCTAAGAAAAGTGGTTTGAGTTTTACTAGGTTTTTCTGTCATTTCAATCTCAAGTACTGGTTTTAGGTGATTTTCATTTCTAGGTTACAGCAATTGATCCCAATCACGAAAAATCGTCTCACTAATTGAATTTCAACCAAATAGCTTCGTGTATCTTGAATTTGATTCGATATAAAGGGAGAGTGATTATGTTAACTGTACTTTGTGCAATCTGTTTGTTTTGTGTTGTGGGAATGGACTATTCGTTAGCCCTAACTCAACTCGCTAATAAGTTAGCCTTAGTAGTGATATTGGTGAGTGTTGCAATGTCATTTGTTGAACTTATATCTGTGTTTTTTTGAATGCTTAAAGTATCGATTCAGCGGTGAGAACAATCCCCCTCAGTCGCATTTTTTACGTTTTGATCGCCACAAATATTGTACAGAGGCTAACAAAACCCCCGCCCCTAACAAACTCTCACATTAAACGCCTTTTTGAATTGTTCTTCTATCCATTTAAGATGAGCCACCGAACCTTTATCTCCTTGGAATGGCTTTGCGTATTCTTTTCTCAGGAATTTAGTAATACAGGACATGGTAATACTGTCCGGTGCTCTGTTCACCTCAATGTATCGGGCTACATCCTCAGCGTGCTTATCGACTCTTTCTATCTTGTCCGATACCTCTTGAGATAAAGCTATCAAACTGTAAATCCCTAGAACGGAATCTTGAGTAGTAGCCAATTTAAACGGTAGATTGCTATAGTCATGCCTTACGGTTCCTTTTGAGTCATAATAAACAAAATAATAAGGACTAAATATAAGAACTCGTTTAGTGTCGGTTGGCGGTGATGCTACGGGAAAACAATAGCCCTTCATTTCAACAAAACTGTCATTTAAGGCTTGTAGCAAGGCTTCTAGCATCATAGGCAGTTCTGATGTCTCCCCTCTAACAATTATACCTTTATTACTAAGAATGTTGCTCCCGATCATCGCGCACCGATCATGCTTGCATAAGCGAATTTCAAATGAAATATACTTGGAATGAGAACTCGATATTTCAGCGTAAAACTCCACTTTTAAAGATTTTGGTGTCATGCATTTGACAAAGTGCTTGCACGTCTCGTAATTAACTCTTTCTGAATAGGCCAAAAACGAGAAGCTAGGTAGTCGCTTATTGAATATAGGGATCAGAACATCAATGTAATCGCTTAAACCATCGCTTAGTGTCGCATCCTCTATTGCTTCGTATGTTCTCTCATAATCGGGGCCGTATTCATCTTCATAAGTTTTCAAATTCATGGGTTATATTCCTATGATTATTGTTTCCAATATCGGTTAAGAGGCAGTTAAACCCTAATCAATAGACTAGCTACGTCTGCCCCAGTGATACTTGCTACGATCTCTGCGGTTCGCTGATTAACGTCATCGAATGTGTTAAAGAACGTTGGGTATGAGTCAAATTGAGTTGGATTAAATACTTCTTGATGCCCTTTAGCATCACCCCCCCAATTGTCCTCTATGAAGTATCGTTTGCCGTTATCACATTGAACAATCATAAGATCGCAAGATTCTGATTCTGCACCTGTACCGTAGTAAGAAACATGCCAGTGTTTAGTCGTCTTAAACGCTCGGTGAGAGTCCCACTTTTTGTCTTCTGAGTTCCAATATTCTATCGGGATCTGATTCATTCTAACTTTCCTTACCTAGAGTAATTAATCTAGTGCGGTTTTGGCAGCACTCGCACCACGTTCAAAGACTTCTTTTTGCTCAGTTTCAGTCATTTTAAGTTTCCTACTTAGAATTTATTGGTAATAGCACCAAAAAATACGGTTGCTCCAAGGAGCAGGAAGGCTATACCACCACCGATCAGCGCATATCCACTTAAGTCCATACAGTTTCCTACATCTGTTTTGGGTTAAAAACTACCTCTGATTTATCACTATAATAATTCAAAGGTAGTCCACCAAGTTTGAGGGTTTCATGTACCATAACGGTAAAAGTTCGATCCTCTTCTAGAATGTTGTAGTCTTCTGGGTTAATGCGTAATCCAACTATAGTATCTTGGCCAACAGCTAAACCTTTGAACTCCCTCACCTGATCATCACACTGAATTGAGTGTATGCGAATGATGTTTCTCTTTGTTATATGGTCTACGTTTGATGAGTAGCCTAAGTGACAGTTTTCTGGATTAATCCCGCCAATCTCAGATACTTTCAATCTAAGGCTATCTTCTACTTTTCCTTCAATGTGAAAGCCGCTTGTTATCACGGCGTCAGGTGGCAGGGTAACAGTCTGCATATCCTTGCTACATCCAACGATATAAAAGGAAATTGCTATTATTGCTGTAATTCTTTTCATGATGTTTTCCATATTGATTATTAGGCGCCTTTGCACCCGCAGTGATCTTTGTATCGACCTGACCTCAAAGAACCGCCATGTTTAGTTACAGCCTCGCCACACTCACAGCGGCATGTCCAGTAAGCGCTTAGATTACTTACGTTAACAGGACGTTCCGCTCTCGATTCAACTGTTAAAAACCCAAATCGTTTGCCAGTAAGATCGACGAAATTCAAGGAGCTGAGGTTTTGATTTCGTAGACAGCCACAACTTGTTGTGTTTTCGGTAGTTAGCATGTCAGAACGCACTGTTACTTCATTGCCACACATACACAAACATAGCCAATACGCTCTGTTCTTATGCGTAACACCTTCTGGTGGATCAACACGTTCCATTACTTTTAGTCGCGTGAATGTCTGCCCTATTAGGTCTTTCGCTACGCCAGCCATGATTTTTCCTATGCTAACAATTGACTTTTTTGAAAGCGTAGCTTTCAAACCGTTCCTGAATTACAAGATCTGTTTTCTTTGCCGCCGCGTTCAACCAATTTCTAAACTCTAGCCAATCAGCAACGAGATCTTGCGGGATGGTCTCTAAACCAAATCCATCGAACGAGGCGATTACTTCATTGCCAGCAGAGTTCGATATATCAGTAAACTGGAATTTTAACTTGTGTGAAGCGTAAAGTTCATTCATGCGCTTTACCATCGGATGTTTTGAGATACTGCGCTTTAGAGATTCATTAATATTTCCCAATGTTAGTTGGACAGCAGGGTGATCCCTCAACTTTTCAGCGATTTCTAGCTCATTGGATAACGAGAAGGCGACTGTTTTAGCTAGCTGAACGTCTTTATTGAGATTTGGCTTTGCACTGAGTATATGTTTTAAAGCAACCTCCATGCATTGTTGTTGGTTTTTTGGTGCACGGTAATCTTCTGAGCTAATGATCTTAGCTGTAGCCACTCCGTAACCTCTGGCTTCATTGTCTACATCTATTTTTGTGGTATCGCAATGCAGGCAGAACCAATCATTGTCGGACCGCAAAACTTCAAAACTACACTTTGGGCAAATGACCATAATTTCCTATCCTAGTTAAGCTCGTTCATACTCTCTAAATCGGTGTTTACTGCCCGTATTGACAGTATGACTAAGTACCGTTCATCATCTGGCATTGAGCTGTAACCATGCGATACAGGAACAACATGCCCGTAAACGCCAGTAGCCACACCGAAAGAAATCCCGTACTCGATTTTTTGAGGAATGGACTTTTTAAGCCAATCAATGAATTGTTGTTTAGCCCAAGGGTTCGGCATCGACTTTGTGATAGTCTGAGGTAGCGAGTTTAAGTGCGCCAATGCCGCTTCAATGTCAGAATCGCTAATGATCAGTTTTCTATTTTTCTTTCCAAACATAAATGCCGCATTTCCTATTTGGCTCTGATTCCATTTCTATCCATTGATAGCCACCCGAACTCAGAGTCTAAATCAACATCCATTCTTGACTGAACCAAAGCTACTACAGTACCTCCTTGTTCAAGGTGCTGATCGATCAATGAGTAGCAATTTACGTCAACAAAGCCAAGCTCATCGATAACGATGGTGGCATTACTATCGCCAAAGTAATCAGATATGTCCGTGGGCTGCCAAGTTTTATCACTTAGGGCACATACATCAATGACGACGACATTAACACCGTCCTCTTTTAACACTTTAGCTAGTCCTGACTTTCCTGTGCCTGACTGTCCTTCGATACCAATGAAGCGTGGTTTATTAGCCACAACTAAGTCACCCATTGTCGATGAGATTAGGTCTAGGTGCTTGCTGAAATCCACTTTACGATCCGTTGGGTCAAGCGTGAAAGCATGATAGATGGCTTGGGTACCTTGTATTGTGATTTCTCGTTCCATTAATTATTCCTACTTTTCTCATTATTGGTTCAGGAAAAATCATTTACCAACATTCGCCGTCTAATTCGTCAATAACGCTTTCGACTTGAGATAAGAACTTCTTCCTCGTTTCTAAGCATTGAACGCTTATATCTGAAAACTCTCCTATTCCGAAATAAACGCAATCTTCGAGAGCGCATTCAGCAGCCGTTAATGATCCAATTTCCGCATCGACGTTTTCAACAAAAGCGCGGGCAAGTTCATTTATTTGGTCTTCAGTTTCAGCTTGAATAAGAGCTGAACGCAACAGAGCAAAGGCTACGGATTGACCGAAGTTATGCCCTTCCGCGCTGTACTCATAACAGTTATCCCAAAAGTATCGCATCATCGGTAGGGCTGTGATTGATTGCTTAAACGTCATGTAATCAGACAACTCTAAAACCATGACGTCATCTGCTACAATTTGGCTCAAACTTTCCCAATCACCTTCATCAAACTCTTCGTAAGACTGATCCGTTAATATCTCCTTAATACAGAGGTATGTTTGGGCCTCTGTAAATTTGTTAACTTGCCACTGACCAAACATAAACTGGATTCCACTTTCTTTTGTGCTGTACCAGTAAGTTAAAAGATTTTCAAAGCTTGGAACTACGTAATCATTTTCTGTCTTATCAATGACAGAAATTGATTTCCTGTTCTTGAGAATATGAGCTTTGACTGATAGTTCTGCAGGCCCACCCCAAATACCACTGAATCGATTAATTGATAGAATAAAATCCATCATGGTCTTTGTTTCCGTATGTCTCAATGTGAGTGTGAACTTCTGTTCACCATCACTATGCTCTACATTTATCCGCTCTATACTCACTTTGTTAGAGTTGGTTTTGGTAATAAGATCGAGCAGGACTTGACCTGAGTCCTCTTTGGCTTCACTCCGATCATTGGATACTTCAGTGCCAATATATAAAGCACGGGAGGACTGGATTATTTTTTTTTCGATTAACTCTTTGTTAATCTCCGAGCGATCCACTCCGAGCACAGTGAGACACATTTCTGCGATATGATTCAGCATTTTGTTGTTTATGGCTGAAAAATCTTTAGTCTCTAGCGCTTCATAAAGTGCAACTCTTGCTTTGTATAGTTCTATCATGAGTTTCCTACTTGATAATGCTCATTGACTGAGTATGGTATTAAGGTAATTTTCGACACCTTGAATAGCAACGCCCTCATGATAAACATCCTCTAAAGCATCACACATTGAGTTTCGCATAGCGTTATCAAGATCATCTAGCAGTAAGTAATATTCTCGACTATGCCCACTTGGTACGACTCGTTGCAGTTCAAGGAGATCTTCAACGAGTGACTTAACTGAACCTGTTATATCAATAGGGTAAATGGCGCGATTAGTTGGTACAGTTTGCAGCCAGTTAGATAACAACCGATTTAACTTAGCGTAGTGAACCCAAGAGCATTCATAGCTGTGTATGAACGTTTTGTTGTTGGTGGTGAATAGCGCCAGTGTTCGTTCTGGACAAACGAGAACGGTCATGCCCTCTATTGTGTCAGGATTCATAACGTCAATAAGGTCTTGGGCGGTTTTTGTAGAGGTGCGTTTATCGATTACATAGGCCCACCCACCACAAATTGAGCCACCCTCAACATCAAAATACAGCTCGTATTCATTCGGAACATCAGGTGTGGGATAGTCGCACACTTCTACGGTGTACCCCGCGACAAAAACAGCATGTTCAAATGTATCGCTATTAACGTCAGGGTTTTTAAGCAATGCCCGTAGCGCCCCCGCAGAAAGCCCACATCTTCCAGCCAGATACTTAATTCCCCTCCAATCACACTCTAGTTTTTGGGCGAACTTTTTAAGCTCTAAACCACTAAAAAAACACCTATTTTCAGTCATTCACCAATCCTTGAAATTACGAGTCATTTTTCCCATTATAGAGTTTTACAGTAAAACCCTGTTTTCTAGTTCTAATGATTGTCCAATAGTTGGAAAATCTGCTCGCCTGTCACCGTGATCTCAACACGCTCAAATGTGCCTTTGTGTCGATCATCCAAACGCACTCTGTTATGAGAAGTATTCCAATCATAAAGCTCAATTACATATTCAATTTTAGGTAGCAGTAAATGCTCAACAACTAGCTTTAAAATCTCTTGCTGCTTAGGCATCGTCATATGTTCAGCCATTGCCAAATCTTCGAATAACGCACCATCATTGAAACCAAAACGCTCAAACAAATCGTCTGAGTCCAGATTCCATGTCTTGGTTAACCAAGCTTCGCGTGGATCGTAATTAGGTATCATTGTTTTAATTTCCTATTCTAAATTTTTTCGTTTCGTGCCACATAAAAGAGCCTTAACAACTCAGGTAATGCTACAACACCAAAGGTAAATTTAGTGAATGAGTTCCAAATTATAGAAATAAAACTCAAGATCGGTAATAAACCCCAAAGGATAAAAATAGTGCCTCTGTTTTCGAACCAATAATTAAGAACTATCCCTGTTGCCACATAGAAAATAGATAGCAATATTAATGGCTTCCAATTGGACTTTACCCATGCCCATGAACCGTATTCTGCTATTCGTTCCAAGGGCTTTGTTTTTGTATATATAAACATTGATATGCTTCCTAATTGGCTTTTTCGAAATCTTCGATGCCGCTTGCTAGACCATTCTCCAACATTTCAAACGAGTGAGGCGCTGCAAGTGACATGACTTTGACTGGTACGGATAGCATGTATTGCTTAACTAAATCGCCATGCTCACCATGCTTTGCATATAGCGACACGAAAGCGAATATGAACAATGTTACAGGAAGCCATAAGTTCATAGGTTCGTCGGGTTGCCCCGAAGGGGACCTGTACTCTTCAATGAACTCTGGCACTGTTTTAAAAGCTACCCCTAAACCCAACGCTGTCAACCAGATGCCACCCAACTTAGCCCAACTGCTATCAGTATCTCCAAATATCAGCATCAAGCCGAAAATTGTCAGCGGAACTGTAATCAATAGAGAAGCAAAAACCATCCCATATACTGCACTTACACGTTTCGAATCGTTGAATTGTCTAATTGCACTCAGCAAGTCTACCTCCTGCTTTTAAGATTTCTACTTTGAGTTAGATCTATTAGAACGGAAGTAACTACTTAATTTCTCTTTAACTGTTGAGGTTTTCTGACTGTCGCTAGTCGAGATTTCATTTTCTTGCTCTAATGCTTCGCGACCTACTTCACCAAGAGCTATCTCTTCACTTACACCTTGCAACATAGCAAACTTTTGTAGGTAGGCGATTAAACCCTTTCTCTTTTCTTGTGTCGTTCCAGCAGTTAATTGAGCTTTCACTAAGTTTGCGTGATAACTGTACACGCTCTCGATATCAGTCAAAACCGCATGATGTTTTATTTTTTCACGGGCTGCAATCTGATTGTTCATATAGTTTTCAGAGACGTCTTTCCCCATGAAATGATGACCTGTTATATCGATGATATCGCTCTGCTCAACCTTTACATCTAGTACAATCCATGCATGATAATGTTGATGTGGACGGGGGCCTGATGCTGACTTTTCCTTTAGATCATGTATTTGCTTGTTCGATAGTTCATGATTTTGCTCGAGACATCTACCGATAACCACAGCAGGGTTTTTACCTAAGTTTAACTGTTTTACTTCGTTGATTATTGCCATATGTGCAGGGAGGCAGTTACTCCCAATATCACCAATCAGCGTGCCGGATGTACACCACATTTTGGGCTCGTCTGCTTCAATGCGCAGGTACTTATTTCTGATAACGTTCTGCGCTAATCTTCTTAGAATATCGATTGTAGCTTTAGGTATTAATACTGAGCTCATTAATTCATTTTTCCATTGTAATTGAGTGTATGTACTAGATAGAATTAAAGGCTGAACAGCCTTCCCTATCGATGGCTGACTGTAGCCACTTGACATTGCGCTTGCGGTACGCCTTTTCTAAATCCAGTTGGTATGTGTTCATAAAATGAATCAGTGATTTGGGACTCGTATTGATAGAGCATTTGGTCGTAATCAAACTATCAACAAGGTACAACGTATTTTCATCTACATCACTCGACACAGCTGCCGCTTGATACATCAGATCTTTTTCTTTGTTGCCCGTATTCGGAGCATTAGCCAATAAGCTGAGTATGAACATCGCATCATCTGGAGATTCTTTGAGCATACTTTCGGCAAGCAATGCTTGGCCGTACTCGATGTTTGGAATTGCATTGATTATATCATCAACCGTACTATCTTCGCTTAATCCCCAAAACATCAGTTCATAAGCAGAGTTTGTATTCATTTCTGATTCCAGTCTTGCATATTCCTCAACTGACACTGGTGACTCTAAAGCTTTATTTAAGCTTGTGTTATCAACAACACCTGAGACAAAACTCTGAACTATGTAATGATCGCTTCCAGGTTCTTGGGGCTCTTGTTGCGGTACGGACTTAGCATTGAAATTGTTATGTGAATTTACCTTCTGTTTAGAGAAGGTATTGGCTTGCGCTGGTACTTGTTGTGCGGGCTCATTGACTTGTATATGGGCAATTAGTCCAATCAAAGCAAAGGCGGTGCAGTTCCCAAGCAAAAACCAAAGTATTGATGATTTCATGTTGTTTCCTATGTCGTATTAGTTATCAGGCTTCGGCAATCAGAGATATCCGTACCTTTATTGCGTAGCTTCGCATAGCTCTTACTATTCTCTTTAGGAAGAAATGAACTTTACAAGTTGTTGTTGAACCATCATTGCTTCTTCATTGGTGATATAACGCAAATACAATGTATCTTTCCCGTTAAATACTGGTACTCGGAAGTATTCGGCACCAGCTGAAGTTCGTTTTTCGACCGGGTAAATCGTTAGAGTGTTCTTCGTAGATGCAGTACCATTTATAATTAACGCATTACCTTGGAATTGATATTCATTCGACAACAGGGATATGTATTTCAGTGTTTCTGAAACACATCGCGCATCGTCGTTATTTTGAATTTTCTCACCATCGTTACCCCCATACCATGCGTTTTGTTCAAAAAAGTTGTTTGCATGGTTAGAACATCTTTCTTTATGAGATGCGTCAATTTCACTTCTACACTGAGAAAACTCATACCCACCGTCTTGCTCTCGGTCATATATATCAACCTCCCTACTGGTTGAAGCTAATAGCTCATCGCAATTTATCTTAGTACCAGCTTTATCCATCTCAACATAATCACTACACCCAGCAAGCGCGAAGGGTAATAGCAAAGATGTCATTAATCGCTTGCTCATCATAAGGTTCCAAATTTCCTATTCGTTGTGATGGTCATTTTTTGATGCCGACCTACCGTGTTCGTATTCCACTTTCTCCCATATTGCGGCCTTAGTTCCTGCAAGTAATACAATATAAAAAAGAGCAGGTAAACCAAGCACGAAACGTATGCTTTCAGACCATTCGTAGTGTGAGGCCAAGTACACCATCACCATACTTACAATCGATAAGAAGCTAACATCCTTTCAATATTCGGCTTCATTCGGGTTTTGCAATCAATCAAAACACTCATTCGATGTTTCCCACTACAAAGTTAATTGCGTCTTTTCGTTAAGTTCGCTGTTGTAGCGTGACTCAAACGGGATGTACTCAAGATCGTATTTACTAGCGATAGCTTTTGCGTCTCCTAGTGCCTCTGATAGATCATGGTAATTGTCATCATTTACAGGAGAGAACTGCTCACGTTCGTAAACAGTGACATTTGCGAGGTCAATGACGGTAACTTTCGACTTGTCGCCGCCTTGATTAGCAATGAAATAGATAAATTCCATAATTTATTTTTCCTATTACTAATGACAGCCTTGGCTGTCGGTTAGAGTTCTGTTCAATTGGTGATAATGTTGCATTTCTTTAGAACGTAAGCAGTGTTTGCAATCAATATGATCCATATTTCTTGTGACGCTATCTCGAACATAGCCACACGCTGTTTGGTGATCGTATTCGAACTGTGTTTGACCACTTTCTCTAGCATCTACGCCTGACACTTTTAGATGAGTTTTAGCCATGATTTTTCCTATTAGGTTGAAGGATGCGGATCACGCCCATTTATCTGATTGCCAAATGGCGATCGGTCAGGCTATCCGCTCTAAGCTGCATAGATTGCTACTCAGCAAATTGCTTCTGTTAAAGGCACTCAATCAAAGTTATTCAATGCCTTTTGCACAAGCTTGAATTTTCCAATGTTGGTTATTCCCAGATTTTGCGGAAATCGCTAGAGATAGTGTTAAACATACCCTCAGTGCTCCCATACTCACTTGAGGCGTTAGTTACTTGCTTTAGGTGCTCTAGCACTTTATCCACTGCCTCTGACCATTGAGATGTTCGGGATAGCTCTGTTTCAGGTAGTTCAGATAGTCGACTTTCTAATTCTTGTAAACCATCAGATAGATTGTCGCCTATAGCGATTGGCAGCCATTTTTGAGAAAGAATGAAGTCTGTAGCAGGGATCATGTCTAAGTCTCCCGCATCACTGGCATCCTCTATTTCCTCAAGCAAATAGCTGTTCGAGCAAATGCAGACCCATATACCCTTGCTATAGCGGTCATCCCAAGAGCGCAAACCAAAACCATGCTTGGTCATTAGTAAGTTTATTCGTTTAAAATCCATACCCAATTCCTATATCGTGACCGCCGGTTACGAGTCGAACCACCAGCTAAGTTTCCAATGTTGATTACAGTGCTTGAACGGGTTCTTCTAACCACTCAAATAAAAGAGCTTCATCCAATTCAGGAATAGGTACACCTCGTTTCATTACCAATCTGTAAATTGACTTGCATTCGCTGTCATGTTCGGACATTAAAGACTGTGCTTTACCCAAGGCATCTTTATCGGGTTTACTCGGTAATGCTTCGGACACCGCACTAGCCTGCGCTTTCAGACCTTTAAGTGCATTTGAATATCGTTGTCTTTCGCTTTTGGTTAACATCCTGATTTCCTTTTTCGTTAATCACGCTTCTGTTAAAGGCACTCTACGGTTTTGAAAGCACCTTTTGCACAAGCTTGAAATTTCCTATTCGTTGTGATGGTCATTTTTTGATGCCGACCTACCGTGTTCGTATTCCACTTTCTCCCATATTGCGGCCTTAGTTCCTGCAAGTATTACAATATAAAAAAGAGCAGGTAAACCAAGCACGAAACGTATGCTTTCAGACCATTCGTAGTGTGAGGCCAAGTACACCATCACCATACTTACAATCGATAAGGTTGCTAACATCCTTTCAATATTCGGCTTCATTCGGGTTTTGCAATCAATCAAAACACTCATTCGATGTTTCCTATTAGATGAACTCGAAGCGATTATTAGAAGAAACACCAATCTGTACACCCGCAAATGACCTAGTTTGTTTCACACCTAGTCGATTTGATTCAGTAAGGTATTCATCATAAATAAACTGAGGTACTTTCATTTCCTTGGCACGTGTTTTTGAGCGAATATTGTATTGGTTAAGATGCAATTCCAACACACCAGTAACACCTTTTGTCACTGTTTGCTCTGTTGTTGTGAGTAACCAGTTTGCTAAAAATTTTCTAAACATAAAGTTTCCTACTTGGACCTACCGAGGTTCATTGTGATAAAGAGGGCGCTAATTGCAATACAAATTATAGCAATGACAAGCCTTAGGATCAGCGCTCCATACGTTCCTGAGCTATAACCAAGGTCATTAGCAATTTGGTTCCCTACCCACATTGCAGAAGCAGATGGAAACATCAGTCCAACAAGGATGAGCCCTATAATTTGAAGGATTTCACGAAACTTTGTGTTCATCAAATTTATCATCGTCATTTTCATACTATCCAATTTAATTAATTAAACGCGGCACTATGAATAGTGCCATACCTATAAGACCTATAAAAATAGCGGGAAAATTAATGAATTTCTTATGTTCAAGTAGATATGTACTTATGCCCATCAAGGAAAAGCCGATCATTGCGCATGGCATCCAATAAGGGATTTCTTTTGAGCTCATCAGTACAAGAACGGCAAGTGCAAATGTTCCAAAACTAATAAGGATGAGTATCCATCCAATCAAGGAAGTTGGGTGCCAGGTGGCATTTGGTTGATATTTCATAAGTTTCCTATTTAAGAAGTTTGTGCGCTTCGGATGCGATTGCCGCACTCATTATTTGTGCGTATTGTAAATCCTCTCTAAATGAGTGATAAAAACCATCCACCGCCTCTTGCTCTGCTTTACTCAATGCGATGTCTTGATTGTCGAGCATGAACTTACTAATAACTATGCCTTTTTTAAGAAGATCTTCGTCACGCTTAAAGTGCTTTCGATTCATACATTCACCGAGGATTTCAGGCGAGTTGACCCTTTGAGATAGTCTGTCATGAGGTGCTAATAGTTTTGTTGCAACTTCTTTTAACAATTCAGTGTTGTCAGCTAAGAAATCGACAAATATTTTGATTTCGATGTTACGGCCTAGAAAATCCATCATCTTCTCAAATGACTGTAAGTACCTTAGATTCCAAGCTGCAAATGCATTGTGCGTTAGGCTATTCTCTGTGTTGTATGTACTCTCGAAAATTGTTGTTAACATCTGATTTTGTATATGCGTGGTCATTGTATAATTCCTATATAGCTTGGTTAGCGCAAATTGCAGTTAGGTTTGTTAAAACTACCCCATCAAGATAGTGCTCAACTTCGTGTACAAAATATTCAGTCTTGCCATCTACCAAGAGGTTGATATTAGCCGTTACTTTGTAATGGCCATCATGTGAAACACCTTCAACCTTATATCCACCAAGGATAAGGTGTGTTTTGTTTAGTTGTAACGGAGTGCCATAAACTGTTGCGGCATATCCATTTCCACCATCGACTGTTTCAAGTGCGAATAATTTGACATTTGGCGATGCAGAACACGATGGAGCATTATCAGTGATTCTCTTTAGTGCATCGTAATCAGTTGCTTGCTCGCTACCATCGAAAGGCTGATTAAAACAACCGAATAGGAATAGCGAACCCAATGAAACTATTAATGGAATAGCTTTTTTCATAGTGGATGTTTCCCATTACTCTAATTCGTCCAATGCATCGAAGATCTGCTTCGCTGTTATCGTGATTTCTACGTGGTCAAACGAACCCTTATAATCATATGATGCTCTTACGCGATTATGCGAAGTGTTGGCATCATACAGTTCGATATGGGTACCTATCTTTGGTAGTAGAAACTTTTCCACAACCACCTTTAAGATCTCTTGTTGAGATGGCATTTCCATTTGTTCCGCGAGAGCTAGGTCTTCAAAAATAGCGCCATCTTGAAAACCAAAACGTTCGAACAAATCTGCGCTATCTAAAGTCCATGATTTATTAGCCCACTGAGCACGAGGATCATAATTCTCAATCATATTCAGTTTCCTATGACCCATTTCTTGTTATATATTTGCTTGCTGTAGCTCTTGAGTAGCCTTGAGCAAGCATTAGCATGCGTATAGATTCTTCTCTTTGCTTAAGGTCGGGCGACTCAAAATACTTATATGTAGTTGGGCGTGTTTTACGTTCGAGCCACTTCCGCACATTGGTTGAATTGTGGTTAGGGAGCGTAGCAAAAAAAGCAGCTTCTTCTTTCAATTCAGGATTGGCTTTTTTAAAGTATTCCACTCCGATCAATGCCGCATCATTGGCTATAGCAATATCACACAAAAGATTACGAGCGGCTTTGACCCCTTCATCGTCACGCTCTTTTATGCATAACTCTAAACCCGCTTGCCCATAACTTACTGCTTTTTCAGGATTCCCAGTTTGTAGGTACATTCGACCAATGTAACCATAAAACGTATAAAGAAAATCAAGGCTACCGATCTCCTTCTCAAAGCAGAGCAAATCTTCCAAAAGCTTCGTGTTTTCATCAATATTGAAATTTGGATCGTCAAAGCCACGAAAGGCTGCACATATATTGAAAAATCGAGATGCCAGCTCATGTCCATTCTCGATTTGCTGACTCAGTATGCCTTCCTTAACTGCATTGATATGACTATATAGTTTTTGTATTTCATCCATGCGATTGCCCTTTACTTATTGGTCTGGAAGAAGTTTGTAAACCTTGAGCATCAAGGCCACCAGCTCTTTTCCAGAGATTTGTGATTTCCGTATTAATCAAGCTAATTCGCTGTGGAAAGTCTTGGTTTTGTCTCTGACTTTCCAGAGTGGACTAGCGCCGTGCCGGTTACTTAAACCGCTGATAACGAAAGCAAGCGGCGCTGTCGTTACCAACAATTTCCATAAAAAGATCTAAACGGTAATTCAATTTTTCCCATTACTGCTTTGTAAACATAGAACGGATTTTATCTACTTCCGCCCCACCAGTTTCAACCTCGGGCTTTAGGCCAAGCATACTCACAAGATCGACCCACTGCTGAGAATCTAGTTCATCACCCATAGCATCCATATCGTCTTTATTTTCGGCAGGAACAGTCATAACCAAGTAAAACTCGTCATCTTCATCACCAATGACATCTTCCACGTATATTCGCTGACCACTTTCAGAAACGTAAGTTGTTTCTGGTGTAGGTCGTTTTTCGATTAAGTTGCTCATTTAGCATCTCTACTTAGATTGAATAGCTTCGATAAACGTTAAACGCCATTGAGTTAAAGCTTTAGTTGGAGCGACATAAGGCTCTCCATCTTCCGTTTGCCCTGCAATTTGCAATGCTTGTTTCCTACTCTGTATTTTTGGTTGGAGCGGTTGAGAATCGAACTCAACTTCATGGCCGTAATCAGCTACGCGGCTGACCGTCACCAACACCATGCCTGCCCTCGGACTCGAACCGAGCTTCCACCAGACACTCCATAAATTTAATGTACATCTTCTATCTTTCTTTCCAAACATAAGTGCGGATTTTCCAATATTAGTTAGTAGCTTGATGCGGTGGTTGTATATTAGATATTGCCCCCCAAGCACAGAGGCGACGCCAGCTACAAATGCAATTCCTGGGATCACTATCATTCAATCTAATAAGTACCGGCTTACCGTTGCTTGGTAGTGTCTTTAGGGCTATTCCAATTCAATGAATTGCATTGATAATCGCTCACCTTCCTCGGCGTACAGTTCATCAATCACCTTTTTGTTTTCTTCAATGTTGGTGTCTATCATCAATAAATGAGAAATAAGGTGTTTAACAGTTTCTTCATTGGAGTTTTCCGTGATACGAGATAACTTTATTCCTGATGGTCTAAAATGTTTTGCTACCTTAATTAGTACCTGTAGTTCTTTTTTTACAATTAAAATATCATCTGCGGTTGGTGAGGTCATACCTAGACTATTTTTCATACGCATCCTTAATGTGTTTGCTTTCATAATTATGTCAAAGACATTTAATTTCATGGTTAAAAGGCACTAAATTCAAGATAATCAATGCCTTTTGCACAAGATCGATGTTTCCTAAGCCGACCTAATGGCATGTTTTATTAACTACTCATTCCATTTCACATGGATACGATAGCACGTTACAGGCGTGCGTAAAGTTGTTTTTTATCCAATCTCTATTAACTGCACCCCAATCTTCAATTCGATATTCACCGCGATTAAATTGTTCGACTTTAATCTCAATTTCGTGAAGCGCTTTGATCGTGTCCTGCGCTGTTCTTCGCGGCATACCAGTCACATCCATCACTAGCGGTACTGTATTTTTGCCCGTATCAATTAAGTAAGCCACTAGTAGCCGCCTTAGAAAAGAGGTTTGGGTTTTGCTTGGTTTCTCAGTCATAACAATCTCAAATAATGGGGTTAGCGAGCAGGTCTGAAACAGTTTCTTGTTGATTGAACCAGTGGTATGTATCGGAGCATCGCCATTTCATAGTTTTTGCCATATAAGGCATGATGTTGGCAAGGTTCTGGTTGTTGAACACAGGCTCATGATGACCACAACGATTCCTAAATTTCCTGATGACATAGCACGCATCTTTAAGTTGTTTCCTTAGCTCTGGTGCTGTAATAGTTTTAGGTGCGTTAGGAAATACATCGTTGATATATGGCTTCCAAATGCGCCCGTCGTGGCGTTTGGTTAGAATGTTCTCAAAGAATACAAATTTAAGTTCAGGCAATAGTTTACCTACACCGTTATACCCATCTGAAAGCGCTTGATTCAATGTGTGTTTGTCTTGGCTATTGAGTGAATTTACGAATACAGCATTTGTAGGCCAGTCTTGCCCATATCGCTTTGATAGGGCTTCGGAGATCGCATTACGTAGTGCAACTTCGTAGATATGTAATGGAAAGAAAAATCTTGAGGCCAACTGAGCATTCCACTCATAGAGTTGAAGCGCGTTAATTGGACAGTCAGCCCCTTGAGCTGCAATAATGGCATTTCGGTATGTAGAAAACCGACTCACCGACAGAGTTTGTTCAATAGCATTGTGAGGCATTGAAGTTCCTTGAATATCGTTGGTTATTGACCTGCTGGGCAAAATGGCCTAGTATACGTCTTGAGAGCTTTGGATATCCCTGTTTCGACAGCCCACCAAAGACATATGATAAAGAGAAGACCTGCCATCGTGCAGGTTTTTTCGTTTCTAGGGTACAGCAATGTATTTAAACGTCTGCAAACCTAAACGTTTAGCATTCACCCTCGCTGCCGCCTTATTAATGAACGGGTAAACATCATGCGCAGCTAAGCGGTGTAGCGACTCATCTACAGAGTACACCAGCCAAACGTTTCCAGTACAAGGTGGTGTTCCACCGACTTGCGTGTGAGTTAGCTTGCCACTCTCATCAATGGATGAAATTAATTTAGTTTCAACGTAGTTCAATTCGACTTCTACAGTTGAACCATCAGCTTTATAGAATTTGGGTATGCGATGCCCGGTTGTCAGTAAATATCTCATAACCTATCTCTAGTCTCGAAATGTCCATTGACGAACTTTCTTCATTCGGTCTATTCGAGCTTCTTTTGCCCGTTCTCTTTTGTTCCACCATTGTACTAGCGGGGAGGCACGGCTGTCATCCAACGAATATAGGGTTTATTGAAAGGCACGGCTTACGAACCTTTGAATAAACCCTACCATTTTCTGCTACAGCAGGAAAAGGTAGTGGTTTGGATTTTGTTAAGTGTCAATTGAAGAAGCAAGTTCATCAATCCATTCTTGAAGTGCATTTTTTCGAGTAGCAATTGCTTCGTTCTCTGTAACTGAGATCTAGACCAAAAAAAAACCACTCTTCCTGGATAGGAGTGAGTGGTTTTAAGGGTTATTACAAAGTAAAACTAAGTCTAACCATTGTTCAATATGAATTGGTTTGAGCTGCAGCCTTTGTATTTTTTAGTTTTCGACTAGTTCTTTGGGTGCTGGTGGTATTCCATCATTATTCAATTGAACTTTTCGAAGGGTTGTTGATCTTAGTTTTAAATATAAGGTCAATATCAGTCCAAAAAGGACTTGGCAGGTACGTTTCGGTTAGGTTGATGCCATTAGCTTCCAACCATTCTCCCTGACTCTGCAGATACTGAGCTGTGTTGATTTTATCATCGCCCTCACATTGGCGTGCAGCAGCAATAAACAAATAATTGAATGAATCAATGATTCTGTCTTTTCGCTGATGTCCGTCAAGATCAAGCTTAGAATTTTCCATTTCAACTAGGGCCTCTTCTAAACGACATTTAAGAAGCGGTCGAGGCAAGCGAGGTTGCACCCATCCATTGGCTACAATAACACGAGCCAAAAAATCCAAATCCTCATACAACTTGATTTTAAACTTGTTGGCTTGATAGATAATGACTAAATAGCCTTTATCTGATTCCAGCTTCTCAATAATAACTCCACTACAATCTTTTTGACCTTTCTTCACTATGTATGCGGGAAACTGCGTAAGCATACGTCTCCCGTAAGCTGTGTTTAGAGAATTTCGGTATAGTGTAGTGATCTCTTCCCATGCTTGGCTAGATACAGCAAACTCACCAAAACTAGTTACCAATTCATAGAAGGGTAGACTTTTAATAAACTGGTGTATTTCTAGTTGATTTACAGATGGTTCGTTATCTTCCCAAGGATTAATGAAATCTTGAGTATATTGTGATGCCGGTGTTATTTGTAGGTATGCTTTTAGATTAAGAAAACCTAAGTGTTTCATGAGTAGCTCCTTTTTCTCGCTTATGGCACTACTCTCCCGTCTCGGGAAAGTAATGCCCGAGCAGGGTAGAAAATTAATTAGTTTGTAGGGATGATCAGGGTTGAAGTATCTTTAGGTACGCCATGTATATCAGAACCATCAAATCCCAGAGTTATGTGGAAATCTTTAGCGGGTAAATGAGCTAACAAGCGCAACTGGGTTAATTCTTCACTTTCAACAATCGAGTAATACGCAGCGTTAGCCCCACTTGAAGCTTTGCCTATACCGATCTTTTCGAAACTAATAGAGGAGCCAATCATTGAGTTCATCATGTGATCGCTAATTTGGTCTAGTTCGTGGCCGTACATTACGGTGATGTGATATTCATCCCCATCGCGTAGTTGCTTATTCTCTACAACATGGCCAAATACATCTCTACCAAGAAATGACTTCAGATAATCAAGCTCAATTGACATATCATCGTTTCCTAGAGCACAAGAAATGTAGCGTGTACCGCTCTTACCTAGTTTTAATTCGACTATTGATTTCATTAACCTACCAACTCCATATAAGTAAAGCACCGCAACAATGTGTTCAACATGACAACCCCCTAATAAAGTTCAGCGAATTCGCGTTGAACATGATTTAGGTTACGATCACGCTTAAATCCATCATCAGGATGTAAACCCTCACTAAGCCATCCAGCTACAGTAACCCCTCTATCCCATCGTAAAGTACCTGATATTGCTTCTAGAGCGCCTTCAGAGTGCTTGTAGTGACCACTAGCGAGCTCGATTAAAGCTTCTGTACGATCATTAAATACACTATGTGATAGTGGGCCACCTTCGGTGTAGTATGAAATACGATACTCACCTTCGTCACTTGGCTCCGGTAAAAACGTTGCTACTCTCCCACTTTCGGATTTACATTCGAAATAACCAGCCGGGTATTCCTCAACTATAAATGACGATAGGCAGAAGTTTTCGTAACGCGTTGTATATCGATACCAAGCAGTTGCGGCTATTTGAATAAGATCGCTGTCCAGCGAGTGTTTATCCTCGCAGAAACGTTTCCTAAACAGACGGTTTGCACTTAGCCATTTAAAAAAACCAGCCTCACTAGCACCATATTGATGGTGGTAGTAGAAATAGTCTTTTTCTGGTTCTAAGCAGGATTCCTTTTTGTAGTCTCTAAACTTGATTGGGGTTTTTAAGTCCATTTGTAGCTCCTAATTTCTATCTATAGGGCTACAAGTAGCCATGGGCTAAGGTAGCCCATGTGGGTTGGTTGATTAAGTTTAAGTTAAATGGAGCATATCGCACATCTTACAGTGCTGATGTCCTCGTCATAAGAATCGTAAAATGATTCGCTAATCGGTTTTGGCAAATAGTGACCAATGCCGACGATATTGCCAAGGTCTGGGCATCCGTCTTCAGCGTATTTCTCAAGAAAATACTCAGCATCTTCACGAATTCGCCCCTTTTTGCCTTGTTCAATTACCTTATAATGAACTGCGTATTCGCATGCACGTTCGATTGCTCGAATAGTATGTGAAACTTCAGC
This sequence comes from Vibrio sp. Makdt, assembly GCF_027587015.1. NCBI lineage: Bacteria > Pseudomonadati > Pseudomonadota > Gammaproteobacteria > Vibrionales > Vibrionaceae > Vibrio > Vibrio sp. Makdt. The sequence goes on from NZ_JAPPTH010000005.1 coordinate 129,473, forward strand.
CCACGATCGACCACTTGCCCAGGTGTATGTATCTTTACCATAAGCAATTCGAGGAATTACCCCTGACGGGAATTTGATCGCAAGAACGCTCAAATGTGATTGATTGTTATAATCATCTTCATCGTGAAAGTTAGAACGAGAAGCCATTTGACGGTGGTAATGGTAACCTGAAAGACTTCGAGACAAGCCACCAAGAGTACGACTAAATGTGACCAACCGTTGGTCCCACACTCCATTGTAGCTATTATCGAACATACTTAGGGTTTCATGCTTGTAACACTCAACGCCTACATACAGAGTTACTTCTTCTTCGAAGATTTCTGATTCGTCAGGTTTTTCAACCTTACCATCATCAGTACCAGACTCAGGAACTGTTAATGCTGCTGCAAACATGTCTATTTGGTCTTCATGTATTGCTTTAGCTTTTCTCTTTTTCATTGGAGCTTTATCAGTTTTTCTAAAGTCCCAATTAACAGTCCCAACTTTATCCATTCTGTTTTCGTTTCCGAACACATCAGTCTGCAAGAATGAAGATTTGCCAGATGTGATCAGCTTACTGAATGGAAATTGCGCGTAGTATCCACGAGCCGGTGTTTTAAGTCGATCCGAAGTAAGTCGTTCAAGTACATGGTCAGCAACTTTCTCCTTACTCATGCCCTCTTCAAACGACTTTGGACTCCATACATTTAGTGATACAAGTTCCTGTTTTGACATGAAAAAACACCATTGGCAACCACTGCGACTTCTCCCTTGAAGGTACGCGGCATTCATAAGCCCGAGAATCGAGGCAACAGAACAAACTGCCGCTCTTTCTACTCGTTGGTCTACAAATGGAAATGATGAAGTTACGCCCTCGACACCGAATACACCGGCACGTTCACGCTCATCATAACGAACACCGGAGAAGCCAATGATTCGCTTACCTTTTGAGAGAAATTGTTCTTTCAAAAACTTCTCCCATGGGTCAATTTTTAAGCGCTTTGTACACCAACGGCTACGTGCCGAAGGAAGAAACCCACCGTTCTCCTCTATTACTCCAGCTAAAGTTTCTTCATTTAAACGAACCACTTCAATACCAAACAGTTCTTCTAGTCGATCCAGAATATCTTCACAAGACTTGGGTTCGTTACCTGTATCTGTAAAGAGAAATGTCATACGACGGTCTCTGATTGCAACTTGGTGCTTTGCCGCTAACGCTGCCGCTAAGGCACTGCTGTCGACCCCTCCTGAAATTCCAACAAGATAGTGAACGGTTGGGTCATCATAGTCGGGAAGTTCAAAAGACCATCCTGGCATATATTTATCGACAACATCATTGGCCATAGTAAAGTTCGAAATATCGACAGTCTCAATGGTCGATGAAGTTGGTTGTTTTACTTCTTCAAAGTATTTTGAAAGTGGGGAAAGTTGTACGCCCATATTGTAGCTCCTTTAAGGGTTTTGATAGAGAGCTACACCGCGAGGGTAATAGCCCTCGAGGGTTGTGGTTAGTTGGTAAAATTAAATGTTTTCAATGCCTGGAAACTTGATGCCAGCAGCAATTGCTTGTTGCTTATACCAAAGTAATTCATTCATTGCTTCAGTGTATGCGTTCATTTCCAATGCGCTCTCGGTGATATCGGCAAGTGCAGTGTGTTTTCCGCTTTTATCAATACCTTTAAGTCCAGTATGTTTCCAAAGTGGCGATCGTGAAAAGATATTTAAAGCTGACACGTCACCTTTTCGGTAATGGAAATATTTTGCAAGAGTTGGCATTTGACAATCAAAAAATGACAAATCGAACCCTACGTTATTACCACACAAAATTGATCCTTCACCGCTTTTGCTGTCATAAAGATTAATCCCATGACTTTCAAGCCAATGTATGATCTTCGTTTCAGCTTCGGCGGTATCTTTAGCAAGAAAATCGAATCCGTCTCCGGTTTCTAATCTAGCTAATAAACCACTTTCTGTATGTTGCTTGAGAGGCCAGGAATCCATGCGGTCGTAGCGTTGCTGAGTCATCTTGATACCTACGTTTAATGTAGGGATGTCAGTCAATTGCATTGTGCCATCATCGTTTATTTTAGGAATCGTAAAAGCAACTTCTAAAATTGGATAATAGTCTGCCCCGTTTACTCTTGTCCCGTCTTTAAGAATTTGAATTCCATTTAGGCCTCCAGTTTCAATGTCTGACCAAGATAGAGTTTGAGGGTATGGTTTTAGGTGTATTGAATTTTCATTCATGAACTATCACTCACTTTTGTTTGAAGCAAAGATAGAACACCGAAGAGGATGTACTAATCCTGCTCGATTGGTTAGGTTTTTAATTGGTTTTCTCGGTTTTTCCTCATGTTGAGAGAGCACGCTGCGCTATCTGGGCATCACAACTACGTGATGATACAAGCTAACAGTAAATCAAAAGATAAAAGGAAATGGAATTTTGCGCGATTATGCAGCTAAAAGTGCTGGGCTAAAGTAAAAGCATTATGCAATACGCTTACTTAAACCCAACCAGTGATAAGCAAAAGCTTATCAACTGATTGAAGTTTTTTCGGTAATTATTTCATCAAATCTAGTTGGATGAAATCGATATGACGCTTGTTTGAAGTAGACGCTTTGTCTTCTTTGAAGCTATAACCTAGCTGATCAAAAAGGACCTTTGTCGGAACTACAAACCAGTCATCAACAAAGACAAAACTATTCTCGTAAACAAATTGTTCTTGAGAGACAGTGTGCACTTCTGGGTGCCATACTTTGTTGTGCCACTGACCTTTAGGTTCGCTAGAAAGGAACTTAAGTGTATTTGATTTAGTAAATACGTGATCAGGGTTGAACGAAACTTCTTTAAGTTCGTTATTTGTGTTTATGTGCATATGTAACTCCGAATAAAAATATTGGAGGCACACATGAACCGTGAGGTTAAGTGTAACCTCGAGGTCAGTTGTTGTTTATGAGATGGCTAAAAGACATCTAGTTTAGTGTTATGTAAAGCTTATAGGTTGTATTTGGCTGCAAGAAAACGACTATAGCGAATTCGTTCTGAAACCGTACCTTCTTGTTTGTTAAAGCCAATGCCAATTAAATCTTCAGTTGTCCAATTTAGGTGGCGAATAGCTTTTTTAATTGCGTAGTATGCGTTTTGTTTAATCATTGTGAAGCTCCTAATAGTAAATATTAAAGGCACACAAGAACCGTGAGGTTTAGTGTTACCTCATGGTAGATTTTGGGTTTAAGTAGAAGTTTGAATGTAAGGCTTAAATAACAATCAAATCCTGAGTTGAAATCTTCAAACTTTTGCATTGAAGGGGTTTAGGGTTAAATGTCTAAAATCCCGTATGGAATATTGAAGCGGTTTGCAAGATTGCGAACTTTCAATAGTGCATTGGGGTGGTTCTTAGCGAAAGCTTCTAGAGCAAAAACAGAGTCATGAAAATTCTGTTCGATATGTTCTAGGGCATCTAAATTTGCAAACGCAGAGAAGACAATTTGGTTTGTCTCGAGGTTTGCAGTAAGAACGTTTAGATCGATATTTTGTGTAGTCATGTGTAGCTCCTAATAAAAAGAGGCACACAAGTACCAGGAGGTAAAAGTGATACCTCGTGGTTGGTTGGTTGTTTTTTTCAGTTAATGCAAAATTTTCATCCAACGGGTTTGCGAGTAAACATTTTTCAATGAGTACAACCGTTCAAACAATTCCAATTAACAACATAGAGTTAAAGTAGAAAGGTTTGTGACCTATAAGAAGCAACATAGTGCGTTCTAGATAATAGGAAAGAGATGGGGGTGAAATAAGAAAGAACTCTAGAAAAAATGCTTTGTTATTTCGATTTAAAAGGTAGACCTAGAGAGCCCACGCGAGATACAAATAAAATTTGAAACTATCACTCTTAACTCTGTGATAGCCGTTCCACTCGGCAGGAACAAGATAAAATTTAATTTAAATCTTGAGTAGTGTCAAACTTAATAGATGGTTGAGTGATCAAAATAACCTATTCTCCTCCTCCGCAGCCAGAGTCCGATGCTGAACTTGTATCGCCTGTAGAATCAGCTGCTTGACTAGATTCAGAGTGTGCTTTAGATGTATCAGGCACCCTTCCATTCAGTGTTGAGGCGACTATTACGAGGTCCGCATCACCATCAACTATTCGACCTTTATGGCAGACGACACTAGTTCTAACTTCCCCCGCACCTTCTCTTCTTGACCTTTCCATAGCCATCTTATTCTTAGTTAGTAATTCATTTAGCTCAATGTGATCTTGTTTAGGTTTGGTATACCCGTTTCCTCTGAAGGTATATATCCCTAAACCGACCACCGTCACTACCAAGACTAATGTACTTTCATTTAGATAGAATATGCCTTCCAATAATAGTGTAGTCGCAAGTTCAACCATGTAATCCTCAACTTAGTCACTTACCATCATAAAACGAGTCAACAAATGTTGATTCTTAAGGTGATTGGATGTCGATTTATATCGCCCAGAAAAGCGGTTTATTATCCTTAATAGATACATACAATTTTTCATTAAACAAATAGCCAACCGTAAAAGAGTTGGGAGGGATGTTTGTTGCTTTTTCCGTTAACTCCCATTGAAAACCAACAAGGAACACGAGTTTTACCTTTTTAGCTGATGGTACGGGCTCTGTATGGTCCATCACGCCTCCAAACTCATGGTAAGCGACCTGACCTCCCGGTAAAGCTCTGGCCAAATTCTTACCCGCATTTAGACCCGGACCATTAATTATCCTGTCGTCTCCGATCAGTGATACCTTGCCTTGAAATAGGCTTCTAACGATGATACTCAACGCGTACTCCCTAAAACTGTCTGTCAGATGAATCTAGTGATCTGCCTAACGAATGTGTCACATGGTGATCACTTGTTTGGAGTTTAAAATCTTTATGATGGATGGAGATATTATTCATTATAAAGGAACGATAGTTATGTCGACAACATCTGTAGCTGAACAATTAAGCATGAATGCAATTTGTGTAGGTTCAACCTTGCCAAATTGGGAAGCTCTAAAGCAACTAACAATGTCAGAAGTCGGTGCCTGTACCACATTTGATTTTTTCTCGACACCTAACCTTGGCGTATTTTATGTATTTTATGAGGATATGTCAGATTCTGAGGTTGATGCGATTAACCACCTTCCATACCTTTGCGGGATTAATGGTACCGAAGCAGCAGTTGTAGACTTGCGATTCCCAGATGTGAACTTGATTCTAACCACATGTATCAATACCAAAAAATCTAATGTCTCAGTTCAGCATGATGCTTCTTTGCCTTTCCAGTTTGTAATTGTTGGTATAGAAGCGACTACTGGGGTAGTTAAGGCGATGCGTATGAGTGTTTTACCTAAAATGGTATCAGCAAACTTGAATTCCGTTGCTGAAAAGCAAATGACTCTTAGTGACGCAACAATCGACAAACTTCACACAAATTTCCTCTGGTTAAATCCGTTGCACTTGCCAATCTCTAACATGCCATACACTAAGCTAGGGTTTTAAATCTCTTGTGCCAATGCGGCCTTGAGCCGCACCTTTCATTGTTCATTTGCGTTACTTGTAGAGTTGGCCTTTTTCAACTCTTCAAAATATAAGTTGGTAAAGTCATTAGTTGACAAGTAGGCAGACATCTTATTTGCCCACGAATTCCCATCATCACAATCAATCGTCTCAAGAGCACCCACTCTATAAGCATTGTAACCTTTAGGGTTCATGTTATTTAATCCTAGGACGGTAAGGAAGATTGGGTTTTCTTGTGTAATGTTGTCGTAAGCAGCAAGATAGTTCGCGTCACACTTTTCAACAACCATGTCTATAAGATCTCTCGCAACCACCTCGCACGATCCACAAGCTGTTTTCAATATGGTGAGCCGTTCATTAACTAGATCCCTTTCTCTATCATTTATGGCCGAGCAAGCGGCAAGAGTGCTTAGAGTCGATATAACTAGGATTTGATTTAACTTAATCATCAATATTACTTTTCCGTACTATGGTTCGTTTTGAATTGGTAAAAATAGTTCGTTAAGCATCTGACGTTAGAATACTTAACTGTGCGTCTACGACCATTCTTTCTGGAGCACTCCGAGAAATATCTCTATCCGTGGTAACTTATTAGTGCCGGATTGCGATGCGACTTGAAAATCGTCATTTTGCATGGTCTTGTTTGACTTGTACTATTTACGTTGCTTGCTGATATTCACCTGGATCACTTCGTCTCCGTCAACATTGATAATTTTTGGGTCGATCTGGTGCCCTAGTATTTGCAGCATCTTCAATAAACTTTTCACTGATAGTTGTTCGACTTTCAGATTATGAATATGGCTAATTCTGCATTGTGTAGTTAGTAATGTGCTGGCCGCTGTCTTTTGTGACCATTTACGATCCAAGATCTCTTTTCTTACTTGGCTAGCAAGCAACAAGCGAAATGATAAGGACCCATCATTGTCTTCGTTAGTTTTAATAGTCATGTTGGTCTGCTGTTCTGCAGTGAGATAAATGCCAAGTTCTATGAATGACTTGGAGTAATTTATGTTATATCGAAAAAGATATATGTCAATCGATACCTAGTGATCCGTGTTTTAATTTCTCAGTTAGCGATGACTATTTGATTTATATTGAAAAAAATATACCATGGATAAATCTCCCTAGATCCATAAATGATCAATACTTAAGCCATGATGAAAGTACCAGATTCTGATCTATGTTATTAATCATAGCTAATTGAATTTCGGGTAAGACCAAGCAAACTCATTTGTTTCAACAATTGTAGAGTCAACTTTATAAGGGTAAAAACTCAATAATCAAGCTTAATCCGGTTCTACAATAAGTAACTAATAAACCAAAATAAGTACATAGGTAAAATATGACCGATGATAATGATGTTGTTAGTAATAACACTAAAGCAATTAAGAGAAACACTCGTGTTGGCTATATAAAAGCCGCTTTTCAGGGGCTGTTATTCAGTGTGGTAGCTTGGCAGACTTACCAATTTGCATTTGCTGATAATAGTGGTAAGGACAAAGACCATGTAGCTGTAATAGAAATTAAGGGCGCTATCAGTGCAGGCTCTCGCTACGGGGACGGTATTAAGTTCGGTGATACTGTCGATTCCATCATTGCAAACCCGAATGTTAAGGCTGTATTAATTGAAGCTAATTCTCCGGGTGGTAGTCCAACTCAAGCAGAGATTATGGTCGCAGTACTAAACAAGTTAGTGGCCGAGAAACCGGTAGTAGTGAGCATCGGCGATCTTTGTGCTTCAGCCTGTCTATTTGCTTTGGCATCAAACCCAGACATACCAATCTACTCACACCGATCATCAATGATAGGAAGCGTGGGCGTTAAGATTGAGTCTTGGGGTGTGAATAAAGTGCTCGAGCGCTTCGACATTGAGCGACGAACCTATTCCATTGGTGATCACAAGGTATTCCTCGACCCATTTAGCGCTGCAGATGCTGACGTAGAATCGCATATCAAAAAGGAACTGCTTTCACCAGTGTTTGAACAGTTTAAGGATATAATCCGCCATGGTCGTGGTGACAAGCTCTCTGATGATCCCAACGTTTTTACTGGTTTAATGTGGGTCGGGCCTCACGCTCAAGAGCTTGGGCTGGTGGATGAAATTAAGACTACCTATGAGATAAGACAAGACCTTAAAGAAGAGTACGAAACAAGTAAATTCGTCTATTACAATAGTCAGAAACGGACGTTCACAGAAATGCTCGCCGTTTCTGTTTCAGATACGGTAATTGAATCCATATCTAACGACTTGGGCTTCAAATTGTGATGGGTAAACGAACATTTATTCTTGTCGGATTGTTATTGATATCGACCCAAGTGATGGCTGTTAATGGCTTTAAAAGATACCGATTTACTTGTGATGAAGAGCGATTCAATGCAATCAACTTTCATTATATTCAAGGAGCCCAATTACTAGAAGGCTCCCTTGTTAGGGATAGAACGTTTGCGGTTTCAAGTGATGGTGGATTAACTATGTGCCGAGGTGACAGCAAATTTGGTAATGAAGAAAATACTAAGTGCGTTGGACCTGGCTCTATACTTGACCGTAAATGGTCGTCTCCTGTAAAACTTGAACGTGGCATTCACTACTCTTCAGCATTGGTATTAGGTGTCTGTAAAAGCATTCTCATAGAAGGTTTCAAGGAGCCTGTCTAATTAAGTTTCTAAGTCGATATGTTTGAACTTATCAGATGTGTCGACTTAGGATTTGGTTCATTGCACTTTGGTAATTAGAGCCAGTTTTTACACGATATAGTGGTATACCTGCACTATCCATAGCGTAGTTTTTCTCGCTGTCCTGTTTTTTAGCTCTGGCCGAACCATGGGATTTGTCATCCAACTCAATCGCAAATACGATTTGTGATGTCTCCCTAACCACCACTGCGTAGTCAACATGCTTCGAAGTTACCTTGTTTAAGCTTGTGAAGTTCTTGTTGTCTACTGGTCTACATAAGTCTGCTAACCTAACTTTTGAGTTCAATTCGAGGTGAGGAGGTAAAGAGTTAACAATTACCCGTTTAAAAGACTGTTCTGTTCGAGTGTTCAAGTATTTGCACGATTTGAATTCCCCACTTATATTCCCTTTCTTTTTCTGAGCTTTCCCACTGGTTAAGTACATGTACCCAAGGAACACTCCGGCCCCTATAAGTCCGTAATTTAATAAGTCATCAATATTCGGCATAAAAATCAGATACTCTTTTGATTAAGAAAGGCTTTATCACAAAGCCTTTAGTTCATTGTACTAATGATGTTTCTGCTTTTCCTTCAACTCCGAAATCGTCTTGCAATCAACGCACTCCGTTGTCGTCGGGTAGGCATTGAGTCGATCAAGGTTAATTTCAATTCCGCAACCATCGCAAAATCCATAATCACCACACTCGTATAAATCGATGACAGTACGTATAGAATTTGAGTCAGAGACAAGCTTATTAATTTCGGATTCTAGGTTGCGTTGCTCAATATTCATTTCAGAAATATCTACTGGGTCTGAGGTACCAGCTATGTTTTCTTTGACAGTTCGAAGGTCGACTTTCTTAGCATCATGGTCTGCTCGGGTTTGAGTAAGCATTAAAGGTAGTATGTCACCAAGTTCTTTAACTGAGAAAATCTTTCCATGACACATAAAGCGCTTTGCACTAAGCATACGGTACTCCATTCTATATGTAGATTGAGCTATCCTGATAAAGCATCAGAAGGTTTTTAATAATTTATTGAGGTGGTTCTTGCACTGAACTAGGCAAGAATATTTCGCAATTAGAATACATAATTACGATCAAATGTCCATAGTCTTGTTAAATTGTTGCGCTAAATCCTTGCTATGAGCTTTATCAGCGCATAGTGTTTGGACGCTCTCAGCTTGGTCTTATTCTCTCTCAATGCTTCTCTAATATCATTCAAGTCATATCTGAGTTTATCAATGGATACAGTCAAAGGTAAGACACCATAGTTGGATGCATACTCTTGACAGTACGCTACTAATTCTGAAACTTCAGATTGTGACAAGTGCTTTGTTCGTTTCATAAAGTTACCGATTTGAGTTCAAATTTAAGCGTAAGGACTAATCTCTCCTGTGATGAGTTTCCTTAAGCCTCCACGAGTGAGCAGTTCCACCAGCATATCGTTCGCGACCAAATTATATATAGCCCGTGTTATGGCCACGTAAATAATGTTCACTTCATCTTCAAGTTGGCTACCTTGCAGCTGCTGGAGTTTATTAAATTCGATAAAATCATCGCTTAGCACGACATTTGGACTTTCGAGCCCTTTGAATTTGTGCACTGTTGAAAGTATTGCTATTGGCGCTGTTACTTGTCGGTTTGCTTCATCAATGTGTGCAATCGTTTTTTCTAGATTACCAATTTTAAGACTTTCAGCTAAGTTAAGAACTCTAATCACTCTGGTTAAATCTGGATCTTTAGTCTGCTTTTCAATTCGTTCAACCGCTTTCCAGTTGGGATAGGTGTTTATGAATGTCCAAGGCAGACCTGTAGTTTGACCTTGTTTAAGTTTCTCAAACCAACCTAGTTCAGTGGTAAAGTATTTTGCGACCCCTCCTATTACTACCATTGGTATTTGGCGTTTGTAAAGGCTTATAGCCGTTCTCAGGACGCCTGCCGCTGTTCGATGAAGCACTACGCGTTGCCCATCGACTTTGTAACCTGACGGTCTTATGTGAGAGTCTATTGAAGCTGTTCCCTTAATATCCTCGGACGCACCTTTTAATTTCAAAGCACACTTTGCCGCATCTGCAATTCTTTGACCGAAACGAAACGATTGAGTCAGTTGGTGCTTTTCAAAATCATCGTTGCTATCAAAGGCCGTCAAGCCATTCGAACACTCCCTAAAACGGTATAAGTTTTGATGGTCGTCGCCGACCTTAACTAAATGGCCTTTTGCCGCCGCAAACCTTTTTTCCAAACTAACAACTATTTTGGCTTGATCTTGTCCCTCATCGACTATCACTGACGAGTAACTAAGCCATTCCTGAATAGTTTCAGGCCTTTGGCAGTAGAGTTTTAGATAAGCATCATGTGGAATCTTTACTAGCCTGTCGTTTACATCAATCATCCTAGACCAGAGTTTCCGTGCCATTTTAAAGCTAAGCTCAACCAAATCCCTTCTGATCGCCACTTGCTTATATTTGTAGGTTTTATGCGTTGGCACGTGCTTCATAGATAGGTCTTTGTCGTCAGAAACAATATAATTAGCTATTGATTTCTGGACGGACTTCGGTAAATCGAATGAGTGAGACCCAAGCAGTTCTTTGTACCTTCTAAGGTTCATATCACCAAGTTTATCTTTGTACCTTGAACCTACTGCATCAAATGCTAGTTTATGAATATTGGTTACTTTTAGTCCATCGATATGGCCCATCTTTTCCAATGCCTCATCGACGTTAGATACAGCAAACGTAATATACAACACTGGAGTGTCAGCCGAGCAAATACTCTCGATCAGTAGCTTTGTCGTCCAAGTTTTACCTGTTCCGGCGAAGCTTCTCACTATCAGGTTTTTGCGTAAGATCCCGGCCATCTTTATGTCATGCTGCTCTACTGTTGGGTTCATTTTAAGTACTATTTTGTTGTTGATTGCAATTAGTGTATTACTTGAGTTACCAATGTATCTTGCAGATAGTTACGATCTAAATAGGTACGAATAACGTTATCACTCGATAAGTAGTAAGTGTGAGTTGGTTATTTAAATGGTGATCTGGGTAGATGACCCAATGGTTTATATTTGGAGTCTGTGTAATACTTATAAAACTCCAAATCTATTATTCATACCAACCGCTAGCTGTTGGTCTTAAGAATCTCAAGGTATATCCATGCTTTCAGTTACCCAAAAACTATTTGGCACAATTGCGTTCTCATTAGCTATTACAGGATGCGCTCCAAAGCCAACGCCAATAGCACCGCCCCTTCCAATGGCTGGAAAAAATACAATCGAATCTCCTCAAAATAAAATAGGTACGTTTGTCTTCAAGCACTCTAACGATGCCTATTTCCAAGGTTCTTCAACATTGACTGTTAACTACGACCAGTTGCCTTATAAGGTTATGTTTGACAACTGTGACAAACATTGTCCGAGCGTTGTTGTTCTTCGTGAGGAGGTTGGAACAGACCGAGTTTTAGCAACGTTTGAAGTTAGTTTTCTTGACGGGCATGATAGCGATACCAACCCAATAGTTTCGTCTTACAACATTAAGGGGCTCCCTATTACTCCAGGGAAGCTATCAATGTTTAATGCAACTCTCGGTGTAACTAATGAAGTAGGGATCTTCAATGCCATCTGAACTGACTAACAGTTCAAAATCGTGGAAAGTGAAAGGCCGAGATATCGGCCCTTTTCATGAGGTGAGTTCATAATTGGTCAATGTTAAGCGGCTCTCTTAATGTGTTTTTGAGAAGTGAACATTTGTCGGATCGCTTCTCGACGCCCTGCGCTAGCTGTCAGACGCTTATTCTGAACTCGCTCACCAGACTTGAAGTTTTTCCAGAAATCGAATAGCTTGCGATCTACACTGATTATATTCGTCATTTGCTTCGCAACATCGATGGACCCAGCAACGTCCTGTTCGTCGAATTCTAAAGTTAATTGGCTGTCCTCTTCCATTATGAGGTTGTAAATATCAAACCACTTTGCCACATCTTCAGTGTTCTCTTCATCGTTCAGTAGCATCCAGAAGTCCTCCATAAGAGAATTGTCTTCGTACTTTATACTTTCATAGAATTCTTCGATATTTCGGTCTCCAACAACACACCCGGGAGACATTTCGAGTAAGTTAAAGTTTGATTTATTGATGATCCTTTCTTGAAGTTGAGTGCCTTTTCTTCCGGTACCAAACATTGCGGTAGTGCGGCATGCATCGAGAGTGATCGAGGATGTGTGCTCGCCTAGATACATTTTTGCTAAAAGCAAACGCGGTTTGAGTTTACGCGGTGCGGTTGCATCACTCATAGCGAAGTAATGTATTGCTGAGAACAATGGTTGCTCTTCGTTTTTCGATTGTAGTAAAAGTTCGACTTTATCTAATGGGAGTAAGAGATCGAGGCCGGGCTTTTCTAAGCAAGGTGCACCAAGTGTCAGCTTCGTCGGATTATTGAGAATCGATAAGGCCTGTTTAGCGAACTTGACTGGATTTTCATAGTTGTGAACTGGGAGAATAACTTTGCACCGTGATAATAGCCATAAAATGTCTTCTGAATGCCTGTCAATAATCTTTAGAGCGTCATTTTCACATTGCGGTGCATCAGGTATTACAATGCTGATATTGGAGCTGTGAGCCCCTGCCTCATTGATTAACTTGTAGTATTGGTCAAACACCCAGTTAGTATCCATTGGCATATTTTTATTCATCATGGTAATGAGGCCATTGTCCCAAAATATCTTCTGTGTTTCGGCGCCTTTGAGTAGTTCTTTTTTCAGTTTTTTCAGTTTTCGGTTATTGCAATGTGCTAGCGAAGTGCCTACGGCCTGCCCTGCGTCTAAATACCCCACCTCAGCTTCACTCGCCACTCCAGATCGGAAGTATATCGGATCATTTGAGTGCTCTAATAAAGCAGCCAAGCCTTTCTTTAGCCTTGACTTCAATTGGAGTATCCCAACATGACCACGAGAGACATAAATCTCAGATGGAAGTTTTCTAGCGTTTATATCTCCACGTTCGATGCAGAGATCCCATACATCTAAGTAGTCATTTGGTAGGCATACTAATAAGGGCTGGTCCTTATTAAGTTTATTTAGCTTACTTGATGTGTGTGAGATAGAATCAACAAAGTCTGAAATGTCCGCATGATCTGACATCATTAGATTGTAAGGAGCAATTACTTCTGAACCTTCAATGAATCCATGCTTTGCTGAAAGAGTGATTACATTGATTTCTGTTAATACATCATTAATGCCTAAGCGTTTTGCATGTGCTCGTACTTGACCAGACAACCCCTCTGTATATAGGTCAATAGCACGTGAACTGGCTTGTTCTTTAAGCTCTGAGCAAGCGATAACAATGGTTGGTAAATTAGGATTCATAGTATTCTCAGCCCATTAATATTTATCTAGGGCCTAGTATATCGACTGAATACAACTCACAGCTCTGCAGCGCTTGCCGATCTGGGTTACCTTTAATTCAACATCCCACTGAGAACTGAGAACTGAGAACTGAGAACTGAGAACTGAGAGGTATTGAATCCCCAATACCGATGACTCAACCGCTTAATCTTGTTCGGGTATCCATTTGGAACTTTGCTCGTGCTGTTTCCCTCCATTAACATATGGAGGAGTACTAAGTCTTCTCAGTCGTGTTGCAATGAACTTGGTCTAATTGTTTGAATTTACAGTTAAACTTCGGTTTTCATCCAGCTGGGTGTTGTCACAGAAGGATTTGACATAACAATAAACAATATGAAGAATACAGCTATCAGGCCCCCAAGAATTGAACCACTTTTCACAGATAGATTAAACAATTCGTTATAGAGCAATTGTTCCTCGCTTAACCCGGTATTCGAATCAATCAAAAGAAATGCAGGCGAAAAAACTAGCAACGCAATACTAGATAAAACGGATGCTATGAATAATACAGACCAACCAAATTTTACGTTATTACCTGATTTAGTCTCCAGCGCTTTAAGTCTCGACTTTGCATTTCTGCTGTCTGACCAATCCTGTACTCGTTCGAACCTAGCAAATAACTTGTAGCTATCAACTTTAATATAGGCATAAAGTATAAGTGAGGTGATTGAAAGTGCGTACCAGGCGTAATTGTCTGTAAAGAGCCCGGGGATAAATGCAAAGAAGCATACCCCTGAAATAAAAGAAATGACCATAGTTACAATTAAAGCTATTACTGAGTTAAATTTTTTTTTAATTAATTTGGTTATCATAATTTATCTACTTGCTTTGAGTGTTTATAACGTTGCGGAACACGTAAGTGTTAACTGCAGCAATAACTACACTTGCAAGCGCATTAGCATAGAGGCTATACGCTGCTAGCTTTCCATTCATCCAACCTCCACTGCTCAATATCGTGTAGGCTAATACTGTTAAAATGACAAATGCAATAATATGTGGTTTCTTCATAAACTCACCTTAAAGGTTAGTGAAGTAGGTTCGAAGCGAGTCCCATACATCAGGTTCACCGTAAAAGAAAAAGAACATTAAAATTACAAAGAGAGCTAACGCTATATACTCAAAAATTGAGGTGTGCGACTTACTGGGTTCATCATCAAATAGATCAAGTAGTTCATCAACTTGAACGGGCTTATCAGGCAACTTTCTAAATATGTCTACCACTAATTGATCTTCAGGAGCATCAAGCAAATGACCTGCTAGATTAATCCAACTTGAGCGTGGATGTTGAGTTACATGAAAGCCTTCAGCCAAAAGTAAGGGTGCATCACTATCTTGAACTCCCTTGCGGCGCAGTAGCTCGCTCAATTCCATAATGAGTTTTTGTCGAGTTTGATTCACACCTGAAATCTTAATCTCCCCATCACATAACCTATTCGCAATTGTATGAATAAACTCACCCGATTGCACTGACATTTCTAGTTCTTCGGTCTGCTTCATGGTTGTACTTGTCCCTTTTTTATTGCGATTATTGCTCTCTAGTTATCGCGATAGTGAAAATATTTAGAGCTGGTGGCTCAATCATGCGAGTTTCCACGAACAGTGAAGCCCCGCTCTAATAAGAAGTCAAAACTGTATGCGGTTCCACGAATGATAATCATCCCTGCGGTTACGCTACCTATCATTAACATTCCTAGACTTATAACTGGATCTATGACTTTATAAGACATAGCAATCATTGCCATAACAAATGATCCCAATGAATAAGAAATGGACATAGACATTAGGCCAATGAACAGGATGGTCAACATCACGATAGGAATAGCCCTAATCTTTAGTAATCTTTTAAGGGGTACCTGTTCTGACCGACAAAAGAACATTGCTCCTATAACACCGAGAATTGCTAGGAGACTAGTCATGAAATACCCATTGAAAAGAAAGCCTGCAGCGAAAATCAACTTGTCTCTACCTTCCAATTCGCTATAGACCGAACTTGGTATGCGTTCAAATACGTCACTATAGAATTTATCAACCATAACAGATGCTTCACGTACTCTGAGTTCTTCTTTTTGTTGGGCCAGTATCGCTTGTTCTGCCTTTTGTTCACTTTGCGCAATCTTCACAACATCAGGTAATGATGCCTGTTGAATGCTGTTGCCAACTATAAGGGCCGCAATCACAATCGCGGCAGCAATGATAAAAATTTTCAACGTTTTTCCCTTTATTTCTTTAGCACAATAGGAAAGACCCTTTCCGATAGTGGGGCTACAGTCTTAATGACGATAAGTTTTAGATGACTATTGGGCACTTTCTCTATAACGCGCCTAGGACAAGTGAATAATCTTTTAAAAACAGTTTTTATATCCATCATTTTAGTCTTAATCTCGATCTTGTGATTCGTTCACAGACGAGTCCATATTGAATGCCTTGCGCAATGCTACGTCAGCATCAACATCAGATTGAGAGGGCATTTTTGGGTATGACATTTTCAAAGGCGTGAGCGCAAAACCAATACCAAAGATAGTACCCCATAAGAACCAAGATGATTCTAGACTAGGCTCCGTAAAGGAACCTAGATACATGAAGCCACTACACACGATGATACCAATGATCAATATCATAGGTAGTTCTTGTAGTAGCCATATGCGCCTTTGCTCGTGCCATTTATTTAGTCGTTGTTCCAGGTTTTCAATTTTCTGTGGTTTCATGCCAATTTCCCCTTAAGCGTCCCTAGTTGATGGTTGATTTTCTACCAGTCGCCGGCGATCGTAATCTGGTTTTCAGTTCAACAACGTGGCGCTCTTCACGATAAACACGGCAACCTTTCATATCTTTAGTTATTGCTTATGATGATAGTTTTACGTTCCTCAACGCACGTGAAATTATCAAAACCATTGGTTTAAAAGTGGTCTTCATTGAGTTCGTTGCACTCTCCACCATACTCTGGGCATAGGTAATCAATTAAGTTGCAACCGCGGTAAAATCAACAAACATAAGAACATTCAACAGCACCTAAACACTCCGCATGGAGCTTAGGAGCATCATCGCCATCATAGAAGTCGTAGGGCATGAGTTTTCTATGTAAATTGGTTATCGTGCCCGATCGAACAATAACACATACGTGTTATATATCAATAACGGCAAACTGTTATTCCTTAATGGCCGAAATTTCTGCGACAAGCGTATCAAGTTCAACCAAACGAGTTGTAAGCCTTGCAATAGCTGCTTGCTTAACGCCGTGTTTTTCTGCGGAGAATTTCTGTGTTGTACCAGAGCAAAGGTGTTCAATAGTTGCGTCTAAAACAGGTTGACTTGTCACTTTGGTGAGCAAGACGAGTTTACGTAAATATTCTTCCTTCATAAAATCCGTAATAACAGTTATGAGTTATTAATTAAAGTAACACAAATAAGAAATAAGTTACAAAGCCATTTCAGATGCTTTTGATGTTGTCCCGCTGATATTTCCACGTATTCAAGTAAAACTTAAAATACATTGGAGACAACTTTCACTGAACTGCTTGTATGATTTCAAAAATGTACCAGAACTAGATGAATCAATGGAGAACGCACTTATTCTGTATTTCAGAGAAAAAAAAACACCACATCGATAATCGACATGGTGTTTAGTAGTATTTTAAACAGAAGCAACAATCTCACGAATGTATGATCTCACTTCAGGGTCACGCAGCTCATTTCTGCCGTATGTGGCATTAAATAAGCGGCGAGCACGCATACGCATTTTTGCGGCAAATTGTTCACGGATGCGCCAATCAGGCACTCCAGCATCATCATTTTCTTCAGCAATTTTTCTTACTGTGATCTTGATGAAATCTTGCATTCCTTCAGACAAATGTCGAGGCTTGCTGGATTGCTCAGCAGATTCTTTTTCAAGCGATGCCAAGAAGGCTTCAGGCGTCTGTGTGGCAGCTTGTTTGATTAGGTTCATTAGGTCGTTCATGTGTAGTCCTTAATATTGCAGGATACACATTGCCATCAAGGGCAGAGTGTACCCTTGTTGGTAGTTGTTTGGTTATATTATTTGGTTGAAATTTTTGCCGGTTTCCCGAAAGCCCAAAAGTAAAGTTTAAGGCCCTGCTTCATCAGCTTGCGCTCGGTACAATCAAGGTAACCAATTAGCTCATAGTCAAAAGGTTTCACCAGCTCTTCGCCGGCTTCTATTGAAGTAGTTACGAAGGCTATTTGGAAATATTTACCCATCGTTCTTAGAAATAAATCAGTGTTCGGTACGTTTGGACACGTGTGCTCACTTAATTGAATTTCTCTATCTCCGCAGTTTGCATTAGTAATTAATTCAAGACTTGGTATACCCGGTACATTACCAATAGCGATTTGCCCTTTAGAGTGCAGCAATTTTGCGGCGTCATAGGACTCATCATGCTGGATATGGGTAATGTGATGTAGCTTACTTCCTGATTTAGCGTGGAGAGTTGAGTGGTTTTCTGTAACGAATTTCATTGTGCAGCTCACTTATTTTTTTGGGACACACAATGCCCAGAGGGAGTGTGTATCCCTTTGGGGCTTGTTCACAGGGTGAACAATAAATTTCTGGTTATTAAAAAACGCAAAACTCTTTTCCGAGTTCATAGTCACCGCATAGACCAATGCTTTCTTGGTCGCCATTCACTGCGGATATCGCAACGTTGATCATCCCTAAATAATAGGGGTGCTGAACACTGTTCAAAGTTACAAGTAAATCTAATGAGATGAAAGCCTGGCGGCTGTCACCTATATCAAAGACTATACCGGCTTTAATGTTTTTCGAATCAGTTAAATTCAGCATTGAATTAACAAGATCAGACGTTTCATACAAACCGTTGTTTGAAATGTCTAAGTTGAGAGAAGTGATATCTTCTGAAGTTCGCTTTGTTTCCCAACATTCCATTGCTTTAAGATACGAAGCGTATAGCGACGAATCATAAAAATGAACAAATTGATCTGTATCACATGAGGTTGCAGGTTGAATGGTTGATTGTTTTGTCATGTTTGTTGCTCCCTATATTTTGGATATTTAGAGGGCAATTTACCCAGAAGGGTTACTTACCCTCTCGGTGGTTTGTTATTTGTTATACAACGTAGGATTGACTTACTGTGTAGCGTCCACAGATACATTTGAATGCACCTTCGTAGAAATCATCAGTTTGTCCATCAGGGTCGGTTGTAATAGTTTCAATTAAGTCAAATTCTTCAAATTTGTGCAGGTGATTGCTTCTATCTCTTTCTTCCGACACTCCGCAGTCACAATCGATATATCGAATGAGCTTGCGTGGCGTTCGGTTGAAGTAATTCGTCGGGTTTTCGAGCATATCCCCTTCAAGTATTCTCTGCTCAATTGCTGCAGAAGGGTTATCTAAGAGTTCGACGGTTAAGTTAACCAACTGTAGAACAGTAATGTCGTCGCCTAATTTTAAAAGCATCTCTTTGATAAAATCCAACGAGAGGAAAAATCGCTCATCTTTTGTTATTGATACGAAACCTACGGTGAAGTCATCATTACCAAGTAATTCTTTGAGCATTCGGTAAAAACCAAAGGCTTGGTAAACTGCTATTTTGTTTTCATCAAACGTTGTGACAGCTTGATGAGCTGCTGTTTCGTAAATAGCAACACTATCATCAGCATCTGCATAATCACTATAATCTCCGCGGTAACCAACTAGTGTAGTCGCGGTAGTGATCTCAGAGCTTTGGATGTGGTTTAGTGAAGATATGTCGAATTCGATCATGTTATTGCTCTCTATTAAAAAGAGCCTTTAACCTTATAGGGCTAAAGGCCCTATAGGGTTTAAGTAATTATCGCTGGTGGTGTACTGATATCAATTGAATGGGAGGATTACTGCCATCCATCGAAAGTCAACATCGCATAGACCGCAGCAATGATCGAAAAGAATAACATTAGTTTTATCTTATTCTTCTGGTTATCTCTATACGTTTTGAATTCCTTTAGCATATCAAAAATTGAAATCAGCACAGCAACAAATACAAGCCAGGTTAGGCCTGTTTCTGATAAAAAACCTGGGTGAAAATCTTTACCAAAAATGGGGTTGATTAAACTATACACAGCTGCTGATGCAGACAGAACTATAGATAATATGGCCACCACTTTTTGTGTCTTATTTAAAGGGTTCTTCTCAGCTGAGCTTGCAGTAAAGGCAATTCCAATAACGACTATCAGTAAGCCAATTGCACCGATCAAGAAGTTATCAACGAAGTAGTTATAATCATACTTAAAACCAATAATGCCGCCAACCACTACTATTGCCCAATTAATGCCAATTAATAATTTCCACCATTTGTTAATTGAATTGACTGTAGGAAGTAGATACCTGGTTGAGTAAGCAGCTGATAACATCGCAGTTAATGCAAGCGTTTGTTTGGTTAATTCCGGTTTGACCAAAAATAGTAAAACCGCAACGAAGATGCCTACAATTCCAATCCCAAAAGTAAAACTGTAGATCTTGAGTATTGCCTTGTCAGTATCTGATGCTGGATTGGTTGCCGAATCGTCTGTTTTTCTTAGTTTTTCATTTTGCATTTTAAGAATCTCCTTATAGTTATAGTCTTTAATGCGTTACTTTGTATCACACCAAAACTAAGGAGATCTACCTTTACAGGGAAGATTGCTTAGTCCCTTAAAGGTGCGTTATATATTTGAATTTATTGTTAGTTCTAATTTTCGTGTAGTGAACTTAAGTCATCGCTTTATCATCTAAAGAGATCACTATGACTACATCACAAACAACATACAGATCAGAATTGAAGTGCAGTTAAATGCGAAAGCATTAAGAGTCTATAAAGAATAGAATTAATGAGTCGAGGGTGTTTTGGTAAACCAACGCTTACCAAAATACCCTCAGCTGAAGGATTGGATACAGATAGATAGCCCACGCGGAATATATAATGCTAACTCTTGTTAAAAGAGCGTTCTATCCGGCAAGAACAAGTTGAGAAATTTAGGTTACCAAAGTTGGTTAGCTCTGGCAACCTGAGGTCTATAATAAGTCCATCTGACTGCGTAGCATCGACATGCGGTTTAGAAAGTCCGGCGACTTGAGTGGATTTGTATCTTTTCGCCACACAATTCCGCATTGCTCCCAAAGATTTAAGATTTTAGTGTAATCTTCAGATGCTTTTTTTGCCTGTTTTTTGGATTCAAGTAACTGTGATAAGCAAATCATGATCGTTGCAGTATCGGGTAGCTGGTGGTATTGAGTAAGCGATGACTCTAGTTCGATCAACTGATCTGTTTTAACTGTTATCTTCGTCACTTTTGTACTAATTCTAAGTACATAACCATGATTTGAGTCGTTGACTAGGTGAATGGTTTCAATATTCTGAGGGTCGATTGAAACCTCTTCATCATATTTAATATCTAACAAAGATACTTTAGGTTGTGGCTTGTGTGTGACTGGGCGTACAAAGAAGCCATCTGCCATATGCTCGATCTCAACAGTGTTACCTTTTGTAATGTTGTATCGTAGACAAAACTCTTTCCCGAAACGTATTGCAAGATTGTTGCCCCACTTGCCAATGTTCAAAAATTCTTTATTTGACTCACTCACCTTAAATACCACTCAAAGTTGATTCTTTTGTTGATTCAAGTATATCTCTTTTTAGAGAAATTGAAAATCACTCTGCTGATGATCTACCACTACATGTATGTTTCTAGCATGAGGTACAAGTCTGCTACAGAACAATCGTAAACCTTGGCCAAGCGCGAGAATGCAATAAGTCGAAGGGTTAGCATCTGCTTCACTCCCAAGACTCGGTGGTACTTCTGGTTGGTCGTATTATCAATCAATCCAATAAAGAATAAGCTGGAGGTGTTATCTTCAACTCTTATTGTTAATACCTTTGGTTTTACTGTCGAACGCTTTGTTTGGAATTGGCTAGTCTTACTCAATTTCTTTTTGGGGTGCAAGAAGAGGCACAAATCTAACAGCTCAGTTTCAGGCGCTAATTGCATTTTAACTGTCGTATTTTTTTTCCATGGGTTCTCGCTGGTGGTCATTTCAATAGTCAATGTTGGATGATGAGCCGGATTTAAGGTACCGCTGAATTGAATGTGCTGTTTACCGTGATGCTTAATCTGGGGTCCGAATGCCTGATTCATCTTTTAGCCTTTCTTTTCACTTTCTTTCTTAAGTAAATGCCCAAACCCTCCCTTACCGGTTTGTAGTGAGCTGAAAGGTCTGTTTTGTCTTTGTGAACGTAATCAGTCAATTTTTGGTGTTTGATTGAATGCCCAGGCCCATGAGGAACAATAAGACAGTTATTAGCTTTCAAAGTCTCTCTATAAACGCCCTCACGCCCTCTGTAGGTCTTTTTACCTTCCACTGGGGTGGTATGGTAGTATATTTGTTGTGGATGCACCTTAGAGTTCTTTAGCTGAACGAATTCATAACCTTTTGGTGCTCTTCCTATTTGAGCCGCGGTGAACCCCGACACATCTAGACCAGTAACATCCCTTTGTTCATCTAGGTTCTGATCACCATAACTATCGATTATTGATTGGATCTCATCGAATTCAATTCGCTTCGGTACACGTTGGTTATTGTTCCAATCATAAGCAATGTTGTAGACGCTTTCTGGGGCAACCTTAATTGTTCTGTATAACGTTGCAATGATGATATTTGGGTAAGCCGCATGAATATGACGACTTCTAGCGTAGCTAGTTTCAAATTTTGAGGATAACCAGCTTTTAAGTTCTTTGATAAGGTGATTATGTTCTAGAGCCAGTGCACTTACTTTATCATAGCCGTCATAGCTCACTTGAATGACACCAAACGTTCTTCTCGGCGTTCTCTCTCCATCCACATCAGTCAATTGCAAATTAAAGCTATTCAATGCTTCATTTTGCGTGGCGTCATCAATAGGGATCATCTTTGGAAACTGAACGGCATAATGGATCGGGTCAATTTTGAACGCTTTAGTCACTAGCATCGGGTCCCCGGCTAAAGTGTCACGAATTGAAACGCGGATAGATACAATCTCATCAATCGCATTTCGTATTGCCCTCACATGATCAGGTGAAAAGATAGCATCCAAAATCTCAACCTCTGTATAAAAAAACATATGTTTATTTTAACAGTAGTATAGAATATGTACAAAGAATGTTTAATTTTTGAGTGTTAATTTGTACAAAACTTTGCAGCAGCATCATATCTCATTAGTGCTTCATGAATAGCTGCATCTCCCGGTTGGTTGGAACCAATTCCTAGCCCTTCAATTAACACCGCGTTCTTGTCAGCATCTTTGATGGTAATATATTCGAATAAGTACGGCCCAACGCACACATGAGAAAGGTACAATGGATCGAAGTTTTGCACTTGCTTCAAAACGTTCCTGTACATAGTCGGAAACCGGCTAATGTCAGCTTTGCTTGTCACACTATGAAATTGCTGTGAGGTAAGAATTCTTCTGACTTGATCATAATCGCTTAACCTACCTTCTTGTTGCAGCGAAAGCCGAACGATCTCTCCAATAACGTTGTTCAAAAATGTAAGCGCATCTCCAAACGACTGAGTTTCTCGAGATTTAATATCAATGTAGTCAATGTACTTAAGTTGCATAGGCCTTTCCATTATTCACTGAGGGTATAAGTGCGATACGAAGCAGGATACTTTCTCAATCCGCTTCTTAATCTGGTGGTAATAGTACCACAATATGGTACTATTCAGCATCGCTAAAAACTACGATCATCTCGAATAATACTCTTTCATATCGTCCAGAACAGCTAGGTTTTTCATATGACAATGACATCAAATCACGAAATGCCCCAAGAAGACTTCAATTTAGTTTCTTGGATTGTAATTCATAACTTCAGTACAGCGATCAAATTCGAAAAACAACTCACTGGTGGTGAGAAACTTGCAAAAAAACTTCTAACATCAACAAGTGGAACCGCCAAAGAACAGAGAGCAATAAAAACTGATGGATTAGGTACGAAAAATGTATTTGATAACTTTGTCGTTGACGTTGTGCTCGAGGTGGATAATCAATTTGAAATACTTGTATCAGTTGGAAACGACGTATTACTTCAACGATTCCTTCCATTAGAATATGGGATGATGAATTCTGCATTCCGAGAATTACCAAAGAGCACTTTTTCCAAGAAAGTAAATAAGCATAGTCAAAATGCCAATCAACTCCTTAACATTATGAATTATTCGTTAATTGACCAGTTTATTAAGTTCAACGACAAACCAGACGCACCAGTGTTCAAACACGCAATTGAGGGGATCGTTATTCACTCTTTTGGTCGTGAAGTACCCTACTACTTTGAATTTATGCATGACCGTTTATTATGGCGCTATGTCCTTTCAGTCAAACAAGTTTTACTCATGGACTCTAACACTGTTATCACGATCGATTTCTCCACTAATAATATTCAGGTTGATATTCAAGCTCACGTTGAAACGCAATTAGGAAGATTGAATTTCACAACAGGACAAGCGATGTCGTGTGTTGCGTCATTTTTGGATTCAATTGCTGCAGGATTCAAGTTTAAAAGTGGATATATCACCTTTAATAAGGCCGTTGAAGGAAAAACAACTGAGGAATCTCTTACTGCAGCGTCAACCATTGAGCATTTGCGTTAATGAGATCTCAAGTTGGAGTGGTTCAAAAAATCAAACTCGTAGCGACTAATTCAAATTCGGCTCTCACTGACAATTTTCATCAATACCTTTTAAAATGGTTTGAAACAATCGGTTCTCAACCCTCTTCAGCGGCTATTCAAGTATTAAATGAACACAAAGAGCTGGTACCATCCAAAGAACTTCTTGAGTTTGTCGCCGGGACTTTGGGGGAGATGATCACAGAAGGGTTAACGGACGCTCTGACTATAGAAGAAGCTAAGCAACTTCAAGTATTCATAGAAGATAAAACCAAGTATGCATAAAAAAGCGGCGCTATAACTGGTGCCGCTAATTTGTCCATATAGTTGCAAGTTCCTTTACGCTGGAAACAAGTTTCTGCTGTTGCGAACCCGCATTGCCGTTTTGCTTGCTTTTATGATTGGCATGACTATGGAAGCTCCAATACAAGCAAGGATACTCAAATTGGCATTTCCCCCCAGGTAGACAAGCCTTGGGAATAAAACTGAACAAGCTATAAAGAGTACGAACATAACTCCTAGGTATCGAAAACCTGACTTGCTCAGTTCTCGACCCGCAAAATTGGGAGTTTCAGTGATCTTGCCGTTATCGAATCGAACATAGGTTAAATATGTGTTCTTACCTACTGTAAAGTAAGTTACTTCAATGTTTTCGCCTAACTCTAATAAATTGAATGCTTCATAACTGATTAGCACATTGGATAAGGTCTGTTCTTCAATTTTCAAGAACTCAGCCTCTACACAATCACCACGGCGGCGAGTTGTTCCGACGGCTTCATACTGTCCTTGTAAATAAATACATTTGGATGTCATGATTTTCACTTCATTAGAGAATAAATGATGGCCACATAGAAATCCCAGACCCTGATGCAAATCTCCACAATTCGACAAGGATTGATTATAGGGTTGTACATGGCAAAAACTGCAATAGCGAATAGCTATGAGTTAAAAATCATTATGCACGAAAAATGTTGAACTTCAAACTATAGCGTTTCCAAATATGTCTGTCAGTCATAATTAATTCTGGTGATCAAGCGCCGGTATTTAAAATTCGTTATAATTGCAGTGTTTTCCTGTTGGTGATGAAAAAGGGCTTAGATGGAACCTGTTAATGTAGGACACAGTGACTTACTTGAACGCATTGAATCCGGTACGGGGTTGAAGAAGCAATACTTACAAGAAGTCCCAGTAAAAGATGTGGAAGGGGTTACCTATTCATTGTGCGCTGATGTAATGGTGACCCCGCTTCACTTTGATAACGTGAATGCTGCTAGATTGGTTTTTCCTTCATTCCGATCTTTTGTTTACGGTGCAATTTCAACAAGCGGGTACAGATCGAATAGTCGAAATAAAGACTATCGTGCAATCGTCTGCCCTCACTGTTGGATTGAGCTGGAGGACGGAACTCACATAGATCCCAGTATATTGTGTCAGCCCGTTATCAACGGTCATGTGATATCGCTTTCAGATAGAACATACTTTGAAGCGTTCAAAATTTCCAAAGAGGAGTTCGATCATATTTCTAAAAGCATCCTACCCCCTAAACTAATTGGGAGCATTGGCATTCCCTTGGAAAGCTTGTCCGACTTAGACAGCCACTCGTACTTATTTAGGGGTTTATAAAAAATGAACGTAATCCAATACAATCAATCTAATGGTAAGCCTTGGGGCTTCTTTGTTTACGGCCACTATGATGCTAACGAGGTCATAGATGCCTTTAACTACCACATACAAGAGCGAGGTTACTTAGCGGTCACTAGTGATTATGTCTCGCAAGTATACGCAGCTGAAATAGTTGGGTTGGAAAATCAATCTCACTTCAATGTTCATGTTTTTGATGAGGATATTAAAGGTAGTTCAAAAATCACTTGGGTCGATGGTAACTTACTTGAGCCTGCTCAATCAGCGTACCAAACTAATCATGACGACTAACTACTTATAACGCCCCTCTCAATATAGACGGGGCGGTATCTAAGTTGTCTTAGTATTGTGCTTAGCCCCCCTTTTGTAAGTGTACATTTTTTTATCTGCAGCATTGAAAGTCTCCTCCCAACTACCATCAAATTTTGCAATTCCATATGCTATGCCTAAGAGTTTATGATCTGAAAACTGCTTAGAAAACTTTGTTGCCATGGTTTCGAGTCTCTTCGTTGCCATGTCAACTGTTAGTTCTTTTGATAACACAAGAAATTCATCCCCTCCTATTCTAGCAAGGAAATCTGCTGGCCTAAAATGGCTCTCCATCAAACTTGCAAACCCTTTTAAAACTTCATCACCTACTAGGTGACCATCAGTATCGTTCACATTTTTAAAGTTGTTAAGGTCTATGACGATGGCAATACCGGCGTTAGCTTGGTACCGCTTCACTGCCTCCTTATTATTTAAGCCTGTAAGCGGATCTGTTTGGCTAAGAATTTGGTAAAATTGGGCTGTTTCATGAAGTTTCGTAACGTCGAACCCAGTAGTAAAAATCTGATACTGGCCATCAATAACGGACTTAAATTTTATGACGTTAAAGTGTTGTGTTCCCTCGAGCCCCCTAAACTCAATGACTTTTGTTAGAGGGGTACCAGTTTCGATAAACTCAAGACTGGCATCGTGACAAGCAAGAAGCATTGTTGCCACATTATCGGGAGCATCAACCGCGACTTCAGGCCCTGTAAATCCAATGGGACTTTTCACGCAATAGAGGTCGAGCCAATTCTTGAAGTTTCGGTTTATGTATGTGAAGCGGTGAGACGAATCTCTAACGCTCAAGAAACCAGGCCAATGCTGAATGAGCATCTCCATATCTCGTTGTTTCATGCTTTGAGTTCTTTTGTTTGTGAGGAGTTTTACAGCACCAATATAACGCATATTAGTGTGGTTTTTAAACAACCCAATGTGATTTAGACCTAGACATTTAAAATTGCATGAATAAATTAACCCAATTAGAGCAACTGATTGTTGACATCGATAAATGCTCTATTCATCATTCGAATGTAGAATTGAACTGACAGCATTCTATTGAGAATGATTGTCGCTGGTTTACCAGCTTAGGAAAACCCGACTTTGCGTACTACCAAGGTTGGGTTTTTTTACATTCAAAAAACAGACACTCTTTTTTTCAATCAGGCCAATCTATAAACATGCGCGGGTACTGGGTTGTAAAACAGGTAACCGCTGGTGGCCTGCCTTTGTTGCACGGTATCGTAAACGATCAGTATGAGTACTTTGAAGTTTCAACAAAAGAATCAACTCTAGGAGCATGATGGGTCAATTCGTCAAAATGTAGACCTATCGGCAATGAGTGGCTCCCTGAAATGGGGACGCTTTGGCCAATCTCATTTGATCATTATTATGGCTCCAGGCATAAAGCAGTTTGGGCATGAGGTTCCTTTAGAATCTGAGTCCCAAGCAACGTTGCACCTCACACAATGCCAATCACCCTGAGCTCTCAATTGAGTTAGTTTTGATCTGCGAATATCTTCTTGTTGGCTAGCCCTACGAAGAATTTGGTGTCGTTCCCTTTCTTTTTTACGTCGCGCTTCATCATTCTCTATATTCCGCTCAATGACTTCTTGTTGGACTTGCTTCTCAAGGAGTGACTTGGCTTGCATGTAACTCGGGTGAAAGTACCACTGCTTGGCATGAATGCTTCCCCGCAAATACTCGATAACTCTCTGGTCAAATGGCTTATCTTGCACAAAATCATAATTTTCATAGATCCATTCTAACTGAGTTAAGTCAATCTCGATGACTCCAATTCTGGAGTGGAAGTCGCCAATACATCGTTGACGACCAGGATAGACAAAATGGACCCCGAACCGAGCTGAACCAAAGTAGCCAACGAGGTCGAGCACAGTATCGTCAACAACAGTTTGATGTGAGATGTTAGTAAGCTCAAGTTCCATTTCATGGGCGAC
The DNA here is from genome assembly GCF_027587015.1 of Vibrio sp. Makdt. Classification (NCBI taxonomy): domain Bacteria; kingdom Pseudomonadati; phylum Pseudomonadota; class Gammaproteobacteria; order Vibrionales; family Vibrionaceae; genus Vibrio; species Vibrio sp. Makdt. The sequence goes on from NZ_JAPPTH010000005.1 coordinate 157,581, forward strand.
TTGCATAGATTGGGTTACCGGGGCGTCGTTATTGTCACAACTATGGCGAGATATGGTCATACCTGGAATCTGAAGTACTAGGCTGCCGTTATCATTAGCGACTTGTTTGATCATGAGTCTTAACGCGACATAAAATGACAGAGCGCATGGTTCGCGCTGAACGCCTTGCTGGTCCGCGTTTTTATCGTGTGCAAAATGAGGAATGGTTTGTTCCCCAAATCGAGCAACCAGACGCTGTTGGCATGATGGACAAACGCAGCCGCATTTGAGGCCCCGCTCCACGCCGGTAATGTCAACTAGGCGGCCATCTTTCATGCCAAAAGGGATTAACGCCATATAAGTTACCTACTACTTCGTTTTTAAACGGGGTTTACCGGTTGATTGTTCACCCCGTGAACAAGTTTTCCCGCATATTTAAGTGAACAACGGTCAAAGCAATGGAGATAGCGACCTCCTTATCTCAATTCTATTACTTTTTTACCTTTACCCAGTGACTCGGCCAGTTGTATTTTGCGCACTGCACACAAAGTAACTCGCCGTCGTCGAGTTTCGTAAAGACTAGCCAACGTTGAGCATAAGTCGGGTCTGTCGACATTTTGATATGTATAGCCTTGCTTTGTTCTTCATAAAAGCGCTCAACCGACCGGTGATTGCCAATGGTCATTTTAGCGGTATCATTAAAAAGGCTGAACTGTTGGTCAGTCCCTGGTGCCTGATAGGTCACACTAAAGACTTTCTCAAAAGGAGCTTTGATGTCTTCGTAGCAGCCCGTTAGCATCGATGTACAGCCAGTTGCGACCAGTAAGGTGAAAATCATGTTTTTCATAATTGGTATTATCTGTCTTTGTTGGGGTATCCCGCCAAGAGCAATCATTATACTAGAACCGTCTTGTTCGTCGATCACATCTGATAGACGTCGCGGTATTGCGCAAAACCCGTTGTTTTTGAAGTAAGGCCATGGAACAATAAACATCCTTTCGGGCGTTATGCCCACATATATATCAATGACACTTAAGTTCTATTTTCGTAATAACTACGATTTTCCCAGAAATTTATATATCGATTAGTTTTTGCACTTATATACCTTAAGGGGTTTCCGCTACGATGTCACGTACCTCAGCACGCTATAACCTTTCGCACTCGTTTCACGGATTTATTCCCTCCCTCTTTACCACATCAAACTTGTCATATTCCGCTTATTCAACCTTTATATAAAGCGCACGTTCTATATACGAGGCCCGAAATCAGAAAGAAAAGATAAGAAAAGATAAAAAAAGATAAAATCAAAGGCGCCGCTGTCGCGGGGCTAGGCAGGGGTTGAGTTTGGCGCGTCTTGGTCACCTACCCTTTGGGTATATAAGTGCAACGGTATTACTTTAAACACAGTATGAATTGGCTCTCTATGCAAGCCCCTACTGGCGTTAATAAGGAATGATGCCCGATATGTTTTATAAATCTTTCATAATGTATTTATAGCTATGACTTTAAAGACATTAATTTATTGAATGTGTTTGCAATATAAAATTCCTATTATTGAGATTTTGGTGTGTTATTGAGATTTCAATTGGTATATTATCCCCAACTGTGATTGGATTTATAAATATGCAACAGAGACAAATGCTTATTTATTACCCATTCTACATTTGGCTCCTGATAGGATTTTGGAGCTTAGTTGAGCACTCTAGTAACTTCAAAAGTGTTCTTTTAGTTATAGTGTGCATTGGTGTTTTGATTCGGTTTGCACTTCATTCAGAGTAAAAAGTTAGGGATTGTCGTATGTCAAACGTCCATGTATTTAATGAAAACTCACCATTGTTACGACTGCATTACTCTTTAAATGATGTTCAATTGTCGGCGCTTCCAGGCCATGACTTCTCAAATCTTGTGGCTGCTTACAAAGAAGCAAACGAAAAAAAATCGGCTTTGGGTCACATAGCCTGCAACCTCGCTAAATCGATCATTATTTTAATGAATGATTGTGGGAAGCACTTATACCAGCATCATTTCTTTGATGCTTTCAATAAACCTCAAAACCTCCTTGTTGAAATCGCTGAAACCTACAATCAACGTGGTAGTTCAAGTGTTGATTTTGATCGCCGTGTCATCCAGGCGATTAACTTCATTGAACGTTCCGAAGCTGTGGATTTTCCCGTAACAGTAGCAAAAGCACTTAAGTCATTTCTCCTGTTTTATCGATTGAGTGCCAGTGAACAATGCGACATCATTTCCAAATCACTGCATTATTTACGTTCAGTGAATGCGTTAGATGGTTTTTACGAGCAACCCGTTCGTAAAGACATCTGTGTCTGCATCAACAGCGGTAACTTTTCTCAGCCCGATTTCGTGTTACGTATGAACTCAGAATGTAAAGACTTCGTAGATCAGTTGAAGCTCTGTGGTGCGATTTGGGTGATTGAACAAGCTAATTCAACAATGAATCCAACCAACTCTGCTATCTCTCATTATGTCTTTTACAACGAAGGAACAGATAAACCGGCCATTATGGATGCCGACATGATGAGTTGCTACACGAGAAAACTTGGATAGAGAATCATTCTTCATGAAAAAAAGGGACCTTGGAGTCCCTTTCCTATTTAGGCGGCTGATATTTCTTGAGGGTTGTTGAGTAAGTAGTCACCCTTAAGTACGCACCCTTGGTAGTGCAGTTTGTCGTATAGCTCTTTTGCCTGTTCATCTGATATGGGTTTTTCGTTGTGCTTTCGCACAAACCCAATAAACAGTTCTGGTGGAAAAATCACGCACTCATACAGTGACTTAATGTTCGCCGTGCCTAGTATTGTTTTGTCTTCTGAAGTCAACGTTGGTATATCTTCCACCAAGATGTTTTTGGCCGAATTCACCACAGCAACAAGATCAGGGTATGTTTCACTTATCCGCTTGTTGAATTCTTCTTTTAGCAGTGTGTCTAATTTGAGCGGATAATCGCCGTTATGGTCAATACCGTGCGGGTTCACCGGACATAGCCAATCACTAACATGTACCTTATAACTAATACCACTTGTGATCTCGACCATTAATTGAAAGTCAGTTTTCACAAAGCCACTGTACTTAGAATTGTCGCCCATACTTGCAATAGTACTGATGTCATTTGTCTCAATAATTCTGTACTTTTGGTCTTTGTTTCTCCCGTCAATCCAACCACTTAGTGGGATAAAGTCTATCGAATTTTTTTTCTGAACCTGCAGTTCACTAGCCTTATCCTTGGCTTCCTGCCTTAGCGTTTTAATGATCTTTTTATCATCTTTCTTAGACTGCTCTAATATACCGACTCGATCTGTTGCTTTTTTCAACTCCTTCTCTAAAAGACCTGGATTTTTTTTTCTTAAAGCCTGCACCTCTTTTTCAATTAGTAAGAAGTTCTTTAGAGACGTTGCTTGTTCTTCAATTGTTTTTTGGCATTCGTTGACGTGATCTTGTTGTGCGTTGTTCTGCTCAACGAGTTCCGCTAACTGGAGTTTTAATGTTTTCTCACGGTTATTGCGTTCAAGGTGCATTGATAAATTTGAGGCTTGCATTAATGCAATTTCTGATTGGTAGGTAGTTAGCAAGGTATCAATGATTGGGGCTACTTTCTGTCCGTGCTCTGTTGCTTTTCTTAGTGCATACAAACCAGCATTTATGTTTCCCTCATTGAGCAGCGGTACTGTGATGTTAACGTTCGCTTCAAAGTACTCAATACAGTTTAAAAGTTCTTCTTTCAATTGATTTTCTTTGGTCATGGATTTTCAGTGCTATTGTAAGTTGAAATTATCATCATTTTACCGACGAAGGTTAAGTTTTAGCTTACCAATTCAGATGATCTGCGTTGATTCTTGCTTGAAAGCCAGTTGTACTATTATACTTGATAATATGTGTTTAACACACCACTTCCCGTCCATAGTTCTAGGCGTACTAATGAATACAAAGTCGATGTCACTTCGCTTCTCCGAACGGTTTCTGCGATTTATCAGTAGTTTTAATGAAAACCGACCAACGACCACCCTTCTAAGAGATTTAACTGAATCAATATCTGAAGTGGACATCGTACTAAGGTCTAAAATTAGTGAATCTTTAGCCTTGTCACCTGCAACTCAACTTCGACTTCTACGGGATATCCTAAATAAGAGCACGGTTGATATGAGTGACGTTTGTTTTACTTTGATTCATTGTTACCGAGCGTACCAAGCGCATATTGGAATTACTTTAAAGAACCCAGAGTACAAAGTGAGCATTGTGCATATCACTAAAACTCTTTGTTCCGTCATTCATAAGGACCCTTCACTTGACGTAAATAGTGTCTATCGAGCGCTCGGCTTTACTTCAGATAAAGGAATTAATGAACAGTTTGATGCATTAATTTTTGGGGCTCAATCCGCAGAACCTCTTAATGGCATGTACCATTTGGGTCCTCTAACCGACATGCTGCATCACCTGAAAGGGAATATTGTTTCCAACGAACTGTCAGATCGGCTAAAATCATTAATTCCAGTTGCTAATCTCGGCGTTTTACAGGAGTCTCTTCCTTCAGAGCGCATTACTGCTCTCGAGTCTAGGATGTTTGCTCCCTCGGCCAACGTCATATTTGATATGCATAATCACGTCAATTCGAATGGCATTGTCTTCACTATGCAGTCAAACCGAATGATTTCAATTGGCATTGGTAGCACTGGTATGCTTCAAGCTCGCTTGAAAAGTACCTCTAGTGGCTTTGAAATGACCTTCACTCCATTAGCAACTTTGGAATTGATTCAATTAGCTCTTAATTGGGATACCCTTTCTAAAGTCGATAATGGCTACGTGGGTCGCGATCTATCCATTTTAAATGGTGATTCATTAACATTAATGGTCCGTGACATCAAAATTTTCATCGATCGTGATGAGGCTTGTGATTTATTTGCGGTGCTCAAAATGCAGTCTGATAACAACTTTTTTAATGAGTATGTCACTTATACGAGATGTACTCTAGGAGACATCTAATGGAACATGAGCAATACCAATTGCTTTTGGCTGATTTGCATAAGGCTTTTCCTTTTTTAAGTAAGGGAACAGTCCCCTTAGCGATCGGTGCAGGTAAACTAATGCGTAATGCATTAAATCAATCGGGCCACAACAAACATGTCGTTGCGGAGTTTATTGATGCGTATTTCTTAAGAACTGAATATCGAGTCAGCTTAATTAATTCCATAGATGATCCTGACCGAACACGATTCAATCTCGATGGTTCAAAATCAGAAACTGTCGTTAGTGAAAGGGACTTGTACGCTGTGGCTTTTGTAAAAGCAGTGTATTCAGACCCTAACATAAGCAAAAAAGCCAAAGCGTATAGCAGGCAACAACAAGGCCAACTGTTTGCTAAGAGGCAAGAATTAATCAAAATGACACAAAAGCTGTGTCATTTGGGATTCACTTCACGACTCATCGTTTCTAAAATCGGAAACAAGGCTCTTCCCCACATCGTAGAATGTGATTGGTCAAGTTTTGAAGAGAGTGATTTAAATGGAGCTAGGCAGATCGCTCGCAACGTGGCGTCTTATACGAAAAAGCAAATTAGGGCCTTTCAAAACAACATGCTACTCAAAGGCGTACCAATTCAGTTAATCAACCTTGCCTCTGGTGAACAACAAGACTATTTGTATTCTCAGTTATTCACACCCTCGAAGAAAACACGTCTTAAAAAAAACTATAGGGTAAACCTCCCTAATCAGAAGCAACCTTACAAGCGATTCAAAGAGGCAAGTTAATTTATGAATAGTTCAAAAAACTCGGTAAAAGCTCGCGTTGTATATACGATGTTCTTAGTCGCTTTACTGTTGGTACTGGTCAGTTTTTATAGCTCTGAGTCGACCCAACCTAACGATACTAATAGGCAACTGAATACTGAAGCTGGCGCCCTCTCTTCTAGAATTGGATTCACTTATGATAACGATGTTTTCAAGTCCATCTCTGACACTAAAGCATACCTAATCAGTAGTTCAGATCTGGAACAGATTAATGACTTGGCCACAGACTACAAGTTGTTGAGCTCCCCCTTTGACGCTGTTCAATTTGATAGAAACAGTTCAAAGTCGGTTATAGGGAGTAAGGTCTCTACCGAGTTGGCGGCGTACCTTCATGTATATAACGATACTTTCACCGAGGTTAAACCTAAAATTGAAAGCTCAATGGTGCTTGTTCAATCTAAAGCGTCAGAGTTACAGTCCCAACGAGGCGACCTAATTGAATCTCAATACGAACACCTTAGCTATACTGCCATTATTCAAGATAAAATTAACATTTTAGAGAGTGATGAAGATCCTGACACAAAATTAATAGCCTCACTGCAAAACGAACTTGCTGCGGCTACTGTTGAGGCTGATAAAGTAGTTGGTGACATCGGCCAAATCAGCAGTGAATTAACTCTTGTTGAGTCTGAACTTTCGGTTCTGCAGTCGGAAATAGTCAACTATGAAAATGACCCGGAATCTGTAATCAATTCGCAAGTATTTAGCGCCACTATTGGTGATTTCAAAATTTTGGTAGATAAGGCTCTAATTGAGTTCTTGCACCAATTCTCACTAGTACTTGGTCAACCTGATAGTATGGACCTAACTTCTGAACTTAACTCGAGTGATGTAGTTAAGGTGCTAATCACATTTACTAACGATACTGGGGACCATTATTTCCAATTACTTACACCAACTGCCGGGACTGATGTTTTATATGTCGATTTTGACAATGCAACCCATATAGACAATCCAGATTACGTTGCACTACGTGGCTTTTTATAGTCATTACAGCTCCGTGTGGCCTAGAGTTCTATTTCAATCCAGAAGACTGCTAACAGGAAATGTCGAGTGCTATCAAAATCACCTCAGATTGACGCTAGGGTATTTAAGACCAAGCTTTTCATAGCCTTGGCTTTAACCCTCGTATCAACAACCTTAACTGGGCTCTTAACGCATAGAGCAATTCAACATTTGCCAGAGGTATTTTATGATGTGTTTGCTGTTAAGGTTGCGCCAATACTCATAACAACTATCCCACTTATTATTTTTGGTAAGGCGAGCTGTATTTACTATGTATGCTGGCAAAAATCAAAAATCATCCAATCTGCCAGATGTAAAAACGGCTCACAATCCTGGTAGTGAGCCGCCTTTAGGAATATTTAAGTTAGACACATTCATCCATATTAGAGGATTGAGGTGCTTACAATATGAAATAGATTGACCTCAAAATTTAGATTAACTCTAAATCCAATTACCATCAAGGAGATTATTTTGAACGCAAAACACCTTTGTATTGCACTGATCGCTCTATTTTCGACTGTATCATCAGCAAATGGTCTATCCCAAACTTTGCCAGATGCAAAATCTATCCTGAGCTCTTTCAAGTTGAAGGAAAGTATTGGCTGTTACCCTTTAATTGATGAGGGAGCGAATTACACTAAGTGTCTTAATAACAGTAATAATGCATTAGCTTCTATGAATATCGATTATGAAACATTCACCCTCGGTCAACTGAGGTTACTCGCGACTAGATCTCCAATTCACTCATCGCGTATGCAAAATGCCCGATTTATCCTTTCTGCTATTGGTCATCCAATCGAATGAGGATAAGTTTTTCAGGATAACGCAGTAAACCAATGGTTTGATACCTTAGAAACAGTAATTCCAGATTGACGTTGGTGGTAATATTGCGTGAAAATGTCGACTGTTCACCCCATGAACGAACATTACCTTCGAAAGAGCAAAACGATGATTAAAGACACTCTATGCGATCTCGCATCCATATACGGGCGAGTTCATTGCGAACTATCATATGGCGGATTCTATCAACTCAGTATTAATGATAAACCGGCTCTCTTGATTAGTGACTCTTCAATTTTAACTTTATGCAAATCTAATCGTTCTGATTTATACCATTTTCATGGTCAAGATTACCAAACCCACGCGATACAGACGGACCTTGATTACCTTCTAGGGCTAGTGGCAATGTCTTACAAGCAGTCCAAAACACTTGGAGTTTGTCATGCAGCATAAGACAGCTATCAGTAACTATGATTACCACGACTTGTTTTTCCCCTCAAGTAGAATTAAGCGACGGTTATTGGTTGGGCTTTATGGCATCACTATCACCGTTGTCGCAGCTTATGGATTACAATCGTACACACGAGTGTCATCTCCAGCTAATGTAGCAACAAATGTTGAGCCAAAACTGCCACCAATCCTTCAAATTAAGCAAGTTCCTACCAATGAGTTGGCTGAAGCCAAACTGAGAATTAAGCAGTTAGAGGAAGCACTAATTACAACTCAGGAACTCAATTCGACTGTGACAAGTGATGCTGCTGAGCTTCGTGTCCAAAATGGTCAATTATCGAGAACTGTTAATGATTTTCAATCTGGGGCAATTTACCTAAAAGACAAATATAATGACTTTGCTTATGCGTTCAATCTAGATGACGCTAAGGTGGTACCCTTGTCTAAGGGGATAGCCTCTGGAAAGGTGCAACTCTCAGCCATTTATGCGATGTCGCAGGATATACCCTTTGGAACAGTCTTCGACCGTCCTTATCGAATTTCTTCCCTATATGGAGTTAGAAATATTAAAGGTCATCCCAATGCTTCAAAGAATCATAAAGGTATTGATTTCCCCGTTCTAACCGGGACAGCGATTTATGCGCCCGCAGACGGCTACGCAGAGGTTGTAAGACCATCTAAAAGTAAAACGGGTAGCGGTAACTTTCTGCGTCTTCAGCACGCATTTGGTTTCGAGAGTTCTTACTCTCATCTTTCGAAATTCGCGATTGCTAATGGTGAGTATGTTCAAAAAGGTGATTTGATTGGGTATTCGGGTAATACAGGATACACCACTGGACCACATCTGCATTATGAAATTAAGTACAGAGGTCGTCACATTGACCCTAAGCCACTATTTAGCCACAAGCCGGGCTCAGGCATAACTCTATTGCGCGGAACGTCTAAGGTCGACTGGGATGGGTTACTGGCGATATACAAAGACAATGCTCTAATGAATGCTGTTATATTCCGACCATAAACAAAGCCGAAGAGACTTCCCCTTCGGCTTATTTACTGACAAATCTCACACTGCAAGCCCATTAACCGATTTTTATTCAACTATCGATACAGAAATCTTTCTGGTGGTTGATGCAAACTCAGAACGATTCCACCAGGTAGTAGCACGTTCGATTACATCGTCAATTGCTTCTTCAATTGTATGAGTTGTCCCATATCGACGGCTGAAGGTCTTATATACCCCAAGCGATTTTCGGTCGATAATTAAAACAATCTTGTCGTAGTAACTGTAACTTCCATCAGCTAGTTTTTTACGCGTTCTCTTGAAATGAATATTCTGTGGAAGTCCGTTATTAGCCGTTTTTCGTTTAATTGAATTGACACCCCAAGGAAACGTTAGAGTGTCAAGGATGAGTGTCCACTCTTTGATCTTTTGTTCGATCTCAGCATCATTGGTACTGTAGAACTGAAGATGCTTACCTTTAATACAGCGATGGACTCTCTTTAAATCAGATTTTGACATTTACGACCCAATTTCTTCTCAATTCAAAATTTTAATTTCAAACTATCAATTTTTTCATAATCTAACATTTCGTTAGTAACTATCAAGAGGAAGTATTTCAATAGTTTCAGGGCATAAGCCACTTGCTTGATGAGTATGTCCATTGAATAACTATTAGCACTGCTCAAAATCTAAAATCCTACCCGCAATGTTCATTCAGATATACTGTATGCTACGGTCATCAGTTATGTAGCATACAGCGTCTTCGAATAAGACGAACCCGAGTAAGCAATTGTGTTGAGGGCAGTACCATGATGATAGGCACTAACTTGAGCCTATCTATCCTAAAGGGCAATCCATGATGTTCAGAGGCAGTGTTTTTGCTGATAACTGCCGTGTTGAACCAAGATTCAACCCAAAGCCAATTGTTTGTTCGATATCATTAACTGTCGTAAGGTATTGATTTGTTACTTCACCTGTCATTTCGTTCGTGTTATCAAACTTCCAAGCATAGTAACCCTCGCCCGTAATGATGATCTTCCAAAAAATATCGGGGGTCTTTATCCCGTGTGACTTGATGAAAAAATCATTTTGATCATCATTAAAAGCCACGCCGCCTAATACAACTATTTCTGAACGTTCTCTTAAGCACTCCTGATATTGCTCAGTTTTGAGCCATGCTCCTCTGTTGAATCCTTCAGCTTGAGGGACAATGTTCGACATGTAGAACGATTCTTCCATTGTTACGCGAGAATTGTCCATTGCATTAGCTCCGACAAGATGACCGCGATGATACATGGTTCCTTTCTTATGGCCGTAGGAACTGCTTCGTTCCTGCTGACATCTACTTGGCAAAACAGGGTCTGTGTCAAAACTATCAGACCGCGGTTCATTCCAAACATCTTTACCTATTTGGAAGTTAAACATCAGAGGGGTTTTGGTAACGCAGTCCATAACCAATGTAAATCCGTTATGTTTTACCGTTACATATCTTTCAGGTACATCGCTCGCACTAGCATTACCACCAGCGATGATGGCAACACAAGCCGTTACCGTGTTTAAAAATTTAGACATTGTTAGCCTTAGTGAATTGAGTCGTGACTGAATATAGAACCCTTCATTACATTTGCGTTTTTAAATCTTTCATTCAACCTGTTTATCGTAGAGAAATCGGTTTTAAGTAAATCTGGAACTTCAGACCTGAGAAACATACCCGACCCGAAGAGTTTGTATACCTCTTCAACGTGACGACCGTAGACGCACAGCTTCTGATCTTCAATCAATTTAGCCAAGTTACCTTGGTTTGCAATACAGTCCACTAGCATAATTAGTTTTTCTTTCATTTGAGTTGTCATTCTTACAGCCATGATGAAAATGTTTGTCTAAGTAGAGTCTTTCGCGCGTAATGCTTAGGCCAAGTAGATTTTACATTACTCCGAGAGCATGAAGCTACTTTATCCATTGTTTCAACGCTAACGAAATTTACCTCAAAGTCGTTATCGCGAGTAACCACCACAAAACCGCCAAGAAGTTGCCCTCTATCCTCTAGGTTCTGCTCCAACACGTGTGGTATCTGCGTATTAGCCTCAAAGGTAACTTTGTCGGTCGAGTAAACCAACTCTACATCTAATTTGGTGACTCTTTTCTGCGAAGTGTTCGTTATTCCAGAGAATGCGATATCTCTCATACCTTGATACATAAGGTCAATTTCGGCCGTATGCACCTTCTCCTTTAATACAGTTAGGTACGTCAATTCCCTTGTTTTTGAGAGCGAAACGCCATATTTAGCGCAAGCCATAAGAGATTTAGCAATACTGAACGGTTTACACTTCAAGAGTTCTGGTTGCGAAGTCAACAGCATCAGCATATTCTCGCCTTCTTCTTGAGCCGAACGTTGATCGGGAAAGAACGTCATAGCGTAAGCTACGACTTTGGATAGCTTTTGCAGTTGACCTTGGTTGTCACAGAGTTTTAAGAATGGTTTCAATGACTCCTTTGTATTAACTAATCGCCTTAATGGGGCTTCTGTTTGCTCAATTGGTGATATTGGTGCTGTGTACCAGTCTCGCTCTGCTTGGTTTACGGCTGATTTTAACGCCATCTTAGCAGGCCATTGTACGTACAGATCTTGATGATTTGAATATGACTGTAATTGTTCCAGTTCCGACTGATTAACGTAATTTACTATCGTCTCACCATTTGGCCGTGTAGTTAAACAGTATGCTCCAATAACTCCGCCCCGTTCTTTTATTGAGGCCAATTTTGGGTATACATGCGTTGGTACTTCATTTTTTCCTTTAAAGGTAAACGTGTCACGCTTACAAACCAATGATGGTCGAACAGTTTTAATCAAACCGTTTATCTTTGCTAGATGAACTTTCCCTTTGTATGTTAAATCAACGGCCATATTGTAATGGCCAGTTTGAGCGTCAAACCTAACAGTGAAATAGGCTGTCTTCATGATAGGGTCGAATGTAGCCTGAGTTGAAGCCAGTGCGTAAAGACTTTGACGGACAGAGTTTAGATCAACATTCAGTGGTGCTTTTGGATCATTTAACCCATGTTCACTACGGTAGCTGTCAGCGGTTGCTTCGCACAGAAAGAAGAATAATTCTCGTAGACCTTTGTTTTGATCTTCCCAGTACCGAGCACAATCAAGAACTGTTTTGATAAAGACTTCTGAGGCGGGGAAAAATGCCTTCCAGATATCGAGCTCACTATTTGATTCTGAAGATTCTTGTTTGGTTGATTGAACACTCATTACTTTGCCCTGCACTGTTTAAATTTACACTCAGATAAATAATAACCTCAGTGTTGGCAAGTAAGCATACCGTCACTGGTGATCAGGCATAGCGGGCATAAATCAGTGCTTAACCCCTGAATTTACTAGCCTATAGTTTTTTTGTTGATTTTATATAGTGGCGTCCTGCGAAATTTCTCTTATACTATGCAACTGAAAGACAAAACTTACCTGATAGATTAAAAGGGTGCCATTTCTTGTTGGCGCCGCGTTCTGACCCGTTTCAAATAAAGTATTTGTGTATCACCCCCCTCAGTCGTATTGGCGCAGACTGATGTCGTTTACCGCTCTTTGTGAGAGCTGCTAGAGAATATATTAAGGGATAATGTGACTCAACGTTTCGTAAGTTTTCAAAAGGACCCTGCTGGCGAAATGCTCGTTTGTGGCTTTGACAATATCGACCATATATTCCACGTTGCAAGCGGATGCGCCTCGAATTTCAAAGAAGGTCGTACCGGTAAATGGGAAACGCTATCTGAACCGGCATTTTCCACTCACATCCATATAGATAGTTTGGATCTTTGCTCTCCTATCAAGAGAAAAATAATTCGTGAGCAATTAACCTCAGCTGTACGGGAGGCTATTGACAGGATTGAGGCGGTGGTAACCACAAGTGTTGAGAAATCTCTAGTGACGGGACTTATTGAAGATGCTTGTTTTTGTAAAAACGGTAATGTTTTTAAGCATGAAGATGGAAGCACTGAACCACTACCTCAAAACTAGCTTTTCTCGCCAATCTGAATGAAGCTTAATGCTCTATTCGCTAATTAATGTGGTATGTAACCACTCTAGGTTAGCACCCTTACTCTGACCTTGTTAAAGTGTAAGAAAGCCCGGCCATTGTGTCGGGCTATTGCATTAGAGGAACTTAATTTTTCAATTGGCCATCTTTTGGCTTCGATTTCTCCATAAAAAACTTAAAGTCAGGATCGTGTATTCTGGCGGCTTCATAACCTACAGCTGCAGAAATGACATGGATTAGAATCGATAAGCCGTGCTCTATCCATACTTTGGTTCCCTCATTGTCGACGATATCAATTTCTGGACCATAGATAGCTAATGCAAAAGTGAGTTTTAGACCCACGAGGACCATAATGATAGGGACAGACCAAAGGAGAACTTTCAGCATTTTCATTCCGCTGCTAGCCAATGGTAAATATATGATGATCATATATAAAAGCCCATCATTCATCGTCACTCTAGCCACATCCAAGGCTTCAACATTAAAATGGGCGGTTGCAGTCAGGCTAATAAACACTACGTTCATAACAAGCAAGTACAGGATATAAGTGGGCAATAACTTCTTCATGTTTTTCCTAAATCTGTCTTTTAAAGCTTCATTTCCAATTAGGCAGAGTGGCTCTGATTTCGTCATAGTTTTGAAGAGCAACTTGTGTTCCTAAACCAGCTTGCTCTTGTGTGACTATTTAGTTTTCGTACTAATCTAAGTCGAGCAATTTCTTACCAAATGAAGTATTTCTTACTAACTTAAACACCCAAAATGTTAAAACAGCTACAGCTGGAACAGTCAGCCCCTTTATTGTATCAATAATGGTATCGGCGACTTGAGATTGCTGATCTATCGATGCCATAAAATAAGCATCAGCCAACAAGTAAATGAACACACAGCATATCGAACCAAATAGTACTTCTTTCATGACTTGGGTTACCTTTTCATCTAGTGTTAGCGGCGTTAAGTTTTAGTCTTTGTGGTCATAAGTATAGGATTCATCTACACCAACGAGTGGGCCTGAAGCGGTAAGCCAGATAAAGGGAACTTGAATGAGTGGAATAACGAGTAGCCAGGTGTTCTCTGGTGCAAAAAAGGTTGGGTAATTCATCAGTATCAACAAGCAAGCTGCTAAAATACCTAATGAAAAGATCTTCAACCAATTGAAGTAGTATTGTTTGTTTACTGTTCGTTTCATAATTTAATTTTCCTTGTGCCCAATCCGATCAGGTTCGTTCCTTTCGTGTCTCGATTATGCAGTCTAAGTTGAAAGCTTTCCTAATCGCCATATCCGTGTCTACATCATTTTGAGTTGGTTCTCTGGGCATACTTCTTTTCAATGGTGGAATTGCGGTTAATATACCAAGGAGCGGGCCCAATATGAACCAAGTTGTGTTCAAATACTCTACGAAATATGAGAGGACATAAAACATGCCAGTATATACAGAGTTAGTAATGAGTATAATCGAAGGTATTTCCCGATTTAGCCAGTTTTTGTCTATCTTTCTGCCAACCATCATGACGCTGCTCTAGATTAGCTATGATATGTGGTTTCATCCTGAATTCTTCATCCTTTCATGATTTCTTGTCTCCAGCCGATTTTAGTAACTTCTACTCGGACTTAAGCAACCATGGATCTTTCTACAGTTGGTCTTTTTCCACCAGCCCTGTTTTCCAATCTGTCGCCACAACTTCTTGGCCATTAAGTTGATAATAGTCGGCCTGTACTATACAGCCAAAACCCAAGATAGGCACTAAACCCGCCTCTAAAGATGCGGTCTTACGAGCCTTTTCCACCTCGCTTATCGGCGATGACCACCAGATTAATTCACCGTCACTCTCTTGAGTAATACAAGTGGCTTCGCTTGGCCAAACTCGACCTATTCTTGTTACCATTTCAAGTAAAGTCATTTTAACCGATGGGGCGAAAAATGGAGTTGCAAGGTTGATTTCAATATGTTCAGCCATACATGATCCTTGTTAACGTGATAGATCAACTTTCCCAGTTGCAAAAAGAAGGATTGATAGCAACAGATACGTGCCTATGATGCCTTCGGCAAATCCTATACCTTCTAGCTCAGCCAATATTCCACCTATAGTGCTCAATGTGATGAGCACTAGGAGTGCTAGATAGTTAATTTTATTGTGCATATACCCCTCGTTCTAACTAAAGCCTGATGCTTCGATAGTTGCCGATACTTTGCGGCAATTTATCGTTTACTCCCACTTAAAATATAAGTTCTAGCTTTATCACCGTAGCTCTCGATTCTGCCCGGTATATAGGCTTTCACTTCTACTAGCCTCCTGCTGTAGAATTTGTCTTTCATTTCTGGAATGAGACGCTGTTTTCGTTCGGCATACTCTGGGTCATCAGTACCCATGACTTCCACTATTTCTCTGAACTCCACCTTTCCATTTAGTTTGTGGCTAAGTATGAAGTCAGGAAGAATTTGCTCGCCGGAAACGCCTGGCTTTGGGATAAGTGGCTTATGCAAACTCCAGTAGTTTTTCTTCGACCTTTCAGCTTGTAAGTTTATACACTCAATCAATAGTAATCCCATTTTACGTTCGTAGTTGGAATCTACAAGCATTGGTACTTCTCGAGACAGTATCGGCTTTACGCAAGCTGTATGGCGGAATAGTTCCCCTTCATCTTCTACTGCTGAAGATATTACCAGAAATGGGCCCTTAGTTCCTTGCTGGCCGGGTCTTATTACCCTTTCATAAAAGGTTGGTTCACCATCAAACAGCAACTCACTGTAGTTTTGTGTAATGGTATCGACAATATCTAGTAGAAAAACATGTCTCCGACCGGCACCTTTCCATATTTTTGACTGCAACGATGTCTGGGCATACTGTTCGCCGCTCTCACCATAAAAAATATAATGGTCAAGTGTCGACTGACCAAACCTAATGGTAGAGGCTGCATGACGGAGCTTTGCTAAGGTGCGCAACTCCATTTTTTTTGTGTCTGTGTGTGCCGGGTACAGGGGTTTTAGATATGTGTTCAAATATGCTTCAGAACAAATTTGGTTCATTAACCTCAAGAGCTTAGGTTGGCTGCGCTGAGATGTGTCTGTCAATGCAGGTTCATCGTGTAATTCTGGCTCTGTAGAGTCAGTACTATTTATGTCCGCATGGTAATTGAACGTCAGGATTTCCCTGTATTCGGCTTCTCCACCATACTCCCGATCAGAGATCTGCCCACTTATCTCCGTGTAGTACTTACATTGCTTAGAATGTCTTCCTTCGATGGGGTGATTGACCACTGTATAGCGCCCTGAACTCAAGTATCGTACGAACATCCTTGCACCATTGCATTGGCAACAGATATGCTGGTTCGACTCATAGATTGATTGGAGTTTCTTTTGCGAGGCTTCATGTGTCCGATTATTGTTTCCTGCCCACCAAACGTTGTTCAATACCTTTATGGGTTTGGTTGCAAGATCAGCACCTTTTGCATGAAGCGTCCAGTCAGGCGTCATCAGCTAGTCCTTGTGATTTGCATGAGAATGGGTAATTTGTATAACTTTACATCAATTTTACTCGTTTGACATACTACTGGTTAGATTTCATATCGTGATACGTAATCGAGTTCAAATTTGCATAGGTGTTTTACTCTATTGACCCTCTATATGGATTAAAAAAGCCCAACTCGTATGAAGCTGGGCTTAAAGACCTATAAGGGGCCTAATTATTAAATTTTGATGTTAGTTGTGGAATATCAAACATCAAACTGGCTTTACCTGCTGCTTTAGTTGAAGGGTATACCTCAACATTCAAGTTCCCTCCAGTATCACCTAGGTCTACTTGAATGGGTTTTGTTTCCCCTGGTGAAACCTCAACTATTTGCTGCCCTAAATGCAGCTTAACCGCAATATCGGAGTCGAGCCTATTGGTGATAGTGGCTTGTTGAATACCTGTAGCCATCATGCCTTCATCGAGCTGCAAAGGTGCTTCAGAATAAATACGAGCCAGAGGTATATCTTCCTCATCATACAGTCGCACTGAAACTCCTAGGTAGGGCTGTGTGTCCATCTCTATCAGGTTTTCAGGTATATATTTAAAATTGAACACCTCTACCGCTTGGTTCTTAAACTCATCCTCTGCTGTAACCTCAAGTGAGTAAGATTCTCCGTCCATTAAGGTAGGAAAGATCTTTGGTTGTTCAAATGAGTAGACATCGTTGTCCTTGCTAATGATTCCCAGATACACATTTTCATTACTACTTGACCCAAACAGCCTACCTGAAGTTAATACTGAATTACTAAAGTCTGTCAGAACGAAATTGAGCTTTCTTAAATCTGCTATAGTTTCCGGTAACTCTGCGCCCTCGTAATTGACAGCGATCGAAGGAGCCGCGTTATCTACCTTAAACTCAACAGGCTGATTCGAGGTGCCTACATTGCCATAAGTGTCGGTCGCCTTTATGGTAACCTCATAATTACCGTCAGCTAAATTGGAAACATCGAAAGTGTCTTCACGATTTTGTATATCCAATTGAGTAGTCGCACTAGGGCTCAGCGTTAAAGTTCCAAACCCATCCTTCGACTGAACATCAGCTTCTAACTTGCTAATTTTCCACATATTTTGACGCCAATCAGAGACTGTATCCGGGTCATATGTCTTAGATACTATACTTTTTGACTCGGGATATGCCTGAACGTCTAGTACGTGGGGTTCCGAAAAATCCCAATATGTATAGACATAACCCGTGTGTATTTGTAACCCGCCAGTAGCTCTATCGAGGTAAACAGCTTTCGGTGAATAACCTCGACCACTGCTATAGGATATATTAGTCGCAGAGTCACAATAGGTTTGCCCCGGCTCGATATAACAAGCTGGAATCGATGAACCCCAGGCCTTTTGTCTGTATGAGCGAGCTTCTGCATGATGGCGTACTGATGTAATCGTATATGGCTTATTGTATCTAGGTGATGCACTCTGTATCCAAGCGCCATTCTCTTCAGGTAAATTTGTTTTGTACCATGCGGCTCCACCAACTGGAGCTTCATCTACACCGTTCGCAAAAGTGAACTTAAAGCTACTTAATGTTTGACGGTGACAAATTTCTCCTGCCCTCGTGTAGAAATAGAAATAACTATAATCTTGAGGGATTGGCATTGTTCTCTCATAGTATGCTGTTTGGCCAATTGTGTAGGAAATGGCATTACCATCCACCCAACCATATGGTGCGTTCGCTTTACTCTCAAAGGTTGAAACATCCCTCCCCCAGCGCATTTTGATTGGGTTTTGGTGTAACAACATGTTTTTCGTGTAAGGTTCCCACAGTGACGTTGAAGCGTTCAATACTTCAATGCTAGGTGCTGGTGGACAGACATTATCAATGTGACTATTTCGTTGAATTGATGTCTTATTGCCTGCTTGGTCATAGACATCAAAACCAATGGTGTAGAGGTCCTGATTAGGCGCGACATTTGGGTGTGCAGCAGTTGCTATGGAGATCGTAGCATTTCCCTGGAAATTACTATCCTTGTTTAAACTTGCACCCAGCACGGTTCGGTCACCCTCGTCTATAGCAAGGCGTTCCGGGGTAGATATAAAGTAGTCTACATGCGATAAACCAGATCGCTCCTCCGTTAGTGAGTTTAACCGTAGTTCTAAACTCGAATCAGTGTACGAGAAGTGGTCAATGCTTCCATACGAATATGCTCTGCGGACCCATGTAATGCCCGCATCGTTAATTAGCGGTGGAACAGTATCTCGCTGCAATTCGTAAGAGTCAGAGGTAACAATCGACCCATTTAATGAGAGCGTATCAATTTCAATTGTGTAATCACCATCAGAGCTTAAACCACTTAGGTTCACTACCTTTCCATAAAAGTCTTTACCACTATGTGAGATTCTATCGCTTGTATTGATTACCGATGTCGTTACATCCTCAAGGTTTACCCCACCTTTTATTACTTTAACCCGTAGTTTCCGGTCAAGCCCAGATGCGATGAGTAGGTCGAGGTCAGCGTGGTTGTTTAGATATGCATTTGTAAAATTTGAAATGACCCTACTTGTGTTATCTGTGGTAGTGAATTCAATAAACTCCAAACCTGCAAATACAGGCGAAGCTACCACGGTAACTAAAAGGCCAAGTGCGGATTTTTTTAACAAACCCACCCCTCCATAGTTGAGAAAGAAAGCCAGCTAAGAACTGGATACGGTTTTATAGGTGAAACAAGTTACTTAATCATGAATAATTCAGTCAAAATAGTTATGGATATTGTTTGCTATCCGAGAGAGTTACTCAGTCATTAATGGCGGAAGAGCATCATTTTGATATCTATTCTTCCATTCAGATTCTAAATGCAAGTTCTCTTGATCTTCTCTTAATATGCATTGTGTTTGATCCATAATTTCACGGCTATGGAGTGCTTGCCCGCAATCTGCATAGTTAGGCTGAACAAATATAGTGGCTATCGCAAATTTTCGATTCATTCTCAACAAAGAAGCAAATTCTTCAGCTGGTCTAAAACTAAATGTAGTTTCTATTAGGTGAAGAGTTGGCTTAGGTTTCTCTAGACTCTGGGATAATTGTAAATGGGTAAGCATGCTTATTCCCAAAACCTGTTGCAAGCAAGATCCTTGAAGTTGCAGTGAGTCAATCACTAGGTCAACGTTACTATCAAAAAGGTTGGGATTAGTCGCACTATAGAGATCATGAATTTCTGGAATTGAGTCGAATACCGTCCAC
Organism: Vibrio sp. Makdt; assembly: GCF_027587015.1. NCBI lineage: Bacteria > Pseudomonadati > Pseudomonadota > Gammaproteobacteria > Vibrionales > Vibrionaceae > Vibrio > Vibrio sp. Makdt. The sequence goes on from NZ_JAPPTH010000005.1 coordinate 177,330, forward strand.
GCGAGGCGCGAGAAACGTTGATCTTCAGAGCTCTTCATAGCATCTAAAACGCCTAGAGTTGTATAGTAGCCATTGTCAATTAGTTGGAAGATAAAGTTCATCCAACTTATATTCTTTAAGTGGTTGCTGATTAACTCTTTAGTTACCTTATCTTGAATTGAATCGACACTAACATTAAACAAAGTATGAAAAAAATGTAAGATACATGTGTCATAATTGTACCTATCCCCTTTCCACTCAACCATCTTCGGAAGAGGGTCAATGTTAAAAACCCATCGATTGTTAACTTCCAACTTAGTCTCAATCTTCGATAAATGTTTGTATCTTTCTATTGGGACGTAGGCTTGCAATCTCGCGGACAAAGATGACCTATTAGTCATTAAAAGCTGCTCAAGTGACAACCTTAACTTACTAATTCTATGCCCTAGGGGGCATTGAGAAGGAATAGCAACCACGTTGTAATTGGCATGTGAATGGAATGGTGACCAGGCAACCTCTTCATCGAACCTAGCTCTAAAGTATAGTGGCGTTATCGAGTCAAAGTAATGATGTTTGTCCGAATTCAAATATTCATACGAGCGAATAAACCAGTTAAGTGCAACGTCTTCTTTTGTTGATGATCCATTTTCAGTAACACGAAGCGGATCTCTAATCAAAGATATATAATTTCTCACTTTTTCGCGGTAGAGTTTAATGAATCTTTGCTTGCCGGTGTTCGTGCTTTCGACATTCAGCCCGTTGCAAGCTGAATTCTTGGTCAATGCTGCGATTCCTTGGTCTACTTTATCTTCGGTCATGTCATAAATTGAAACCAATACAGTAATCTCATAGAGATCGTCAAGTGAGATGTTCTCAAAACCTGGTAGCGTTTTTAGTTGATACTTCGCTACCATTCCCTGGTTTTTGGCTGTCAGGCGAATTGTATAATCAATTATGCTTGCATTAATACTCTCAAAGAGCAGTGTGTTAAGAGGTTTATTTGCTTGTGAGAAAGTTAAGCCTCTAAGTGAAATGGTTCTAGAGGTCAAATCAGGATAATCAAGCTCAGTCACCACTTCTGACTTTGATTTTACCTTTACATACTCAAAATTTAAATAATCATACCCGGTAGTGATTAGTTTTGGTTGTTCTGCTCTGTTGTGAGTTGGTTCTTCAACTCTTAGGAAGCTAGACGTTTCGTAATTACCATTGTCAGTTCGAATTCTTACTTGCGAAAAATCAATTACTGTGCCCGGACTTTGCTTCCTAGCAGTTAAAGTAAGTGATGCGCTATGAAGCACTTTCGTTACCACATCGTGATATTGAGACGTAATCAATTGAAGAAGCATTGAAGCCTGTTCCTTTAATGGTTTGAATTATGCTTTGGGCAGCCCTGAGAAGTTGCAACAATTGAGTCAACAAAAAAAGGGGGCTTGGAGTTGCTTGATTATAGAGCAAGCATTGCTCAATTAGTATTGATCAAGAATGATTTTTCAAGGAAAAGCGAAGTGATCTTGTTGAATTAACCATTTACTCATTATCGCTCGATGAACCAAACATTCAGTGATGAACACTTAATGTAAGGTAAAATAGCAAGATCAATCGTCCCGTGACCGATGGATGTATATAGAATCGATTGATAGCTCATGTACAAAAACGTGAACGTTTCCAATAAGTTTAGGTACTGTTTCGCTTTAGGCCACAAAATAAAGGCCGCGCAGTGCGACCTCATTCTTATTAACCGTCAGGAGGGTTTAGTTTGAAAAGCGCTCGAACACTTGCTTTTGAAGATCTGACTTGGTAATTCGTCCAAAGGAGTTACCGTCTACATCCAATTTCATCCACGCCATTAGAATGTACGATGCAAGCGGGGTCGTCTCGTTCGTAAACTTATAACCTTTGTTTAAATAGCTGACCTCTCCCATTGCAAGTTGGCTCAATGAAAAGACGTATGGGCCATACTTGAAACCGTCAATGTTGTCGCCAAGGTAAGGGCCGTAACCATCATCAGCAATTGAATTAACCAACTTCACAACTTTCTCAACGGTCTTCGGTGGCAAGTTATTAAAATCTACATATCGACTCCAGTCGCGCTCGCTCTGTATCTTAGCCGCTTCCAATGCTAAATACGCATTCAGTTCGTCCTCATAAGGTTTGGTGTCGAATTGAGTTGCCATCATTCCGCCTTCCAATGCTGATTGCTCGAATGTTATCGAGGCAACCCCATTTAAATTCGGGAAGCGAAGAACAAACAGTTGGTCGTTTTTAGGATCAACAGTAACTATTGCCAACCCGTCGACGCCAACACTCAAACTATGGCGATTGGCTGACTCTGTTTCACCAAAAACATCAAACTCAGTGATGTCGCCACTTGTCTTAGTAAACGTTTTGTTTTCAAAATCTATGCTTGCTACATCATCAATATACGTATAGTCATAGTCGTTGATTCTCGTACCTTGTTTCACACCTAAATGCATCAAGTCACGCTGGATAACAGTACCCATTCGAATAAATTCAACAGAGTGACCGGTTTCTAGAACAAGTGTTCCACCCGGGCCATTAAGAAGCTTCAGTTCTTTTATTTTGTTGTCAATTAACTGCTGGTTTTTTCTAGACTCTTCCGCCTTAAGTCTTGCACTTGTTGTGGAAGGGTAAATAGACATTAGGTTGTCGTTGTAACGCTTGTACGAAACGGCAATGTATGGATGATCCTCTCTGTCGCACTTATAGCTTTCACCATACTGAATTTTTTCTGTAGATAAAGAACCACCGACATAATCGCAATAACGTTCAACCCCATCTTTTAATGAATTAATGGCTTCAGTTCGCGCTACTTGTGTTGGGAACTCGTAAACGCCAAGATTATTTTTGGTGAGTTTTGAATCTATCCACTGGTCATACAATTGGTCAAAATCGATGCTGTTAGCAATCACTTGATCTTGAAGGTACAGAAAGTGGGTTTGGTTACTGGTGCTCTGGCATGCCGTTAGACCAAAAGTAGTAACAAGTGCAATTGAAAGTAGTCTAATGTTCATTTCAATCTTCCATAATTAAGGTTTCAGGGGTGTTTCGAGTAAATGGCCTCGCAACTTTAGGTCGACGTTTATTACTTGAACCATTATTACTGCGTCAATGACCGTGATATTTGTATCTGGCTTACATCATAAAGCCAAGCCGGTAATTAATGGGTCTGACTTGATAAGTTGTTTTACGGTTTTTTCGACTTTTCGCTTCTTAGTCGAATTCAGCGAGGTAAACGGGATGATATCGAACAGATCTGAAAACTCGCCACCAGCATTATTGAACTTCATCGGTGCGATAGGTTCTCTAAGCCCAGACTCATTTCGAGTGAGTTGCCACAACGTGTCATCTGAAGACGTTGGTTTCTTTACATTAAACATTACCCCCTCTTCACTGTCAGCCTGTTCTGATGGTGCTATGCCATTCAGGTGACCCATTCGGACTTGAGCAACAAAGGCGTATTCCTTTGCCTTTAGCTTAGCGATCAGTGCGCGAAGTGTTAATACACAGAACGCCTTTTCTTCTGCGTTCGTAAATGGCATCGCGAACGCGCGAACTTGACCTTTGTTGTCTGTAATTAGGCAGGTCGGCATAAGCTCATCACCTTGCTTATATCGCGTTTCTAGAAATTCGCGTTGATTGGCTTCAACTGTAAGATCATTAATTTTCATTTGAGATTGGTTCTCTTTGTTGTAATTACTAGGTTATGGGTGCGATCTATTCGCTGTGCGCTTGAGGCTTAACCTGCCCCTCATAAATATACGGTAAATTTTTTTCGATTTCAGTCCAGTTGACTAGTGACATCCCTTTTGCCGTTACTCTTAACTGCGATACAAACTCAGTCATGAATACGGCACTATCAAAATTCAGGTCATAGAAATCTTTAGGTATCAAACCTTGCTGGATAGCTCCAAATTCTAGTGCCATTAGTATACCGTCACTAGGCTGAATATATCGTTGGTCAAACATAGCGTAGTCCCAAAACTTGTCTAAACTTTCCGCCATATTTTCCAGATGGTTCTTACTTATACTATTTATCATCTCACTTGTACTAGGCATTGGTATGTCCCTTTTAGAATGAACCCTAACACTATCATTCAAGCTCCTTCAATAGCTTGTAACTAGCGGTGATCTGCTATGTTCAATGTTACCAAACCGGACAAAAGAGCATTGAGTTGTTCTATGGTCATTGAAGAAAACCCTATCATTTGGGCCGCCAATGGTCGATCAATATCCGTATTGTTCATCAAGGCCTAAATCTAGTTCTTCTGAGAGTCCACCAGCAGGCTGAAAGGAATTAAATCCTAGTTTAAGTGACAGTGGCAATCAAAGCCCTGGATTACTTTGGCTCTTAGTTCACTTCGAGGTTATAGGTTAGTCGTCTGTCTTAATCGCAAATACCTAAGATAAGTTACCGAGCGCGATCATCACAGCTAACAAAGCGAACATAGTAGCTTTCAAGTTTGAACCACTATTGTACTCAAGTACCATCAAGTAGACTGCAAATGGAGTAGACACAAAGCTCAACAACACTATTGTTTTATCAAATACCTTCAGCTTAGAGAACCGTGTCAAAGCGCCTTTGAATTTATACTTAGTCATATTGGATTGTAACCTCGTAAATCAGTAAACACTCAACCAATTGCTTTTAGAAGTACTTGAAGTAATCCTGTATGTCTTGCTTCAACTCTTCTTCGTCCGTCTCATAACTACGAGTAGTTTTAGCTAAAAGTTGCCAATAGATATCTCCAGACGCCACAACACCAAGGTGAGTAGTGTCTAAAACGGCCTCATTTAAGCACCCAGCATCCGATGCCACTACTGAACCACTATCCTTCCAAATACAGTCCCATTGAGCTGTATTGTCGTTATAGCTGCGTTCTTTGGACATTTGACCGTAGTTCACGGTTACCTTTTGCTCTTCGGATTGGTCGAATTTGTTCTCTGCTCTGATTGTTCCTAATGAACTTGTCCATTGCATAAGCTGGATTGAACCTAGAGGCCCATCCTCTCGAGTTACTGTCTCTCCATTAGAACCAACATAAACGCGCTGCGCTTCGAGCATCTCTTTACCATCAGAAGCGTACCAATACTTAAGAGCGCTTACGCCATTTTTACTATTAACCAGATTGCCATATTGGTAATAGGAATAAGTTGTGGCTGATCCACTCACCGTTATCGAAGCTGGTGTGCAGGTTGAATGCTTTACTAAATTTCCATCGAAGTACCCAATGGACTCTTGTGAAGGATACGCTTTAACATCAAGCGTCTCATCACCTAAATCGACTTGGGTGCACTCTTTAATGTCATCAACGACACGGAACGTTTCATCATCACAGCCCGTCAAAGCGAGAACAGCTGCGAACACTGTAGTTATCGTAAAAGTTTTCATCTCTAAGCCTTATTTAATGTTTGTTGTTATCGCTAACTAAATCACTACCATTCGTTACTAATGGGCGATCCTTGATTCCGTATATCTTGGCTCATACATCATCGTTTGGGTGTAATGCCGGTCAATTAAGTTTGCTTCCACCCCCTGCTCTCCATGCATTTTCCAACCTCGATTTTGCATGGTTGAAATTGCACATTGGAGTTTTTCTTTGGTTCTATATGAAAGGAGTAAAGTGCGATTCCCTAACGGCAACCCTGAAAGAGTTACATCCTCACCGTCGAAAAACTCGCTGAACCCTCCATGGCCATATACATGTTGTCGTAGTCCGATTCGAAGTAATTTATTTTTTGGGCAATGAATGCCCACCAGTTGGTTTGTTTCGATGATGACTTCTATATCTGAAAAAAAATTATCAGGTAAACCCTTTATGTATAGGTAGTGAGGGAAAAACCCTCCGAGATCACAGCTTAGCTTTTCATAGTGGCCATCCAATCGAATGAAAAAGCAATGTCCATAGATTAGAGTCAGTGCAAAAAACACGTATATGAGGGTGTACGGGCCAATCAAAAAATAGGAAGCTATTGCTAAACTGATAGCCAAAAATAGTGTATTTGTAGGAAACCCGCAAAATGCAGGTATTACCTTTAAATTCCCATCAGGTTCTGTTTTCAATTTCTATGTCCTTATACGATGTTTTAGCAATGACTGAGCATGATTGAGTCCGGTACACATTTTTGTCCCCTACCAGCCTATGTTGATTCAACTGTATCAACACTTCAAAAAGAGTAACGATTTTTACGTTGGCGATCTGAGAAATGGCGAAATGGCAAAGCAGAAACCAATTTGCGAAAAAACATGCATGGCCTAGTTATATCGAAACTGTTCAATATCATCTATTGAGTATTGACTTACCAATCCTAGGCTTTGCGGAGCAAATTACTACATCGCTTTGGTATGCTAGAGTATTCTGGAACTCATAATGGAATTTATTGCATTTACCGCAATACTTACTCTTGATATCCATTAGTGAATAGCTGGTTTGAGAGCAGTTTGGGCACGTAATAGATGGTGGCTCACTAGGTGGTATATGTGTATGCATTTTTGTCTCAATTCTCATTCATTGAGGATGTTGTATCAAAATTGACCTGATCATTATATCTTGTAAGATATAACCGATACCACATTAAATCATAGTAAATTTAAAGGATTAGTCATGAGTCAAGCTGAATCAGTTAATGGCCAGAGGATTCTGAATGTAGCCATTTCGCCATTATTTTCACGTATTTACTTAGCTATTGCGTTTTTATTCTTTATATCATGCATTCTGTCAATGGCGGGTATTATTAGTATAAAAATTAACTTGATAGGTTCAATGATCTTTATTAGCCTCAGTTGTTTGTATATCGGCCCTTCACTTCCGATTTGGCGACGTTCTGAGCTAGAGATTGAAGATAGCAGTAAGCTAGCTGAAGTAGCGGCGATGAAAGAAGATATAAAGTTCCTAAAATTGAACAATGAGGATAAACTTGCTGATGAACTATTTATTCTCGAGACTAGGCGCATCCTTGGAAATAATCCTCAACTGCCATGTGATTATTATGTCCGCCAGACTGTGGACGAAATCAGGGCAGAAATGCAGGTAAAACGCGAGAATTATTAGAACGGTATATAGCAAAAAACCTCAACATAGTCGAGGTTTTTACAGATTGAGTTGACCCAATCTTGAACTTGTTAACACACTGCACAAGCAACGAGTTAACTTAAATATACACGGTATAAGACCTATGTAAAGAGTGCTTATCAGGTTATTTTTCACCCTTCATCTCTTTGTGTGAATAATAGCCATAATGTTTAAGTATAAACACTAGAACTGTCGTAACAAACCCCAACCCAATCAGGTAGAAACTAATGACGAAAATGTAGTCATAAACATCCGTTTCAGTTGGATTAAAAAAATCCCATTGAATTTTTATCACCCACAATGGCAACCCCATTTGAATGGCACTTTTAGCTAAGGTAACAAGTGCAAATGGATATTGATCTGAATTGGCATTTTCGTGGTGCCACTTGAAGATCGTTTTATTTAAAACTATTCCGACGATGACCCCGCCTGTTAGCCATAGTAATACATACCAAATCATCTATTCCTCCGAATCGTACTTGTCTTCAATCGCATTAAGATAGCGGTGCAGATATTCTTCACTTTTCTCTGGGTTGTTATCGAACTGGTAGAAAGAAGAAATAATAAGGTAGCTGCGGGGCCTGTGAATCATTAACGCTGGGATAACGCCAAGAAAAATGCCTAATCCAAATCCAGAATACGCGATTCTATTTACTTCAGGAATCACCGTATCGTACGTGACCAAAATTGCCATACCAACAATGACTACTGGGACCAGTGACTTTAGAAACCACCGACCAGACCACCACAGGAACAAAATAGGCAAGCCCAGAGTTAGACCTATAAGAAACAATTCGGCATCCCACATTGGAATATTCAGATAAAATCCAACCATAAATGTCATCCCAAGCACAGAAACCAATAGGGTATTCGGTCTAAACGTCATTAAATTTCTCCATTTAAGTATTTTTTAAAAGTTGTGATTAACCGTTAGTGCGGATTTCGACATATCGGCCACAGTAACAATTCGCGTCAAAGGCCACGTTCCGCACCTTAGTTGGAGTCCACTTTCAGTATCGCGATATTGTACTCCATTTAGTGACGCACTGTTACAGCAAGTAAGTTCGTCAGTGATAGGGTCTATACCCATAACAACCACACTTCTTGATGTCTCATTCAATGACAAAAGGTTACTTTCTAAGTCTGATGTGATTTTGTTGGAGCAAACATAACCCGCATTGTCAGTAAGTTCAGGTAAAAGTTCGACATAACGGCCTGGGGTTAAAGAATCAACTACTTTCGACCCTCTAATGGTGCTATCCAACGACTCCAAAGCCGAAATCGCTCCCTTACTGAAGGAGTACTTGAAGTATGACTCTGCTGAGACATGGACTACTACATTCAATGATATCCAAAATACCGTAAATGCAATGGCTTTAATCAAGGAATTAGAGCACAGCAACCCAACTAAAAATAGAGAAATGATTACGTATATCGGGGGGACAAATTCTGTCATATTGGTCTTCTTACAAATCCATTATCAGTTAACTGACTCTGATTAAACATCGAGTTAATACACTAGCTTAGCCGTTGATTTTACACTATTAGGGTATTTAATTCCCTACATTGCTAACTGCCTAATCACGCTTTGCTTTTTCTTCCCAATCAAAACTATCCCACCGCGCTGACACAATAACCGGTAATGGCTGTTCAGCCATGTAAGCTGTTATGACATCTATCGCTTCACGAGGGCCATAACAAACGACAGCTAAGTAACCTTGTTCGAGTAAGTCAACTCTAACCAAATGCTGGTCTATGTGCACCTCTCGCAGTGCAATTTCAGGGTTCTTCCCATAATCAGTAGGCAGTTTCTTCATTTCTATGAAAAGGCCACAATACCCCATTCTCGGAACCATGAATTGTAAATCGGGATGCCCTTTACAAGCTCCTGCCCTTTTTAGTCTTTTACCCTCTAGGAGTGATCTCTTGCCGCCGTTTGGTGAAGCATGAACTAAGCGTTTTAATTTTGGATAATTTTCAGCAACGTAGAGCATTACGCTTACTTGATAGTAATACTCAAGATCACTCTTCTTCAGTGCATCATTGGTATCTAAACGGCACTTTTCTTTTAGATAGAGGGTAAACCACGGAAGTTCGACCCCTTGATTCGCTTTTCTTTGTTTGTTGGAGCTACGTCGAGGTTTCTGAGCGGACTTGGTACCTTGTTTCACATTCATCTTGTGATTTTGTGCCAAAGGTGCACTCGAATCTAATTTGGCAAGCTGACGAAATTCTGCGGCCGACACCCGCTGACCATGCTCTATTCCTTTTGTGTCGACGTTAGCGAAAGCTTTCAATTTCCCACCTTTGAATGATTAAGGAGAGCTACGAGCAACCTGTCACACCCAACTTTGCTGCTCAGTAGTCCGGCGTAAGCTGTTTTATACTTATAGTTATCAAAAGGTTTCAGGTTTAAAAGTTGTAATTTGAACGTCGATCTCTTGTGATAGTACTGCGCTGTTTTAAGCTGAAAAATAGCGATTGCAGTTAGTTCTTCATTAGTCGTTAGTGTTCTTATCAATTGAGAAGAAGGAATATGTTTCAAGGTAATTAAAGGCAATACGGCCCCCTTTGAACTGTATATTTATACAGCTCATTTTACACGGAATCTATTTATCGTAAAGGTGTGAAATCCTAAATAAAGCAGTTATTTACACTCAGGTTGTTATTGTCTAAAGCTATTTTCGCTCCTCGACCATGGATTGTTGAACAGCTTGAACAACCCATGCAGGTAGGTCTTCATTATTGACCGCACTTCTATATTGTAGGTACTCAACCAGTCCATCTTTGAACTGTACCTTTTGCCTTACGAATCCGTTAGGTGTTTGTTTGATTAAGGTACATACGGCATTTTCCGGTACTCTAAAATCAATATGGGTTATCGTTTCCTTGCCAGTGGCTATCCTTTCCTTTAATAAAGCGGTTCTTCTTACATGTGAAGTATATAGGGATGCGATGACTCCCATTACACAAAAGACACCCTGAATAATGATGTAGTTATAGAAATTACGCTCAGCGAAGACTATATCGATTGTTTCAGTTAATGAGTCACTTTTGATTACTGCTGTACCTACAACAAATGTCGTTAAGGCAAATAGAGAAATGAATGCCGCTAGTTGATGATCAACAGCATAACGGTACTTACTATTCTTGTACCATGAGTATAGTTTTGTACCTTTAACCCGCTTGATTGCAGTACCAATCGATTTAAAGGGTTGAAATGTCTTCACCTGCCACCAGCAATCGTTGAAAAGAATTAAAACATAGATAAAAGGTGATATTTTTAATAAAAACACCATCGGTTTAGCGATGACATCAACCAACTTTCCATTAATTAGGGATGGGGCATTGGCAAATTCTGGGATCAAGAATGGCAACTTCAGAAAAATGATACAGACTGCCGTTGCTAAAAATATGAACCCCAACTTTATATGGGTGACTAAATGGGTTCGCATGGAATTCAATTGTGGATATTTATTTCTTTTCATCTCAACTCCCCAGCTCTATGAATCAACAATTGTTGATTCGGTAGTGTTCAATATAAAAATTTGTCATCTGTAAGATCTTGTTACAGATTGGTGTTGGGTTATAACGTAATATCAACAAGCAAATTCGGGTACAATGAGTTTTACCTATTCTAAGAAGATAATTCTTACTAAATTTATCTAGTTACTGGAAACCAGCTATGAAAAAGTTCATATCTATCTTTACTACTGCCATTCTTTCATTTTCAGCTTCTGCTTCCGAGTTCAAAGAGAACATTCACTACAAGGAATTAACCGGCCAAAAATCTTCGTCGCCAATGGTGACTGAGTATATTTCTGTGTTTTGCGGTCACTGTAATAGCTTTCAACCAATATCTAAGATGCTAAAAGAACAACTCCCTGAAGGTATACCTTTTAATACCAAACATGTTTCTTTTATGGGCCGAGAAATGGGCATAGAAATGAACAAAGCTCACGCGACAATGATAAAGTTGGGCGTTGAACCAAGGGTACTACCTGCTCTTTTTGCAGCAATACATAAGCAAAACAAAGCTCCTCAAAACGTCGATCAAATACGCGAAATATTCATAAACAACGGCGTTTCTGGTTCTGACTTCGACAGTACATTTAACAGCCAAGCCGTTCTTCAAGTTGCAAACAGTTATGATTCAGATTTTTATGCCAATGGACTTACCGGTACACCTTCCGTAGTCATAAACAACAAATACCTCGCAAATGCTGGTGGCGTAACCTCATTTGAAGAGTACCTTGAGCTCGTTAACTATTTAATAGAGAAGTAACTCAAGGTTCAATTCTTATTGATTCCACTTTTTCCCAACTAGGGCGTATCGGTTCAAAACTTCCATGGTTATCCAATACCATTCGCCATATGCCTCAAGCCTCTCGATGAATAGTTTTCCTGGCTTAGAATAGCGCTCACTTAGCTCTAAACTGTACTTGCGTTGCAATAGGGCTAAGTCGCGCTTCGAATGCACTTTATCGAGTTCAGTGAAAAGTAATTTCTCAACCGATGTCATAAACGTCAAGGAGGTATGTATTGCCCTATTCTTTAGGTGGAAGTGCGGTATATCCAAAAGGCTTATCGTATGAGTGTTCTTTCGGTTCCAATCTAATTTGGCTCGCCACTCTGAATGAAGTTTTGCACCTTTATGGCTACAATTGCTACATTTGACCACAAACTCACCACCCAGATCATGGTACTCACTTTTTGCCCCACAACGTTCACAATCGGCTGTAAAGATACCGAAAATTGGGGAGTCACCACCAAAATTACCGTACCTATACCCTGAATCCATGAATTCAGCTAATGCAGCAGTATGTTGAACTGTCAGATTTTTTATCTCCAATTCTAAGTAAGCTGCCTCTTTCTTGGCTTGTTTATTTTCTTCCGCTGGGTAGGAAGATTGAGTATTTTCATAAGGTTCAACCGAATTATAATCTTGCGGTATTGAAGATGAACGTTCTAGTAGGTCTTCAGCAAGATCTAATGACTCAACATCTTCAACCGTGACACGATTCTTATTGCGACGATTAGGATGGTGCAACCCTTTGAACCTTCCGCCATTTCTTATTTTATTTCGCAACCACATAGCTTCTATAGGTGAGAAATCGATTAATTTAGGTCGCTTATCATACTTACCAATTGAGATGCTTATCCCTTCTAGGCCATCGGCGACTTGATATAGTAGGGGTTGAGGGACAACCAAAAGCAACCGCCCTTTAAATTCGTTGAATTCGTTTAAATATTGGCTTTTGGAGAGTGGAGTAAGACCATACGCTTCATGAAATGCGGCCTTCGCCATTTTAAAAGCATCTTCAAGTTTATGCTCTGAAAGATAGAATTTCTTGTCAGTATGAAATCCACCAGCTTTTTCGCCGGTGATCCCTGCAACGTAAAGGCCTAAAGTTCTACGGTCGAGTTTAAATTTAACACCTGGTACACCGGTGGTTCTTTGTGGCCTTTTGACTATATCAGTGCTTTCAATAGGTTTTGGCTTATCAATACAAGCTTTAGCTTCCCACAGCGCATTTTGAAGTTGATCTATGTATTCATTAAAATTAGCAGCTGAGCTCACCCCTCCCTCAACGTTAGGGATCTCAAGACTTCTCTTCAAGAAATAGCGGTCAAATGCTTTTGTTATTTTGCCAGATAACTGTTGAACATCGATGTCAATGAATTGAACGGGCTTGGCATTTTCATCAAACTCAAAGTGCTTTCCTCCATACTTTTTGAAAGCCATAACTTGTTCATTGAATTGAGCAATGAATACCATCAGGTTTTCATACTTTGTTAACTTGTCTAATCCTATTACCTTTGCAACGTTTTGCCCGTGCTCTGAAGAGAACTGAACACGAAGAGTAGGCCATAGAGCCAAGTTTTTCTTTGCCATTAGTGAAATTGATATGTTCGTGTTCTTGTCTTTAGTTGTGTCTAGTTTTTTCGTTGCTTCGAGATATGTACGAGTTAAGGAAATAATAATTTCTGCGATTTTTTGTTTTGGCGTGTTAGCGTTCGCAGCTTTTGTTGAGTAGAGGACAACTTCTCCTTTCACCATTTTTCTCGCCATAAAGGCTCCAAGGGCCGGAGAATAAGTTAGGCCTTGTATAAGGTAAATGGGGGTTCCGTAGAAATCGACTCGGCGTACAGGATGATTCAATCTTGTCTCATTTCTATACTTACTCTTAGGGTTTCTATCTTCTAGAGTTGTTGAAAATTGAGGAACGAACGGATCGTAAATTACTTTTGTCATTGCATTGAACCTGCCAAGCGTCGATATCTTATTGTTTATTTGTTATGGAGTATAAGTTAGTCGGAAGTGCCGAGCAACTGACCGTACGGAAAACCCCTAAATAGCAAACGCTTTACCTGATGTCAGTACAATTTTGCATCCGGTGTGCAGGCTTTCCCAAGCTTCTCCTGTATTCACCTTTACCAATGTCTCATGTACAAAAGGGTTATAAGTCAACTGCTCACCCTGATATGGCAAATCACTGTTGGTTGCTAATTCTAGTTCCCCGTACAAATAAAGGTGTACATTCCTAACACCTTCTAATTTCGCTCGTTTCTGGCCGCCTTTCATAACGTGGACTTTTTTATCATATGCCCGGCAATTGAGCACAACTGAATTAAAATGCCCTACCACTTTCCCGTGCTGACTTGGATCAAACTCTTCACTGCGATCCCACTGCAAAACACTAAATTTGCCATTATTGAGATTTCGGTAAACACGAACTCTCACACCTTTCTTTGCTCGCCGCGACTTAAAGCCACTATCGAATATCAATTCACTCATTTGGAGCACCTATTTATTTCATCTTCAAAAAATTGTACACCCTATGTTTAATTATTAGCCTTCTTACTATTGTGATCAGGTTATACATGAGTTTTTCTAAATCGTTGTATAAATATCAATCGATGTAGTAATCTAAATTGCTGTACAAAGATGTCTAGGCAACCTTGTGGAGCTTCATATAAGCCACTTATATGGACATTTATCGCTAGAACCTTAGTTGAGCCAAATCACTCTTATTGACCTGTGTCGTACCACCGATGCTTCGTATGACAGCGTTCATTTCTTGACTTTGCAGGGAAGTGATTAGCATTTCACCTTGCTCCATCGTTAGTGGCTTACCATTGTTATGCAGATACTGGACATGGTTTTCTAGCGCTAATGACTTCAGACCTGTCGATTCGCGCGAGATCAAGCAAGGAAATAATCTTTGTGGCTTTAGACCATCATTGGAACTGATACGCTTTAAAACTACGTAGCAACCTACCTTTGGTAGTTCCAATACTTGTTTAGGCTCAACATTTACCTTCCTTGGTTTTTTCAATTCCGCCCAACTTAAATTCCCATCATTGTCGAAGTCCTTGGAGTACAATACCGTGCTCTCTATGGTTCCCTTTAAGCGGTGCATTTCGACTTTTCCCGTACTGACGGTCAAACCTAGAGATTCTAGGGTGTGCTTTCGATTTCTATTAATGTTGACCAGTCGTATATCTGACTTGCTTCTAGGCATCCACCAACCACTGTCCATAATGATCTCGCGAGCAGGCATAAGTAAGTCGTATTCTGGCGTTGAAGTTGGCGTATCCATAACAGTGATACGAACGTCACTAGTCTGAGTTGATTTTTTAACTAGTCGTATGAGAATTGTCTCTTGCAGTACATTTTGGAAATTGGTTCTGTCGCGGTAGAGAACTATGTGTTCAACACTCATTCGCTGACTTAACCAAGCGCGAAAACCTTTAAAATAGTCCCCAGATGCGAAGCTTCTTGGAACAATAGCCAGGAGCTCACCCCCACCTTCTAACCAACATACAGACAAGGCAAGGAATGCAGCATAAAGATTGGTAACAGGCACGCCGTTGGCCGTAAGCACTTTACTTAATGATGTCGATTTACCTAACTTTTGATATGGAGGGTTCGAGTGAATTATCTTTGGCTTCGTCATTCCATGAATTTCACCTGTTTTTAGCAGGTTTTCAGCGTCTTCCGTAAAATCTGTGTGGAGTTCGGTGTTAACGCTCAATAGGCCTCGTTTCTCAAATAGCTCCCATGCCAAGTCCCATGAGTCCTTAAGTCGAGTATCTGTTTCGAACCCTTTAATCATCAATTGTGGAGAACGACCGCTATTAGCAATTTTACTTGCCATAGCAACTGATAGAATACCGGTACCCGCGCCGGGGTCAGCTATAGAGCAAGCATCCATAGGAATGCATGAATCCGGTAACATTGAAGAAAGTTGAACCGACATGGCCAAAGGTGTGAACACTTGTCCTTTAGACAAACTTTCCTTCTTCGAAGTTCTGGATGCCCAATAATCACTCTGACCTTGAACTTGCTCAAGTACGTATTTGTAATGTGATTCAGGTAAAAATGTTGGAGTTTCTGAGTATGCGAGCTGGGGTGGTACATTGTTAGTCATGGCTAATACCGTTGATGCCTGTTAGTAGGTTAATTCTACTAATCAGACATCACCAATAGCTTACCGAGCATTGAGATCTACCAACGTGTTTCAGTCTGCTGTTTGCTTTCATCCTACATTGCTTGTTCATATTCGGTCACGTACTTTCTCTTTATTCGTTATCTTGAGGTAACTGCCATCCGTCTTCTATAAGTTTTCTAACAAGCGTATCGAAATACTCTTGCTTATTAAAGACGCCAAGTTCAGTGAAGTCATCTACGCGATAAGTGCAAACTATATCAGACGATAATTTAGTTAATGAGTAATTGATCACTTTTATTTCGACGTGAAACTCAAGGTCAGGCATTTGAAATGAGAGAATCATCCCTTTCTGAATTAAACAGGCTGGAATTTCAACCTCTCGCAATAGAGAAGATTTAATGTACTTTGGAATTGCTGGACCACGGTGAATAGTGTTCCCTTGTGGTATTAAATGTACAGAAGGGCATTAAGTGGTTCAAATACTTATTTCATGGCTCATTTCCCCTTAATTTGAACTATTTGCTCTTATCTCGCTTTGTAGCTGTTCTATCTGCTTGTTTATCTCGGTTGTATCAAGGAAAAAGCCTTTTCTTTGCGCCCACTCAGCGGCTAAAGCGCCAAGCCTTTTGGCTTGCTCAGCAGTTGGCTGAAAGTTTTCGTCATTGAATTGTACCGAATCCCTGATTATGTCGCTCTCCGATACCTCAACCCTCTTAACTCCAATGCATTCATCCCCCCATTGTTTTTCAGCGACAGAGATAATTTGAGAAATATCTGTTTTAGTATGGTTGTAACCAGAAAGGTGTTTATCTAGCTCTACCATTTCAGCAGCTTCCATCAAACCATTGGAGGCTAACAATGATTCATACATGGAACAAAACGTATCCCTGTCAACTTGTATCGTGTCTGCTACAGTATTTGCACTGAAAAACACAGCTGTTATAAGCAACGCTTTTTTCATGGTTTTCTTTTCCCCTACGTTATCCTAACTTTTGTTTTTGAAGTTAAAAATGTAAGCTGCTATTAGTAGGCCGCAGATACACAGCCAAATGAATGTTGGTAAATCAACGATATTTGCCATTTCATTCATGCGCTCTTTTGCGTCCATATTTTCCCTCGTTAGTCTCTCAGTTTGATTTTGAGTGCTGTGTTGCTAACAACGGATTCACTTAAATCAGCATTTTTAAGTTGTGTAATATCAGACTTAACGAAAACCTGTTCACCACTTTTTGCTGCGTTCAATGACGCAACATTTAATTTTTCCAAAAGTGAACGCTCGGCATCAAGAGCAAAGTCAGTTGGCTTCTCTGTAACAGACCATTTAATAAGTCCGTCTTCAATCAACCACTCTACTTTTACCCCCCTCTGGGATACTTGAAAAAACTTGTTTTAGTTCCATATTTACCCTCTATTGCTTAATAATCACTTTGTACACCCCGACACAAAGCGCACCAAAGCCGAAAACTGGAAAGAACAATGGTAGCTTGATAACTGCCGAAGCTAACAAATCGGCTATACCTAACGCTTGTAACGTGAATCCTACCTTTGATCTCACGGCCATTTTTCCCCCGTTAATCGCTTTGTTTGGCACTTGTACCGTGAGTATCTTCATAACCTTCATCGGTACATTCATAATGAAAGCTTCCTTCTTCGGAGCGAACCACTTCATCGCTAGAGTAGATTGATTCACCACACTTACTGCAATAATCAACAAGCATCAATTTTCCCTATTAGTTTGATTATCTCGGTATTACGTCACAAGAGTAGGAACCGGTAACAAGCTTTGAGCGACCTTCGCCACTTCTACTGACTGACATACCATCTGTCATATCAATGTATTGTTCGACCAATAATTTTGCCGCTTCTTCGCAAGCGGTATTATCTGAGAACTCTTTTACTGGTATTACTTGAACATCACTACCTGACATGGCAATGAAGATAGTTAGTAGTACTGCTGTAGTCATGAAGTTTCCCCTTAGTTAGAAAAACAATAAAGTAATGATTAACGCAGGTGTCACAGCATGAGCAAAAACCAATAAAGAAAGATAAAAATCAGCTCCAACATAAGCAGCGATATCTTTACTTCGATCATCGTTTTGAGCATCTTTTGATGTTGCTAGAATCTGCTTATCAACAAATGACCCAAAATATTTTGCACCGAACATATTTCTAGTGCTGTCATTAAGGATAGTCACAAGCTTTTCGAAACCTTTTTGGTTCTGAATGTGCTGAATTATGAATGGTCGTACTTTTAAATAAAGTAGATACACAGCAATGAAATTTATCAATGAAATCAGTGGGCTGCCTATAGGGTTGGCAAGTAAGATTGCAATACCTAGTTGAAGCGTAATGTATGTCGTAATAATCATCATTTCTAGTTTCCCCTCGTTAGTGCTTACACTTTGATTTCATGCCTAGTCGGTTCGTGATTAGATCTGCTGTAAGATATGAAAAACAGCATAATGAGGCTATTGAACCTACAGCAAGAAACCCGCTGACATTTTCTACCGCACTCACAAGAGCTAGCAGAGGGTTTAGCAGCAAGTAAAAGCCACCAGTACAAATCATCCGAGACCATTCTTTCGAATTTTTTGCAACAGCGCCCCCTAGAGTAAGGATGACACAGCCTGAAAATACATATAAGGGGATCTTAATTCCCATCTGCGACCAGTCACTAACTGTCTTAGATAAGTCGAGATTTAGTGGTTGAGAAGTTAGAAATCCTACTATGATAAAACCTATAGCTAATGCTAATAATTCAAGTTTAATCTTATGATTTGGCATACATATTTTCCCTGAATATTAATTTTTCTTTCCAAGTTTTCCTTTATTACCGAAATGCCTATCAACCAAATAAAACACTGCCAATCCAGTAATGAAACTTACAGGGCCGAACTTTTTAATGTTGAAACTATCACCCCAAATTGAAACTCCTACCCCAACGAGAATGGACATGATTATCATAAGGGCAATAATCGTAACGATTAACTGCTTTACTGTTGGCAAAATATTTTCCCTTTCTTTATGCTTAACATATATACAATATAGTACGCATTGCGTACCAATATGACTACTTCAATAGCCTTTCTATTGCTGATTTTGCGAGGTCGGGCATAGTTCTGTAATCCTTTGAATCTTCAGGCATTCGATAGGTTTTAAATGCCCTTGGTTTAATGCCTGATTGCTTGGCTAGTTCGTCCCACGTAACGCCTAGTTTAGCTTTGGCATTGTTGAGGAATTCCTTTTGAGTCATTTATCTCTCACTAACTTAATAGGTACTCAATGCGTACTACTATAACGCTAATATTGCCGCTTCTTCAAGTTGCGATGGTGTTATTTCGATATAAACAAGAGTCGTTTGAATCTCACTATGTCCGAGTGTACGAGCTATTGTTTTCAGTGGGACATTAGAGGCATTTAACTTGGACGCTAGCGATCTTCTTCCGCTGTGAGAGCTTGCACCTTTGAGGCCGCATTTTTGTATATCTCGCGTACCAATAGTTCGACGCTATCTGCTGCATAGTAGGTCTTAACAGTGCCGTCATGCGCCACTCTATGTTTTGCTTTGAGTGAGTATGGAAACCCTTTAGCACTGAGGATAAAAGAGCTTGAAGCGTTTAATCCTTGATACTCTTCTCTAATCGATACGCCCTGTTTTCGCTCTAATCTGTGGTCTATATAAGCTTGTAGTATCTTTCTAGTGCGTTCCGACAACCAAATAGGTCTTGGCTTGCATCCTTTCGTTATCGCAGCTCTCAAAGCAATCTCGCTTCGAATATCGCCACGCTTAGTTACAAGATCAGAAACTGCGACCTTTGACAGCTCAGTAACTCGTAGGCCGCTGAGAGATAGAGCTATGATCGCGGCTTTCTGGTGAGGGTTAGACATTAGCCTGATTCGGCTAAATACCTTGGTTACTTGGTGAGAGGTAAGAGTATTTGCTTGCGCCTAGGCCTTGTTCATGTGTGCCGTTCCTATTGAGAATGGGAAAATACACACATTCAGCGCTTGGCTGTGTTGAAGTACGTTAACACCTTTTGGGGACTGTGTTTAGGGGAAAACGGGCGCACCAAGGAGGTGTGCCCATTGGGGCTACAGCTCGAACGTGACAGACTCAAATCCCATGTCTTTCGCGTCATTGAGTAGCGCATCAGCGCGTTTATAGACTTTCATGTTGCTTCGGTAAGACGCGACAATAAACGTCTGTTGACCATCGATGATGTTCAACACGTAACCCGATCCACTGTAGGGCTTGGCTTTTGCGGTGAGTGTCTTGTCGGGACTCTGTACCAATTCTTTGACTGCCGACACGCTCAGTCCTTTGTATCCATCACTCATCTTATGCGTCCTTTCGGTCAATCAGATTGTGGCGACTTAATACTTCTTCAATCAGTTCAATTTGGAGTTTTTGGTCATTATAGAAAAGCTCATTATCTGATTGATATTGCTGCTTTATACTTTGGTAATTACTCCAATAACGGTACGAGGAATATCCTGTATATAGAGTGATGAAATAGAATGCGAATTGGATAGCGTTATTTTTGGTGTCGATAGTATCAGCTATCGATTGAGACAATAGCATCTGCATACTGTGCTCATCTAATATGGCAACGCCAAACACCAACACACTTGTCGAGTACACAAAGAGCGATCTTGCAAACGCCTTAAACAAATACCAAAGAAAATGTGGAATGCTGCCAACGTCTTTAAAGACAAACCACCATTTTTTATCTGCGACATCCATTGCCTGTTCCGAACTCAACTCCGTTAAAATTTCCTGTCCTACTTTAGTGATCATAACGTCTCTCTCAAAGTGCAAAAATGCGATATTGCATAAATGCACTTTTGCACAATCGCACCTTATTGTAAATATAAAATTGAGATTGAAGATAAGAAGGGAAAACGAGGTTGGTCATATCTATGGGCTACAAACGCAACAAAGCCCAATCATAAGATCGGGCTTTGCGCTTATCTGCCTATTCGGCAGGGACATTGACAGCCGCTTGAACGGTCACGAAGGCTTTAAGTCAATGTATATCAGCTACTTATTCAGCAGTAATTTTCTTAGCTGCCTATTCGGCAGGAATATGACCGTTCGTTACCACTATAGTACGCTTTTCTAAGTGGCACAAATCTAAGGGAAAACGTGGTATCAAACTTTGTTGTCACGCTTTTGTTTGGTGGCTTTGTTGATAGAACCTAAGTTTCGATCTTTATTGTTACAATAATATTCTGATCGCCACGATAGAAACGAGCTTCGGAAATAGGAAAGTTTCAATCTTTTATCCGCCGATACAACTATATCTACTTAGCAGTTTCAGATACACAAAGGACATCCCTTGGATTGCACTCCATTGTAGTAAGCGCGTTATATGCCCACAGAATCACCAGACCTGTAATTAAAAAAACACAAAGGTATTTCATGATTAGCCCTCGGCAAATTCGTCTAAAGTCATCCTAAACTTTTGCTATTTAAGGATATTGTGTGCTGAAATTACCACGGAAACCCCTTTCAAAATGAGAATTGGCTTCAGTATTTCAGTCTCAATTTTACTTAGATGGTGAAATCACAAGCAAGCATTCGGACCTATTTACGTTCTAAAACTGGCACTAAGAATGAACCAGTCACCCCTTGTAACCATGCTCTATGAATCGGTGAACGCCCCATTAGCTTTCTCATAAAACGAGGCGGTATGATTTGTGATTGGTAAGCGTTAATTCTCACCCATTCAAAACTACTTTTTCTATCAGTCATCGCTTCTACCTTTAAGTTCTACTATTCGATTTCCTAAAAAGCTTTTCAGCAAGCTTAACGGTACCATAGACCATAGACGACAAGGCTAAAATCCCCCCCACAAACTGAGCCACATATATTAGACCCACTGTAAAGTCCTGCTCCTTGCTCTCAAATGAATATTCAACCCAAGACGCCAAGTTTAGACCAAATAAGTTATGACTAAGGCCTAATGCCGCCATGAGCCCAGCAACCGTACATAGCGCCTTGGCAATGCCATCAAGAATCACTACTGACAGTTTACGTTCAATACCACGTAGAAAGTGGATTAGCACTGCCAATGAGCAAGTTAGTACAACAAAGTGAATGTAGGTGATCGTCATGTTTTTAAGAACCTTATTATATATTGGTTAACCTGGGAGATATTAACAACTGAAATCACTGGTTATCGTGCAACCATTGTCGATCTGGCATTCTAAACTGGTCGATTGTGAACTCTGGCGATCACTTGGATTGAATCTTCGGTTGGTACAATTTATTCGGAATCAATCTTTCAAATATGGAGTAAGCAGATGAGCTCATTAATTCCACCGTATTGGGTACAAACATTAATTCGTAAGGCAGTAAAGACGACTGGCAGCTACGACCCAGAAGAACTTTGTCACATTCTTGAAGAGGACTTCACTTCTGAGCAATGGGCGACAATCTCCGCGTTCCTTCAATATGTCCACGATAACGAACTCACGTTTGGCCATAACTTTGTCGAAGTCTATCAGAACTGGCTAGATGTAGATGACGAATAAGAGTTGAATATTCCGAGTCCCCAGTTGCTCTTTGTAGTAAGTGGGGATGTTTTTATTTCATGTAAGGGCTAAGTTGAACTGAGTCATATAGATCGCCTTGAATAGAATTCACATCAATGACATCCACGATTTCAATTACATCTGCATTTAATACTAAGTGAGAGCGGCCATGCAGATAACTGTCGCAAAACGCCCCACTTTCAAAGTCTCGTAAAACATCCACGCCGAAATTTTTTAGCATTGTACATCGTTGTCTTTCATCGATCATTGGTAATCTGTGGTTCACCAATGATTCTGGCGTTGAACCGATTTCAAAAAACCAATCTTTACCTTCTTTGGTCGATAGCCACACTGGTAAATTGCTCCATAAATCCTGCGCACATGGACTCTGCTCTTTGATTGAGCTATCTAAGGTTAGAATCTTCGCGTGGGGCTTCATTTTGCAGACATAGACTAAAGGGTTTCCTAACTGACACGCTCTGTATTTTGCATGGTTTCGAGCTCCTTTAAGAGATGTCGCGAAGTAGATGCCATTTGCCGCATGGGCACCTTCACCCGTACCTAGTTTACCTATATCGAAATTATTAAATCTTTCAGCCCTTGTTCCATGAAAGTAGAATTCCTCGTTTAACAACTTGATCATATTTCCTCTTTTTATCCTAGCTATTCAACGACGAACCACTATGGCTCAAGATTCAGAGATGGGCCTCAAAGCATTAGGAATTAGTTCAGCAGAATCACTTACGAACCTAACTCCAAGTTTTAGAGACAAGCAGAGTTAGGATCGGAACTATTAGAGCATATAATGATTTGTTAATGTTTTTCCTAATCTGAAAGTGCTGATATTTCTGGTGTTTCTAACCACTCAATTACATTCCAATTAAAATCTAGTTCTGAGCGATCATCTGCTGTTATCCAACTGTGATCCGAAGATTCAACGCGAATCATTTCGTATTCTTGCACACCTTCGGTGAACCAATGTTGCAACTTACACATTACCGGTACATCGCTCGGTGGCTCTTTGTCCTTAATACTTTTCCATTCATAAGCCATAGATTCTGTTTTCTACCTCTCATTAATGCCATTGGTATCATCTTTAGCCCTGTAATTTAAGGGTCTAAAGCAACTTCTCGACTTGAGCGCACTAGTAATTAAACCACTCTACTTTGTTCAGCGAGTATTACTCCGGTTCTGAGCTCCTACCTCCAAACAAGCTGTTTTGCACCATTACTGTTAGTGCAGACATAGCACCTATAGCTATTAGGAAATTAGTCAAATTGCTTTCGCCAACTCCAAGTAAATCATTACCAGATTCAGCTTGGTAAGCCATCAATAAGCATGCAATGCTACAGACTAGCCTTTTTGTTCCAACCATATCGGTACCTCTTCTATATCTGTTTAAAATGGACAGTCCAGGTATTGACGTCAGTGACCATCATAGTCATATCACTAGGAGCATGATGACGAAGTTTTTCAAAAAAGTAGTCAAGAATATCGGGACTAAATCCAGCCGGTTTAGTGATTATTATTACGTCCTGTTGGTCTTCTTTAACTTCAAATATCTCGCAGCTCTCTCGATGGACGTAGACACACAACGCAACGTCAACTCCTCCAAACTTTGCTACTTCGTTAACAATCCGGTCTGCTTTGCTTCTAGCTTCCAATACATTGAATACGTTAATAGAATCTAAGCTGTATAAGAAGTGCCCATCACCTCTGTTGATTGGGTAATCTTTTAGAACAACCTTTTGAACTGCTGGGGGGTACGACGCTAAATCTGTTCTAGCCATATCATTTAGTTTAAGGACCCCATTAACAAGCAATATGATTCCAATTGAGGCCAGAATAAGAATCTCTGCCGATCTGGATACACTGCCTGTTAGAGATTGCCACGAAGAGCAATGGTGGCACCTTTTGGCACCCGAAACGATGTTTTCCTTGCAATACTTACATGATTTAACATCGTTGCTACTCGAATTGTTATTCATGAACTTACCTTAGCAGGCTTGTGGCGATGTATGGTCTGCGGCAGCGAATGGAGATAGCTTTTCTGGAACATCTATGTCGAACAACTCTTTAACCTTGTCTTTAAATACTACCCAATCATTAACATCAGTTCTTTCATGCGTACAAAAAAGACATTGAGGAGCCCCGTTGATCTGCTCTTCTGAACTCGTATGGATGTCAATTCCTAGGACCCCAAAGCGTGCTATACAGTCACCATTAATGTTATTTACCCAGACTGTTTTTCCGTCGCCAATAATTTCAAACATGTTTTGCATATCTGCCTACTCCTGCTGGTTACCGCTGATAGATCGACTTAGACGTTCTAACATCAATCATTATCCCCTATGATTTACTAACGACTAGCATTCAGGTTTCTAGAAAATTCTATTCGCCGAGATGCTGGTAAACCTCACCGAGCTGCTGCTCTAATTTACTCCAGTCGCTCTCAATGATTCTTGCCGCCTTCATAATCACTTGAACAGTTTCTTCTTTACGTAAAGCTTTGAACGCTATTACCATGGCACTGAAAACCGCGGTAACCACTGCTGCATCTTGTTGTGTAAACGTTCCACGATCACGGAGGTGTTCAAATAAGTCACTTAAGTAGCTTTGGTACATAGACTCAATTGTTGTTCCATTTGCGAAAGAACTTGGTATTTTAATGGTGTTATCTGTCATTCAAAACCTCTTCCCGACATTCGAGTATTTACTAGTTTGTTGTGTCCATAAATTCGTATAATAGCCCTTTAAACAAGTATTTCCGATCTAGCCTCTGTCAATTTATAGGCCAGCCTTCTAACTTCTGTAATGAGCCTATACAGCCATTGTTAGCATCAATTTAGTATGTTGAAGCAAAGTCGTAAGCTACCAGTTGGCCTTTGCGATTAAAGCCCACCTGGGAACAATCAATACCGCTAACGAAATCTGGGAGGTGGCCTAACCTTTCAATAATTGTATTGTAGGAAGCATGATCCGCCCGTTCCATACATATCAAAGCGGAGTCAGCGTCAATCAACTTTGTTCTAGCGAACTGCCAGTAGTCATCTGATAGTAAGGTACACTCTTCCTCGTTTTGATAAGCGCCTTCTTCAGACATGGGCAGTTTAAATACGAAGTTTTTGGAAATGTAGGTAGCTCTAGAGTTCCCACACTTTGGTTCACCGTACTTAACCCATAATTTTCGGTGTAACGCCACTGCCTTATCGCCGAAGTTTATTCGGATATCAGCTAAAAATTTAATTTTGTCCATCTATATATCCTTGGGGTCGATTTGGGTAACATTGATGTTTGTGTCTTGGTTAACTAAATAGCTGTAGCCTTCCACAACGTTATTACAGTCATCGATGTAGACTCTAGTATCAGAGGTATAATCACTGTGATTGCACAAAGCCATTAGAGTCCCTTTCATTTCACCATACCAGTGCCAAATTTGAGTAACTGAACCTATGTATTTACCATCAATGTCTAACTGATATTTCAATGGACTCGCCATCTCAAATTCCTTCTTGCTGATCCAGCTATAGGGTTTTAATTTTAGAAAAAGAAACCGAAGTTCTTCTAATGGCTTTCACCTTCGTAATATTTGGGGATATTGTTGCCAAAGACCTCTTTTGCAGCTTTATTCCACAATGCTTCGTCGAATTTGGTTTCTATCGCTGGTGTTAGATTATCAACTTCAAGCTCAATTTGTTGTAGAAACGCCAGTTCTCTCCAACCGTTGTAGACCGCGGCAATTTTGTTATAGCTAATCAACCATTTTTTTGTAAAGTACTCCGCATCAACTTTGGACCTAAATGATTTTGGCCTATATTTTCTATTACTCAATAGCCTGCTGTGTACTTGAAATCTATGGTAAATGTTGCCACTTCTTTCTGTTCCTATATCGTCAGCTAAAACAGTCAAGTCAAAGAATTTAACGAACAGAAAATTCGGGCGATAATTAGTAGTTAGATACACTTTATTCCGCGCTTTTAGAGCTGATTTAAGATCTCCAGCGACCAACTGATAATCCTGTCTCTCTTTTTTAAATTTCAGCTGATAATTCCCACTTGGGAGAATTGTCATGTTTCGAAATTTATTAGTAGTTTTTTTCATAGTTTATGTAAACGCTAAGGTTGATATAACCAATTAACCATGACGCCGTGCAATCTCAGCAATAACTGGATTGATGACGCGATAGGTTTCATTCTGCGAGACCTCAATCAAATCTTTCTTTATTAATGAGTCGACTGAACGCCTTAGTGAACTAGGGGCAAGGTCCATTTTTGTGTATGAGTCTTTTGAATGAAGCTTCTGATTAATGCCCTTGGCAATACCAGATAGAAGCCTTTTGTCGTTAGTACTTAAGCTCAGAATCAGACCTTTCTCTTCTCGCTCAGCCATCTCAATCACTTCTTGCCAAACATCCTCAACATCTTCAACTTTTGGCATGTCCGGCAGCAACCAAAGGTCACTACAGATTGAATTCACATAGTAGGGGTGGCATTCAGACAAGCTGATAATCTTGTCGGTAACTTCATTGGGTAATGGGCTACCCCACTCTTCCAGAGCTAAGAGATCAAAATGTTTCTTATAATGTTCTGCTGCTATTCTATTGATAGGGAACGGCTTGGTGTGGTTATAGAGCGGTCGTCGTTGGTCTGATAAGCTTTGTGCCATAAGTGCTCTTTCTGAGCCACAAAAAACAAAGGTGATTGCCTTAGACTGCTCAAGTTGGTGTCGAATTGCGGACTCAATTTCAATCCCACCTTCCGTTTTGCCCAATTCCTGAAACTCATCGATGATAAACACAACTCGAATATCAGACTCATAAGCATATTCATCTAACTCATTCATAGCGCTTCGCAGTGAGTCCAGCGACATATTTTCAGTTAGCTTATCGAAGGATATACTGGGCATCCCGCGCTCTAGCTTAACGACTATATCTCTTTTAGCGAACTTGCTCTTGATGTAATCGATCACCGAATCAGCCTTTGTGTGACCATTCTTATTAGCTTGTATACTGGCAACTTGACCCATTAGTTCAGATGTACTTTTGAGTAGCTGTTTAATCAAACTTTCTTTACCGCTATTAAACAAAATATGGCAACGTTGCAATGTGATGTCATGACCTTCGGCGGTAATGTCTTCACCTACTTGTTCTAGCAAGCTACTTTTACCATGGCGCCTATGGGCTTGAATCCATAAATGCGTCCCACGAAGAAGCAATGTGCTTAACTTTTGTCGTTCTTTGGTTCTATTACAAAAGAAACGGCCTGTAACAACTCGTCTTGGGAATGGGTCCGTTCGCATAATTCCAATATCCTGTGTTTTTGCTCTAGGCTAGTATACCACCAACATTAAACATCGCAACACGCGCATCGCACATTGCGCATCGCAAGTTGCGATGTGTGGTAAACAATTGATTATTGGTCAATTATAACCTCTCAAAACGTATAAATATAATCATACCAGTAGCGATCTATCGTATGATTCTGGATATGTCCATAATCACTAGTGCATTTCTACTTTTGCCGAGTTAATCAGAGAATTAATTGATCATCGGATATACCACTCGCCTATGTGACCATCTGGTGTAAGTTGAATTCTATGAGGTATGAACCTTACTTTGTCCTAACATTCGCTGTAGAATGAAGAAACTGTAATGATCATGCCAAAATGATATTACCTCCCTACATCTACCAAAACTTATAGAATATGAATGACATCGAAGTAATGAGAGCAGCTTTCATTATTATGACTATTGCCATAGGCGCCGCGCAGATAGGCTACCTCTTTCACTGTCTTGCCGCTCACCGTCGTTTCAAACATAGTTGTGCTAGGCAAAAACGCATCAGTTATCTAATTCGAGTGGGGGGATTCTCTGATTCTCAGCAGTACATCATGTCTGTTTCAACAATTAATTTTTGCATACGATCGCAGAAAGCAAGAGTTCGAGCGGGTGTAAGGGAGTTAGTACGAAACGGGGTTGCGTAGTTCATGACAACTCAGCATCAGAATACCTTTATTAGTATTCAAAAGCTCACGATAGAGATCTAAACGGGATCATTCTCTTAGGTCAAGCGCTGTTTCCTAATTAAACTGTTCCAATTTACCGCCATTTTAAAGGATTACAATGAGCGCCAAGCTTTTCAAACCCATGTTTCTGTTAGCAATCTTTATGTTCATGGCTTTTATCTCTGCAGTGGCCATCCTAGTTTCTGACAGCTTCGCCATTGAGATGGGAGCAATTACCTCGCTTTTCATTGGAGGCTTTTCTAGTCATGGTCAACTGGAAGAGATTTTCCACATTATTGATACCCAAACAAAATGCGATGAGGAGGGTTTCCATGCCGTTAGTTAGACTGGTTATCATCTACGTGGTCCTTTCTTCAATGTTTTATGGACTCTACATGGTTTTCAAGTCCCAGGGGCCATGGGTTGGCTTTGTATCTTTGCTAGTCCTTATTGGAATTAACACGCTCTTATCTAAAAAAATCATCGCAAAATTGCGAAAGAGAAAACTAAGTTCAAAAAAGAAAGGGAAATTAGATGAAAAAATGCCATGAGATTGACGTTTTTGTACATGGGGATGACATGCAGCTTGTCGAAATTGAATTAGATCAGAATGAAACTGTCGTTGCCGAGGGCGGCGCGATGGTATTTTGTGAAGACGGTATTCGATTCGATACAAAGCTCGGCGATGGTTCTGAAGCGAGTGAAGGGCTTTTTGGTAAGTTACTTGGTGCTGGCAAGCGAATGTTAACGGGAGAGACAATTTTTCTAACGCACTTCACGAACACTCAACCAGTCAAGCGCAAGGTAGGGTTTTCTGGGGCTCACATGGGAAAAGTGATCGACATAGACCTAAACCAGTTTGGCCAGCGAATAACTTGTCAAAAAGAAGCTTTTTTATGTGCGGCGAAAGGTACCGAGATTAGTATCGCCTTCAACAAAAAATTCGGGTCAGGCTACTTTGGTGGCGATGGGTTTATCATGCAGAGTATCGTGGGAGATGGTCGTGTAATTCTTCACGCTGGCGGCTACATTTCTCAACGAGAACTCAATAATCAAACACTTTCAGTCGACACCGGGTGCGTAGTTGCTTTCACGTCAGGTATAGATATGAACATTCAGGCTGCGGGTTCTGGGTTAAAGAGCATGTTTCTAGGCGGCGAAGGCTTGTTTTTGGCCACATTACAAGGCACTGGTACCGTTTGGATTCAGAGTATGCCTATAAGTCGTCTAGTCGACACGATTTCGAGCCGGATGCCGCCCCCCCCTTCAAAGTAAGGTCGACGTACACAAAAAAAGGTACTCTATGAGTACCTTTTTCTATTTAAAGTTATTAGTTTGCACTGCGTATTTTCTATTTTGATGGTTCACGAATTTGAAAGCCGTTTTCTCGAGCTAGGGTAACCGCATCACCAGTATGCTCTACCAACCAAGTTTCAATTACGTACTGACCTTCCAATTGGAGGCCAACTTTTATTTGATTTGTGTCGGGTTCTAGTTTGACACAGCTTTTGGTGTAAACTTTCACTGGTGGAGAACCCCACCAATTGATAGCCTCTTGTGGGCAGTCGTCATAACCATGTACAACGGCTACCTCCTCAACGCTAATTTGCAGTTCTATCGCTGGTGGCAGGTATACTGTAGTATCAACAGCTTGGTTACTTACCATTTCAGCCACATCGCACCCTGTGAAGCTCACGACCGCTACGAGTACGATTACTAATCGTTTGATTGTCATATTTTCCTTTACGAGAATGGACGGTATCTGGATTGAGGATAGCTAACATCTAAGTCAGCTTAACCATGTTAATACTTACGCAGAAGTAAGAGTTTTTAAAGGTCGCTCCGGGAGGTTGACTGCAGATAATAGCTCTTGGGCTTTGAAATCATCATTAGAGTTAAGTGCTTCCTCTATTAATTCCATTCTATGTATTTCATTAGTCAGCGAGATAGCACAGACACCTACGGGGGGCGGGTTTCCCACATCAAACGATGCCATTTGCTTAGAAAAGTTGCTCATTACTGGCTTGAACTCTTCATCATCTTCTATTGCAAACACTACTGTCACGAAACGCGTCATATTTTTCTCTATATATTATTTAAGTCGAGGAGGATAATTAATGTTGGGATGTACAATGCTTCCAAGAGAGCGCCGGCTGTAAGGGAAAAAAGGTAGAGTTCGCTCTTTCTGTATACAAATAGCAAAAAACCAAGCAGTGCCATTGTTAAAGGTTGCAATGTATATGCCATAGCAAAGCCGGTGTGACTGATTTCCCAATTGGAATAGGTTTTAATTATAATCAAAGTCAGTACCAGTAAAAAACCCAGCAAAATTAGCAGTCTTTCTTTAATAAATTGTACTGTAGAATCCATATTCTGTGTTCATTTTATTTGAGATTTAGTGGTTTACTAGGTGGGATATAGTAATTGTCATCCGAGCGGGAAACTTTTGTCTGAGCGCCAGTTAGCATTTCCCTATCAATTTGCCCACCAATAGACGAACCGACATGATCAAGTTCACGTCCGAAATGCTTAACAAACTCCGCTAAGTATTCGGGCCACGCGTCCTCCTCAGATAAGATTGTTGCGCTCTCTGAATCTCTTATTCCCATTTGATAGCCGAACTTAAAGGCACTTTTAACTAGGCTGACATCAACCCTATTGTACGCTTCATGTTCAAGGAGCTCTACTTTATCCGCTAGCAGTGCAACGTAAAGCATTTCGGTCTGTTTTAGTTGGCGAAAGCGAGAAAACTCACCAATGCTCAAATCTTCTACGATGTCATTTAATAAAAGAGTGTCCATTTCATGCTCCAGTAAAAATTGGTAATGGCGCTAATACTGATCACCTGGTTAATCAAGGGTTATGCATTCATATCTAGCAGCGCAACAGCCTCTTGTGGTATGTCTGCTATGGAACGGGAAAAGGTTAATGATTCTAGGCCGAATTATTCGGCCCACTCCAGCTGACGTCCTTAAGGATTGGTAGCCTTAAGTTTGTTGTTTGCCGGTTCCGGGATTTTTCCATTAGTGAACCGAAGGGCCATTAGGATGGTAAGAACGTCTTGTGTATTAACTTCGCACTTGCCGTTATTCGTATGCTTACCTAATGATGCCTCGCTAAGCCGCTTGTAGGCGTCATGAACACCCTGACTGTTTACGTCTACCATTACTCGCCTCCGCTGCTCTTCTTTGCCTGTAATAGTTGAACGAATGCTTTTAGGACGTGAGCCAATACAACACCCATGATTGTACTAATCAACATACTAAGATAATCATTGTTTAGTACATAAGCGCACAGAGCCGACCCGGCTATTACCCCTAACATTTGTTGTCGATCAAACAATTTCATCTACTTTCCTCTGTACGTGATATACCCATAAAAATCACAATACATTTACGATTCTTAAAAAACATGATTGTTGATTCAGATGTTGATTCTAAATGTATCTTTAATTTAGTAACTCATTGAAGCCGGCGCAAACCTCATCCATCATCTCGAAATACCGTTGTTTAGCATCGATGTTTTTGTCGCTATCAGAGTTATTGATCATATAAACCCCCTTCTCGGCCATAACCCATTTGATGAATACGCCGTTCTCTTGATGCGATATCTTTCCGTCACTACCAGAGTTACATAACAAAGCATCGGCTGATGTTAGGCCATCTTGGCGATACTCGATAATTGCTTGATAGGCAGAGTCGTAGGCTTCACCAAATCTATTCGTTCCTTTCAAGAACAAAACAGGCGACATAATAATGAGTAAAGTGCCAAGATACAGTTTGATTTTTTTGACTTTCATAGAGCCTCTATATGTGGAACTACGTGAAGAATACCGGCATGGTGATATAGTCGAATCTGAACTTAACCGGAAAGAAGAAATTTTAAGACTCACTAATTCCCATGCGTTTCAAAATAGTGGGAGCAATACCAGCCCATAGAGACGCGACCACCAACCCAACTCCGAACCAACCGTTAAAAAATAGAACGCTTGTTTCTTGCCAAGCCCCAGGATTAACAATTATCAAAAAACCCATTAGAAATTGTGTTTCAGCTGGATTTTTAAAAAGGTAATTCAATAAATACTTCATCGACTTGCTCCATTAGCTGAATTCTAGCTTGATCACTGCTCTGTTTAGACAGGGTTAAAGAGGATGCTTAATTCCTATTTGAGTTTCATTTACCAAACATTCAGAGTGAGCGGTTAATAAAATACCATTATACGGTATTTTTTCAAGCATTACAGAACCAGTCTTTGTTAGTTGAAAGCCTCTTCTACGAGGCTTATGGGCGCTTTAATACTCAAGAGCTATCCAACAACCGCCCTCATTGTAAACACCTCTGTAAAAGAGATGTTTACCTCGCACTGACCAATCATGCACCTCACTTTCCAATATAGCCGTGTCACGGTGTACGAGAGGCATATTGGCTGGTGGACGGATATGTTCGTTAAAAAAGTAGTTTATGCTCCACAGGCGTTTGGGCTTATGATTGAGTTTGTCTAGAGCAATTGGGCGGGGAGCAGTTAGCTGAGGCACCGGAACCGCGTCCGCCTTTGGCACCCAAATGTATTGTCGTTCACTCACAACTTAACCTCTGGAGTACTTTCAAAGATCATCTCGCCACTATTACCGTCGATGTCACTATCGATTATAGGAGTTGGTAAGAGGGATAATACTTCCTGCCATTGCTCTTTAGTAAACCCGTCTAACAATTCACATTGCTCAACTGAACGGGTTAGCTCTTTAATGAAAGAGCTGATAACTACCGATGAGTCAAGACTCAACCGATCCAAGCCGTGATAGCAAGCCATCATTTCCAAAGCAAAGTAAATGGCACTCTCTGCTTCAATGTCTTGTGAATCGAACACCGAATACTCAACGAACGCTACAAGAGACTTAGCCGCCTTAAGTAACTCAGCATCGGTAAGCTCCAATTTAACGTCATTGTCATCACAATGCATGTCCACTGAGATTTGTTGCTCCACACCATTGTTGAAGATGTTGATATGGACAATCGATTTTAATTCAACATCCTTGATGGTATCAGTATCTGGAAACAGTGATGATTCAAATTTAAGTTGAGAAAGTTCATTCATCTCATCGTCTAACAACTCATCCCCTTCACCGTCAAAATCGCGAGAGTATCCTTGGATTTCTTGCACAACTACCAACGTGTCGTGATTAAAAACTGAATTACTCGGGCCAGTTTCAATATTCACGCTATTTCCGTTTTTGTGCGTGATAGTTATTGGGCTATAGAAAATTGCCTCATCCATATTCTCCGCAGTGATGCCATAGGCTCTGCAGTTTGGGATGACAATTTGGACTGAAATGAATTCGACTTCTTGGTTTATCTCTTCTGGCTTGGAATACATTGCATTGTTCCTATTCGGTTAATGTGAGTTCACTATATCGTCTAGAATTCGAAAGTAATGGTTCACAGTTAGTGATCTGCCAACCACTACCCTAAGGGCATAAGCGCATGTTGAGCCTTTTGTTGATACAACAAAGTGAAGTTATCTGGTCTCTATTCATCGGGGATGTAGTGCTACTTCAGAAGGTATGCTATTTAAGCGGCTCACTGGGGAAAAAGACCATCTCTTACTAAAATATGCAAATGGTGTAAGAGACGGTCGAAATTGTTGTGATGGTTCTAATAAGTTGTGAAAATATCGCGCCATAAATATAGAATGTGCGAGGCTGCAAGGTCAGCCTGATTACTCAGTACATCAAAGGTCTTTTCGCGATAAGCAGGGGAAGGTATTGTATATGGCCTCACTGAGTAAGCGTATACACTTTGATTAGCTGCATTTTCAATAACTGTTTCTATTGGTAATGGTGGTAAATTGCTTTCTACATCAAACGTGTACCCATCAAGATAGCTGAACCAGTACCGCCTCAAATTGTATCTGCATTTAGGGCTAGTGTTTTTAGCTTTGAATAAGCAGTACTGCGCACCACCACCGTCGCCACGCGAAAACTCTCTGTGGTCGAAGAAAACAACCTTGGAAATAGGTTGGTATGACTGGACAGTTAAATGGGTCAGGTACGCTGTTAAAGCCAGTTTTATCTCGATTTCCTTCTCCGCTTTAGCTGCCTGATAAAGTTCAGCGTAAGCGTTAGGGATGTTATTGATCAGAACCTTACCAAACCCTCCAGACCGAAGAACAAATTGAGTCTGGTCATAGCCTTTCTTGCTTAAAACCTGTCTAACCTCTGTCGGAATATGCCTTCCGTACTTTGAGTATATAGCATGCAGCTTATTAGGATTGTATGGCAACGTTTGATAACTATGAAAGTTGATATCTTCGCTCGGTGCCATTACAGCCACCAGCTGTTTATCCGCTCTTTGAGCTGCAGCAAGAATCTGGGTGTAAGAGTCATAGGAAAATGCAATTGCACCGCTTGACCAAAAGCTAGCTAATGCTAGGAATAATGAAGTAGTCGCCCTTTTCATTTACTACCACCTGCAATTCTTTTCCATTATGTACAGTTCCTGAAAATTCGGTCAACGGGATCATATATTCGATATCGTTACCAACAAACACTGCTTTCCATACACCTTCACTTGTACGATTCAACTGCTCAAGTGTAACGGGTTCTGCAGCAATACGTTGCCCACTACTCAAATAGGAAAACTTCACACTTTCTGCCGTTGCAGTTCTCAGCATATCAGGCGATGTTGAGTCATAGAACGCGTTAATTTCTATAATATCTTTAGCTGGGATAACGTGTTTATTTAGCGCCGGCATTTCCGTTCCAACTTGTTCAACTGGCTCTGATGCTTCAGATACTTTGGTGGTACCTGATACGTTTTCAGAAGAGTCGCAACCAAACAATATGATAGAAGACACGCCTATAACTAATAGGTTCTTTTTCATATTTACTTTATTCCACTGTGGTTTAGCTAAGAACCGTAATGAGTTTACGTCCTTTGCTTGAATCGATAGCGATGAGGTTTAATCCATGATAACTCAATTTCACTTTGTCTTCACCCAGAGAGCATTCAACTTTTGCACTATCCAATGCTTCCATGATGAATTCACAGATGTTTTTTCCTAGCATTAGGCCTTTATCAATGAATACCGACAACGCCCTTGTACTTAGACGATTTAGAATGTGAATCGATACGTAAGTGCTTTGGCTATTATGAGTATGAAAATATCGAACATCTTCATCTACGCTCGACTTAATGCCTAGAAGGGTCAACTTGTTTTTGTCGACGTTCACGGTACCTTTTAGGTCTTCTTCATTCAATCCGCTTATTACCCAAAACATTGAACGATATTTTACTTTGACCATTTTTTGAGACTCGTGAACTCCGATCAACTCTCCTGAGTTAATTGCGTCGTAAGTCTCCTGACGCAACCACTCAACCAACCCATAGTTGGAACATTGATCCGCGGCATATGTCTTGAAGTTGATGAAATGGTGAAGAAGAAGCATACTCGAATCATTGATCGCCTCCTTACCCACAGAAATTCCATATCCACTCATTGATGAGTGCAAGATGTCTCGCTTTTTACATTCATCAATGGCCCATTGCTCATTAATATTGGTAATTTCGTTTTTTGAAAGCTCTGAAGGGTTAATTTCAATTGCTTTCACTTGAACGCCTGATGATAGGTTGCGTGCTTGAGTCATAGTTTTTAGTACCTTAAGGGAAAGTTATTTGATTAATTCCCCCTTAACTTACAAAATATTTCAATTGCACAACGATCCAACAATGAGCGATCTGAGTCCTTGTGTAGCGTAAATGATATGGTCAACAATGCCCAGTGCATTCAAATTCTTTAGGCGTCCCAGAATGGAGAAAAAATGAGAGTAACAGGACATATAGCAGTTGGTGCAGCATCATACCTGTATGCTGCAACATTATTGCCCGAGCATCCGGTTTTTAATTCCGGCATTGTACTCTGGTATGTAGGCTTGTTCTTAACTCTTTTCGGCTCTCTGTTGCCTGATATCGATACACCTGAGTCGACTTTTGGTAGTAAGATAAAGATAGTCAGTTACCCTCTTTCGTTAATATTCGGCCATAGAGGTATTACCCATAGCCTAATTGCGATAGCGGGTATGTTCTATGTAGGGTATTACTTCTCAGTAAATACTTTCTACAATGGAGCGATTATAGTCCCTTGTCTTGCATTGGGTTATTTGAGTCACATATTATCCGACCTAATCACCCCAAAAGGGGTGCCACTACTCTATCCATATAGGCGAAGGTTCAGCATCCCAATCATCCGCAATGGGCTTATGGAAGTTTTCGTCTACGTACTCATTTTTAGCGGTTCAGTTTGGTGCTATTTCAATTTAGGCCCCATGACGTTATCTGCAACAACGATAGGTTTTAGATGAATTATGATTACTGAAGAACAAATTTCCGGAGCCTTTGGTGACTCTTGGTACTCGTTCCAGGCTATGACTTCGCAATTTACTGAAAGTGACACATCACTTAAATCAGAAGCTTTATCCATGTTTTCAAAGCTTACTCTGAGCACTCAAGAACTAGGTTTAAAGCATGGGATTGACGATGTAGTATTCATCTATCTAGCCCAAAAAGAACTATCCATAAAGTTCTCAACCGAAGATGCATTTCAATGGAGTGAGCAGGTTACCTTCAGTGAAACTCTAAAATAAATGATATATTATTTTCTAAATAATTTTCAGAAACTTAAAACAAAATCATGCCTGAGAGTCATAATTTCCACTGGCGATCAGCGTCCGTTGGTGACTTAGTTGGTATGGTTACATCAAATCAAAAAATTGTACTAAGGAAACATCATGAATAAGAAATTCTCTCGCATTGCAGCAGTTATGGCCACATCTCTTCTTGCAGGAAGCTTAGTTGGCTGTTCTTCTGCTCCTGAAGAAGTCGTTATTGAAACACCAGAAGTGACTCCTGAGCAGCAAAACATTATTAACAAGCGTAACATCACAATGGAACTGTTAAACATAACTCCTGAGTGGTACCTAAACCCTCCACAATCTACCCGCGGTGACATTTACGCTGTTTCTACAGCGGTAAATGAAGACATGCAATTCGCAATTAACCGCGCAGTTCTGCTTGGTGAGCAACAAGTAGTTAAAAAGATGGCTACTGAAATTACGTCAGTTGAAACAAATGACATTTCAAACTCAGGCGGTAGCAATAACGTTGTATCTACAGAGTACATTGAAGCTCAAATCAACCAAGCAGGTCTTTTCGGTCACAACATTGTGAAACGTGAGTATTTCCCTGACCCTGAAACTGGCGAATTTCGCGTTTTCACTATGATTCACTTGGATGCAAAATCAAAAGCCGACATTCTTACTGCTGCAGCAGCAAAAGATGAAACACTTCGTGACAACGAACAAATGAAGAAAACGCTTGAAGACCTTCAAGCTAAAGAAGACGCAGAAACTCAAGCTGCGAAAAAATAGCGCCCTATTTACTTCAAGTTTAGCTAATTATTCCTTGTGACTATGTACCCCCCATCCCGGGTGGGTACAATTTCCTAATAAGTACCGCCGATGAACTTTTCCGCATTCGAAGACATGGATCTTCATAAGTCATTCACTCTTAATGACGCCATCATGCAGGTTTTATTTAACTCAACTCAACTCTCTGAGTTTAAGCACAATGAGCATTTTGGGTTTGAGGCTTATGATCGCATTACCAGCCAGTGTGAAGACATTAAAAGCTTCAGTGCATGTATGCTAGATCAATATAAGGTGATCCCAGTTGTGAATGAAGACGGCATCAAATTCGTTCGTAACTCTACCGACCACCTTACTGTTATTAAACACTCTCTCGTCTATGATGAAGTGGTGGCACTTGATGCTCACTCACTTAAAAAAGTCGGGACAGCTTCTAACTCAACTATTAGAGGCTGCATCTTCAGTGGTGAGTACAGAGGCGAACCCATTTACGGTTACATTTCCACAGATGAGGTGTTGAGCATCCTATCGATGGACAGAGTTACTGACATTCGCTTGATTCAGTCGATGCTATTTGAAACCTCACTTTACAGAGCAATGCAGCGTATAGATCGGGCCTTATTACCAGGCCATTTCACTGAATTTCAAGAAATACACGAACTGCGCAATTTCATTCAGTTTCGCAAAGATTTATTTAGCCATGATGCTTTTCTTTCAGCATCGAAAGTAGTTAGTTCCCGAGAGGACTATTTGATGGCTGTAAGCCCCGTGTGGCGTCGCAATTTCCATGCTCAAATGACCTATTTGTGTTTTGCTCTGGCTGAACTGGCTGGTGGCCGACATCTCGAAATCAATGAAGTGAGTCGCTTAGCGTATATATGTAGTTCCGATGCCGCCTCACAAGATGCTGATTTGAGCCCAATTAACGGTTCTCATTATCTGCTACCATTGACCGATGATGGGAGCAATAAACTGTCAGTGGCCGTTAGAGAGACTGTTAACGGCAAACTGAAGCGATGTTATGACAATGCAGGCTTGCTAAACGTTAAAGCTGATGTGGTTTATAGTACTGATATCTTCGAATTGGACTCCAGCAGAGGAGTTAGGCACCGCGCCTCTAACTTTAACAATTTATCTGGAAATAGAGGGAACCCACTTGGTGCGTATTGTACGCTCACCTTTCACGATCTTACTCAAATGACAGAGTTTGTGGATATTCAGGAGTTGACCGAAGTTGCCGATTGTTCCGATGTCGAAACTTGGGGTGGTCTATTTGCTGATCGCATGAAGATCAAGCACGCAATATCAACCGCCCTATCCGCTTGTAGCTGGGACCATAAGAGCCTCTCACCAACCCTTCATCATTACTAAGTCTTTCCAGTTACTATCAACTCTCAAAATAGACGTAAGGTTATGAATTACGTCTATTGTTGTTTTAGTCAGCTTCGTTGATAATGTAAAAGCACATCTCCACGCTTTTACATAAAACTTCAATTTCAAATAAATTGGTTATTTCGATGAAGAAAACTATATTAGTCTCCGTTTTAGCTTGTGGAGGTCTCCCTGCGCTTGCTATAGCCGCTGTAGAGCAAGTGTCGTACACCGATATTTATGGTGAGAATCAAAGCTTGTCGGTTGTACAAGGGCGAACCGAGTATATCAACAACCAGTCATCAGTGTCTTTTTCTGTCAGTTCTGGCTTAGATCGACGTCTTCAGTTTATCGTAAAGCAAGGTAATGCGGTCATTTATGACACAACTACAGATGTGATTAATATCGACGACCTGATATCTGACAATGGCCGTAGTTATTATGGTAAGAAAATCTCAGCAAATATGTCCATTGATAGTGACTATACCGTTGATGTGAAGACTCTAAACCTTGCCGGAGAGGAAATCGACACTGAACACTATTTGCTATCTCGAGATACAACACCTCCTACCTCGAATGAAATAACCATCAGTTCATATGGAGGCACAACGAATTCTTTAACACCTAGCGACATCTGGTACACCGGTTATTACAGTCACAATTACTTTCAAGTAGACAACATCAAAGATAACTCTTCAGGGATCAATAAGGTTGAACTAGTTAGTTATACGACGGTTGGTGGAAAATCGGAATATAAGCGCAAGGTACTTAACTATGATGCAAGCGCTCAACTTGCCCGCTTTAACTTTAACACAGATGCTTCGTTCCTCCCGAGGGGGGACAATGGGGACACACTATTTGGTGTTGAATACCATGTAACTGACAATGCGGGAAATGTATATCGCTCTCCCATGAAAAGTCTTTACTACGATACTATTGGTTCGAGAAGCCTAGAATTAATCGCGTATCGTGAGCCCGGTAGCGGGAACGTAATGGGGGGGCAAGTGGGTTATGTCCCTTATGTATCAGGTAACACCGTTAACGAAAATCCAATTTCTGTGATGTATCGAATGCCTGCCAACGAGCACGCAAACAACCATCGTGGTGGATATTTACCAGTTGGTCATAGCAGTGTAATTACCGATCAAAATGATGGTTATTACTACATTATCTTCACTCGCCCTTACGGTTTCACAAATGGAAACTATGTACGCTTTCGCGACCGACGCTCTTGGACCACTTCAAATGTAAGTTACAACCTAAAGTTAAGCCCAAATGCTCCAAAAGCACCTGTAAGGGTTGGTGCAGCTGAGTATCTTTGGTCTGATCGTGGATGGTCATCGTGGAATAGATGGCTAATTCAGAACGACATACTACCAATTACCATAAGCGGTTCCAGACAGAAAGTAGAACCACGCCCCTATATTCAACGTTGGGTGCATGCAGGCCATGAGTGCCTAATCCCTATTGGCGCTGAGTATTGTGAAATCCGCCATGACCCTTGGCAACTCAAGAAAGGCAGTTCATCCTACTTCCATCAAGGATCGACAATCGAATCTCAAGACAAAAGCTTGTATGGATCACCGTCATGGGCCGATGCAACCTATAACGACCAGTACTACCCAATAATCTCAGACATTTCGAAAAATGGTATGGAGCTAGTAGCAAACATAGAGCAACCCATGGCTGGGTCCTGGTTTGACAATTTAAGGCTTCGAGATGTTTGGCTTGAAGATGAAGCAGGCAATAGGCTCTCCATTACCAGAAAGGCTTTAACTAGGAATGGAGTTTACTACGAGGCTGTCTTCGATCTTTCAACGCTAGAAGAAGGCGAGCACCAGATCTATGTCGCTGCAGATGAAAGGCATGGCCCATTAACTAAAAAAATAGCTTTTTCTTACTTGAGTGACCGGAGCGAACCAGAGGTGACGATTAATTATCACGATGTCGCGGTTCCTGAGACAATTGCTGACTTACGCGATCTTGAAATTAATATCTCTGATATGTTGAGCGAAGTAAAAATAGACTCACTTTCCCTTGTAAGTACTGATGGGCTAGTAGATGTAACGCTGGGTTATACCCTAAAGTCTAGTGACTCCAATGGAAGGAATAAGGTATTCCAACCCGAGCTTCCACGGTTGTTTCCTACTCTAGAACAAGGGGTGAATTACGTATTAAAGGTTAACGCCAGTGATGCTTATGAAAACCAAAATGCACTGGAAATTACTTTTAAGTACCTTCCAGACAACCTTATCCAACTGGGAGTCATTGATTACCTTCCGGTTAATATTCCTCTACTAGATGAAGACGACAATTCGCTTGCCTCCATTACATCAAATGAATTGAAGCTCGATGATGGTAGGATGGCAACCGGAGAGCAAAAGGCGTTTGTAAGCTTGAAATCTTCAGCTGAGTTTGCGATACGTGTTGACGCCAACACAACGGTCAGTCCAGGTGAAACAAAAGAGATCATCATTGACCTAGGAGATTCAGGAGGTTCACTCAATATACCAATTTACCCTGACAACCCAGGTGAAGATGGTATAGGTCGGGTCCTATTCGAAATACCTCAGTTAAAGTCGAAATATGACTAATAAATTTTCGTCGACTACGCGCCAAGTTATAGCTTGGCGCTCCTCAATTCTCCTACGTGTTAGATCTTTGTGCGCAACTGAATGATGAACAATCATTGAGTTCACTCCTTTTTGATTCTCAACATTATCTTCGATCTGATGGATAGTTTATCAAGCTACCGGTAATTGTAATGATGATAAACGAAACTATCGATGCAAGAACACTGAACGAGAAATCTTCTCTATTATTTTGATTCAACTCTTTGATCGCAGTGCTTGCCTGACGTAACACTCTATCTTTAAACTCAACGTAAACTACGTATTCAATATTTTCCACCTGCGTCGGTAACAAGCCTACCTTAATGCCACTTATCCCCTCATCTTTCATTCGGAGATTAGCATAATTCGCTTGTGTTCTCAGGCGTAAGAAATCAAAACCTTGCACTTTGTAATCGGCACCGTCAATCTCGTTCTTAATTATGCTGTAGCTCAAACCTCGCCCTGCGTTCCCGTGCCTTCCGTCATATGAGTATTTCGAATTAAAAACCGCCTCAACACTATACGGGGCCAATAAGACTCTGTTATCAATTGCACTATTAATTAAAATAAAAATGCTCACGACGGCTGCTGTAATTAAGGCAGGCTTTTTGATTCTAAAAGCAGTGTTCATTCTACTAATTCCTTTCTATTGATGTTGGTGACATCGTGAAGTGTATGAATGCCAAAAATTTAATATCACAAAGATAGTGCAGTACTAGAATCATCAGTGATTTGCCCCAATAAAAAAACCCAAAGAGAAAATCTCTTTGGGTTTAGTGGTTATGTGAACTGTTGTCTGACTAGTTCACCTATTTCATCCAGAGGTATGGAGTTGTAGGCATCTAGCCAATCAACACCTTTTTTACCTTCGGGTATTTCTAGTGGTGGAACGAACTTACTGCATGTGTAACCTTTCGCGACGTTTCGTTTGATAGCACGGTCCGCGGCAATTTCGCCGGGCCCTCTACCAAGAGAATCGTTTGGGTCGGGGTTATCTAAATCAATCCAAAAGTCGATTAATACATTTTCTGGCTTAATGCCTTTAATGTCCTCTTCTCGTGGAGTGAAGTTTTGCAACAAGCCGGTGTTGATCATTGGTTGCACAGGCGATTCAGAAATGATTCGCACGGCCTCCATAGTCTCAGCACCCTCTCCTAGTTGGTATAATACCGCATCGTCACCATTCTCAAGTTTAAAACGTAAAGGTTTATCATACTCAAGGTGGCTACCAAAGGGTAAGTCCCACCCCGGACCCATCATTAATTTACGGTTTTCTTCTGGAATTATTTCCCCAGTTTTCTTTTCCATAAAATGACGGTGAATCGTAGTTCTGTTGCCTTCCATATCTACAACTGGAATTAACCAGCCCGCATAGAAAGCATTAGTATGCGAATCTTTACGGAAACTTGAGTGATAACACAAGTTTGTATTAACTCGAATATGCTTTGGCATTCGATCTACATGTCCAGGTGGAAAACCTCGAATCTGCATGTGTTTGTCAAGCAGTTCTCTGGCCACGGGATGACTAATCTCAAGCCCGTTATTCCAACAGTTTGTTATTGATTTAATTCGTTTGGCCCCTTCCTCATACTCTTCAACCTTACGCTGAGCAATTTCATCGTCAGTCAAAAGAGTTTGAACTATTGGGTTTAACGTAGTTTCTGGTTTATATCCAGTTCCGCGCAAATCAGTGAAATCAACACCTGCCGCTCTGAGAACTTCCATTGCTGCATCGATGTCGTCATTAATACCGAAGTACCACTTTGCGAAGTCAATAGGGCCCTGTGAAGCGCCGCTATCGATATCATTGTGGTGCCATCTACCGTGTTGTGCGAACCCGCGACGAAATCGAAATTTCGTTGAGGTTTTTTTGCCTGGACTCTTAGGGCATGGCTTACCAGAGAGTGGTTTTTTGTTGACGTAATCAGCCAACCCCCAGTGGGTATAAACAGGAACAAAGTTTGGTATACGAGACACCAATTTGAACACGTCATTATCTTCTGGGATTGCAGTACTTACGTACTCTTGTTGTTGACCATACATAACTAACCCTCCAGGTTAATCATTACTCCCTTAATAGAATCCATCAGACTGCTAGATAAATCCATCTCCTCCAACGCTTCCAAAATATTTGCATCCTCCGCTACGCGGACCAATACGTTTGATTCAGAAAGTTTTGGATCGATATATATACCACCAGTGTTACCACGGATCTGATCTTTCTCATTGACTAGTGACCTTGCTAGGAAACCAGTTTTTGAGTTGTAAGTAATAACGTTGGTTAAGTTTTCAGTTTGATTTTGCATGTTGTAGCTCCTTTTTATTTTACAAAAAACGAGGTCTACAATCTACACCGCGAGGTAATAGATTGTTCCCTCGCAGGTGGTTTTGGTTAGGTTTATAAGTCTTTCAATGACATCTTACGCATTACACGTGGCAGGTCCTTTGCTTGCTCAATTTCAACTACGTCATCTTGGGCGAAGGGATACTTCCACTTAACCCCAACACAGATAAATTTCACTTTCACGTGGACCGAAATTGCCATTTCATAAGCTCTTTCAAGGGCCATTTGCGATCTTGCTTCTCCATCAGTGATGACGTACAAAATCTTCTTTGGCTCCGTTCGGACACTTAAGTTTGCTAAAGCGGTAACTAATGCCTCGCCCGTTGGAGTGTTACCCTTTGGTGCTCTCCCTAATCTGCCAAGTAATGTTCTTGGTTTCTCGTTAAACGATTTATAAGTTTGCATTGTCGGGCCTAAGCCAGACGGACCCGCAAACTTTGCTGCTTCGCATGGGATACCCAGACCTTCTAGTACATTGGTCATTGCACCCACAGTTATCTCAGCAACTTCCATTCGAGTTAACGAATTACCATTCCCATCACTGGATGAACGCTTCATTGAGGAAGAAGCATCAACAAGTAGTGAAACTGCAGCATTATCACCTTCAGTTACGGTTTCTTGTCTCATTGCTTTCCCATCAGTAAGGACACGATTCAATCTCGAACTATCAAGATCTCCACGCCTTCCAAA
This sequence comes from Vibrio sp. Makdt, assembly GCF_027587015.1. Lineage (NCBI taxonomy): Bacteria > Pseudomonadati > Pseudomonadota > Gammaproteobacteria > Vibrionales > Vibrionaceae > Vibrio > Vibrio sp. Makdt. Next base: position 221,835 of record NZ_JAPPTH010000005.1, read on the forward strand.
TGATTCACGTTTCCAAGTTTGAGCTTGAAGCATAGCCTGTAAAGGCCTACGTATAATTGCTTCTAGTGTTCGAATTTCACGATGATGAACAAAGCGCTCATCAGTATCACGAATAGCAGCACTTCGGCATAGTTCTAGTTCTATTGAACTGTCATTTGCCGACTCATCCAAACTTTTAATAGCTTGTTTGGCTAGGTCAGTTGCTACATCAACGGGTTTATTGCGAGCCTGCTCTTTCAAGGATTCTAGTTTCTTGGCTGTAAGGCCTGAACTATCATCAGAACGATGGTGTTTAGGTGTAATACCTGATGACTCGTTATTTTTGGTTTGCTCGTTTGAAGTATTGCTAGTTGACTGCGCGCCTTGCTGTGACTTACCAGAATCGCCCTGTTGGCTTTCACCGTTAGAACCTTCTTGCTTATCACTGCCTGACTGTTCGCCTTGCTGAGACTTGCCAGAATCGCCCTGTTGGCTTTCACCGTTAGAACCTTCTTGCTTATCACTGCCTGACTGTTCGCCTTGCTGAGACTTGCCAGAATCGCCCTGTTGGCTTTCACCGTTAGAACCTCCTTGCTTATCACTGCCTGACTGTTCGCCTTGCTGAGACTTGCCAGAATCGCCCAGTTGGCTTTCACCGTTAGAACCTTCTTGCTTATCACTGCCTGACTGTTCGCCTTGCTGAGACTTGCCAGAATCGTCCTGTTGGCTTTCACCGTTAGAACCTTCTTGCTTATCACTGCCTGACTGTTCGCCTTGCTGAGACTTGCCAGAATCGTCCTGTTGGCTTTCACCGTTAGAACCTTCTTGCTTATCACTGCCTGACTGTTCGCCCTGCTGTGACTCACTAGATTTGCTCTGCTGAGGCTCTTGGTTCTGTTGAGGTTGTTCAGGCGCCAGCTTTACAAGCCAATCAACTATCTCGTTAGCTAGTGCAACATTCTCCATAGTGGATTTAGTTGTTAAGCCTTTCTCTAGTACATTTTCTAGTTCATAAAAAAATGTAGTACCAAAGTCATTCATTATCTTAACGCTACATTGTTCATAATGAGTGTGCAGAGGTGCTTTATTTCTCTTAAACGTAAAGAAGTAGTAGATATGTTGTGAAATCAGCTGCAATCCTTCTAGTTCATCAACACTAGGAAAGTAACCTTTCCTAATGTACTGAACCAACCTTCTATTGAGGATTTTTCTCACTCCTCGCCAGCGTTGCTCACCGAAAGCTTCGATATATGCATCTTCTATGCAATTAGCGATGGACTTTCGAAAGTCGAAGTACATATCTTTCTTCAACCACGTTAAAGCATCGAAATCAGTATATATGCAATGTAACGACTCATGTAATGTCTGACCTTCAGCTAATTCCACGTTTGCTCGGTTAGAAAAATCGGCATTAGGTATGCAGACTTTCTTCGTAAGCCCCATTGAACCACCAGCCTCTTCGAAGCAGTAAGCCACTCCAGATTTAACAAGTGATAATGAAACTCCGCCACCAGTTAGTGAATTAGCTATTACAGCGAGTGAGTTTTTTACGCTTTTGTTTATTGCACCCATTTTAAGATCCTTTTTGTAATAAAAGGGACCCCTAAAGGAGTCCTTTAGGGGGAAGTATTAGAAAGTTGAAAAAAGTTCTTTCAGGTCGACTTCACCAGCCAATTTTGCAGTAGTCTGCAATTGTGGCTCAGCCTCTTCCTCTACTTGCTCTTGGGTTTGAATTGTTTCATCGTTGATTTGCTCAGTCGTTACTGCCAACTCGTCAATTTCCACATTAGATGCGTTAAATTTAACAGAGCCGGTTTCAACAGTTACGCTATCAACAGTTAACTCATTCGGTTTTGTTTCTACTTTTGTTTCAACAGGACCTTCAGTTCCCGAAAGAAGCGCGTTTAGGTCAACTTCACCGTCTTTATTAGACAAATCAGCATTAACATCAACTTGAGACTCACTGCAACCGAAAAGTAACCCCTCTAGAGAGACTTCTTGTTCGGCACTTTGCGAGGCCTCTTCCTGATACTGCTCTGTCAACTTGGCGATTGCCACTGCGTCATCTTCAGTACCATTAACGTCCTTCGAAGTATTAATTAGACCAGTTAAGTACTCTGATTCACACATGCGAGACGCGAACTCATTTACTCTAACTGCTACGTCGTAGTTAGTATAAAGGTGCGTATCTTTGATGATGTCTTTATCAGGTATCGAATCGATCATTGCATCAAACTCAGCGGTAACCATTGCTAGTCGACCATCGAGTTTTTCAGCGTCCTGAGTCTTATTTCTCATGTTCTTTAGAACACTGAGGAATACTCCTTTGACCCCTGTTCTTCTGTTGTGAGGATTTGAAAAACTGTCACGGTAATTCTTGTCCTCCATAGCACGTCTTATTGTGCGTATGTTGTAGTTCCAAAAGTGTTTCATGTCCGAAGCTAATGACGAGATGATTGGTTCAATCATACCGCTATTAATTTCGACGCCTTCCGTTTTGAGAAGGTCAGTTACACTGTTGAATGAGGAGTGAATTTGTACCGCCTGAGGTGCTCCAATTCGGAATTGGAAACTAGATTTCATTGCCTCAATGCTTGGGTGATGTTTTTCAACTTCAGCTTTCAGTTTAGGGTTTAAGAGGATTTGCTTTTGGATCAAATCTGGGTAGTTATCAAGGAAGGTCATAACCTCACTATCATACTCACGCAAGTAATTTATTATCTCCTTGTAGATGAACTCTAGTTTAGAGGCCGCAACAAGAAATAATCCATTACCGAGGTTGTATCCATGCTCTCTGAAGAGTGCGCGAACATTGTCTCTAATACGCTTACCAAATGCGATCTCGGTTGGGTCAAACATCTCAACTGTAGAGTTGTGTACTTTTCGATTCCCAGTAACGTCATCACCTTTAGAGGTGACCGTTTTCAATGTCTGAACCGTTCTAAAAGGACTTGGACTCGAGACTGTTACAGGGATAATTGCAAATAACCCTTCTGCGCCTTGTGTGGCTTGAAGTGTGTTACCCACAGCTGCTTCGATGGATGTTTGTTCTGCGATTGGATGGTTAGTTCCGCTCATGATGTAGCTCCTTATAATATAAAAAAATACGGACTACATCACCAGTAGGTGAGTAGCCCTACTGGGTTGGTTTATTTAAAGATCAAATTCTGAATAGCTTTTCTGCAACCAGGTCGTATCGATACAACCCTTCACTTTGAACATAGCTTTTCAACAATTTCTCTTGTGATTTTGCTTTTATGTACTTCGTTAGTTGTTCATTGTCATTATTGAACTCTGACATTGGCTTAAAGAAGTACACCAATTCGCTTGTCTCTGGGTGAGTGTATACCGTGTGCGATCCGCGATGGTCTGCGCCTATCATCCATACCTTTGTAGCTTCCCCTTTCTTATGAAGGAACAAGCCCAAAGCAACTTCAGTTAGATCTTGATGTTCACTCGTTGGAAATTCAGCAACAGTAGGTTCAATGATTGCCGGTTGGTCAATCGCATCACCTAAACAAGTTTCCAACAGTGTTTTCATTGGTCGTTTGTCTGCAGGATCTGCACTTTGACCTATCGACATATCGTAAACTTTGCCTACGCTGCGATAGCTTTCATACTTAATAAGCAAACTTGCCCAACCCTTCATCAAACGAACTGATGTAGGAGTAGAGAAAATAAGCTCAGAATCACCAACTTTGTGTAAATCCTCACCTTCTATATCTAGATGTGAGTTTTCCAAAGCCTGCACACACAACTCGTAGAAGTCGCACATTGGTTCTAGGGTAGCGTTTAGTAAGCGAGGAAAATCTTGTTGTAAAATTTTCATCATTACAGCTTTACCTGGATACTTTGCACGAACCCAAAAGAAACGAGCAGTAAACGCTCTATCTAGTGGTTCTACTTTATACAATCCACGAGGGTCGCCAGAACCGGCGGTTTGGCCAGTTACTACCAAACGGAATTGCTCATGAGGTAAAACCTCTTCGGCTGTATCGTCGATAGTGAATGGCTTGTAGTCGGCAATATCATGCAACTTAGCAATTACCGAATCACACCCTTTGTCAATTTCGTTGATAACCAACATATAGCCCGGACCGTTTCGGTCGTAAGCAATAGGTATCAAAGACCAATCAAAGAACGTTTCACCGTTCTCAATTAGGTATGTACCGGTTACTTTATCTTCTCTTGAAGACTTAGTTAGAGATACGCTTAACAAAGGAATGTTTAGCAGATTTCCCACGTAACGTGGAAGCTCTGTTTTACCTGTACCAGTGTCGCCATAAATGCCCATAGACAAATGACGTTCGCCAGTAGCATACATAACCATGTCCACCAAAAGATCGGGGTCTGGGTTGTATGACGCGGGTATATCGGTAGGACACGCTGGGTGTCGATGCGTGCGCTGAGGGATGCTGATATTTGGCCCTGCCCAAAATTCACCAAACACATCTGTTGCTCTTAACCAGGTCACTTCACGCCAACAAGGGTGACGATCGATGATGCGCTGCTCGCGTTTTGATTTATCGAAATAAACCGAAGCAAGTTGCTCAGGGCTCATAGTGTCAAAGATAGAAAAAACATTTGAGTCATCAGTGTTAACTTCAGGCTCTTGTTTTTGTGTGTCTAGTGTTTCAGGTAATTGTTCAGCGGTATTTTCTTTAGTCATTTTGTAGCTCCTTGGAAGTAGTATATGCAAGGGCTACAACTATCCCCTACGGGTAAGTGTGCCCCGCAAAGGTGGTTTATTTTGGTGTTATGAATCTTTCTTTGAGCGCGAAAACTTTTGTTTGTTTTGCTCAATTATCGAACAAAGCATAGTGCGACAAGCATAAGACTTTAAACCTTGCTTGCTCATTTCGTCCCAATAGGTTGATGTTTGAGATAGGAAGATTTTCTTGAAATTCTGAATGTCATTCTTCTTCTCAAATAGGTAGTTAGCCAATTCATAAGCAAAACGAGTTTGCTCAATATATTGAGGAGAAGACTCACCTTCTACAGCGAATTCCAGTGCTTCTAAATACTCAGGAGTATATCGATACAATAACCATTTGGCTTGGTACCGTGCAGCTTCTTCGTTTAGGCCAAATGATTTGCAAAGTTCAATAAAACTTTCAGTACCCACGTAATGGTAAGCACTTTTGTAATATTCACTTTTAAACCCCTCAAGCCCTTCGCAATTCAAATCTTTCATAACAAGATTCATTTGCGCTCGCGCTATTCTTTCAACTTGAGTATCAGAGAACTCGAGAGTGAACATTTCCTGTTCAGGGTCATATTCATTCTTTTTAACCATAGACAGTATTTCATCTATTGAGAACTCGTTCTGCATTTTTGATACATCAATGTGTTGTGTATAAGTAGCCATCATAATTCTCCCTAGACGAATTTAATTTCTGTCTCGTTGAACTTAAATGAACAAAACTTTCGAATTTCAATCATTCGTTCTAGCTTGCCAAGACGATTTAAAACTTTCGACCCAGAAAGATCTCTCACAAGGGTATGATGGGGTGTTGATAGCGTTTGTAGGGTGTCGTTGTAAATTAGCATGAGTAGCTCCTTGAAGCGTTTAAGCCCAAAGTGAACACTACTCCCCTGTTGGGCTTGTAGTGCCCAGTAGGGTTATTGGTTTAGTGGTTAGGTTTATTTCTGTTTGACTTCTTTATTGAACAATTCTTTAGCATCAGCGTATGGAACTTCAGGTACATCCTTAATTTCCAACTTTCCACCTTCGTTAATCATCAGGTATCCCGACTTTGGGAAGAATGGTTTACGCGATAAGAAAAGTGTTACTTTTCGTCCGTCAACTTCCAGTGAATCGTAAGCTAGTACTCCTTCTGGATGTTGTCGAACACAACTAATCAATACTGAAGACATTTGCCGCCCCCCGTGTAAGATTGCCGCGCGCCTCCACTCGCACCATGCGTGCATGGCGAATTGGATCGTGTGCTTTCATTGCTTTACGGAATTTAGACATTGTATTGAGCTCCATTAGTGTTTTGATTAGGTGTAAAGAAGTGGTCTGAGTTACCAAGTTCGTTCGCCGCAATAGATGCTGCGTTAGTCATTAATTCGTCTGGAACGCTTAACTCAGTATTTGCTTTAAAGTCCGGGGTCTCCGAGATTGGAGCGCCACCTTCATTCTGGTATTGCTTAATTTGATCCAGCAAGTGTTGAGGTAAGGAGCTTACGTTAATTTGCCCCATCTCTTGTGGCACTTCCTTTTGAACAGCTTGTTGCGGTGCATTCTGCTGTACAGTTTGCTGCGGTGCATTCTGTTGAACAGTTTGCTGCGGTGCATTCTGCTGAACAGTTTGCTGCGGTGCATTCTGCTGAACAGTTTGCTGCGGTGCATTCTGCTGAACAGTTTGCTGCGGTGCATTCTGCTGAACAGTTTGCTGCGGTGCATTCTGCTGAACAGGTTGCTGCGGTGCATTCTGCTGAACAGGGTGCTGCGTTGCATTCTGCTGAACAGGTTGCTGCGATGCATTCTGCTGAACAGTTTGCTGCGGTGCATTCTGCTGAACAGTTTGCTGCGGTGCATTCTGCTGAACAGGTTGCTGCGGTGCATTCTGCTGAACAGGTTGCTGCGGCGCATTCTGCTGAACAGGTTGCTGCGGCGCTTGCTGTTGTTGTGGAATTGGAGTTCCTGGAAGTACTTGTTGAATAAATTGCCAGAATAGATTGTTGAAGTGATGAGTGTTACGCATAAGTTCAAGTGCTTGATGGTTGCCCACTTTTGCTGCTTGAAAGTAAAGGTTTGTTAAATTTTTAACACCTTTAGGCTCATGCTGTAATACTTGTCGAACAAACAATGTGACACTTTTCTGATTCTGATAGACACCAACGTTTAACTCGCCTTTGACCGCTATGGAATCACCGACGTTTAACTTAGGTCCGAACATAGTTGTTTGGTTCTTAGAAAAAACACAAGTCATCCATGAGGTTTCATTAGGTGAGTTATCTTTGTAGCGTGTATAAGCAACAGTAATCTTGAGACATTGATTTGCTGTGTATTCGATTGTACCGATGTTTCCGGCCCATTCTAGTACACTTAAGTTGGTAATAGACATGTTTTTGTAGCTCCTTAAATTTTGATGAAAGGAGCTCCCGCGTAGGAAGCGATCTCTCCCATCGGGTGGTTAAAAGTTTTGGTTTATTTGGTATAGCGCTCATTGACACAGTGAGTATCTGCTAAGTACGAACTATTCAATCCAATAAATGGTCGCAGTTTGTTACTTACGGATTACCGTATAATTAATCAAAAGATTAAGTGTTTAGTAATGCAGGGTGTTTATCTTTAGGTTCGGATAATCCAAACCGACAGGTAAACATCCTATTAAACTTAAAGAGGGAATTTTTGATATAGCTGGGGAGCCCACTCAGCATTCACCCGAAGGGTTACTAGGGCTTAACACCCACTCTACTTGTGTAGAGCTCTCAGCTGGCAGAGAGAAGATTTGATTCTTTGATAATAAGGAAATAATAGCGGGAGGTCAAGAAACCCAAGAGCAAAAATGCCCTTGAGTTTTCTTGTTTAGCTGTATTGAGCTTGGCCTTCATCTTCATACGAATTTTGAAGATCGGCTGCTGCCTGCGCTGCAAGGTCTTCGCCCATATCAACTACGTTATCATTGATAGGTTCGATTACTTGAGGGGTAGCATTGGCAACTACTGATAAATCAGGTTGTTGCTGCGCTGTCGCTTGTACTGAGTTTTGTACAGGCTCTTGCGTGGTTGGTTGAGGTGCTTGATTAGCAGCTTGAACCGCTTGTCGTGCTGCGGAACGCGCCTTTTGGCTATGTGCCTTGATAGCAATTGCTTTATCGAAGTAAAAGTTAACCTTTGATGCTAAGCAGGCAAAGTCATTTTCACGGAATGAAATTGATTGGGTTTGCTTCAACATCAAGGAAGAATTTGACTTCTCTTCGTATGTTGCTTGTTGCATCGTTGATGACATCTTTTCTTTTTGAGCGACTATCTTTCTAATTCCAGAGGTGCGCTGCTTGAGCATTCTTGCTTTAGCAGTATCACTTAGACCTAGTAGTTTAGCTTCTTTTGTAACTACAGCTGTGATAGAAGAAAATTGCTTTTGCTCTTCTTCAATATCGACTTCTGATGAAACAATAATTTGACAATCTTTGTATTTATTAACTGTTTTCTTTAAGTGTTTCCATTCAATTTTTCTTTTGAACACAGCGAGTTCCTTGATGGTTGTTCGCTTTGGTTCGCTAGGTCTATCAAACTTGACATGCTTAATTGTCATTGAACCATAAGTAGCAATGAATGAATCACATACTACAAAGTATGGATTATCAGAGCGACCTTTACTTAAGACATCTATTTCAAAATCTAAATTCTTAGATTTCTTTAGCTGTACTTTAAGTGAAGAAACTCGTGCCCTTAGAGCAGTTGAGTTTATAGTCTTGATAACAACATAAGTAACAATTGATGCTAGTGCTAAAACTAATGCAACAAGTGTAAATGCATACACAACAGTTAATTCTGCGTTAAGACCTTTGAAATAGTTAGTTAAATCCATTTTGTAGCTCCTTGAATATTTTTGCGACAGGAGCTCCCTAATAAGGGTTTAGCTCCCTTTAGGGTTGGTTTGGTTTGGTGGTTTAAAATGTAGCTTGATTATATGTATGAGTTCGGGGTAATCGCTTTGGTGTTACGCACAATTTTCCTATGTTTGGTTCAAATTGAGTTGATTCAAATGTTCCATTCATAGACCCGAACTTGTTTCCCGATCTGAGATAGCTCAGTTGGTCTTGTTTTACTCTATTATTATCGCGAATTTTTTTTATACTAAAACACTGCTTCGTTACTTTAAGATTCTTAATAACCAGAATGGTAAAGAAAAGAGCTATAGTCATAAAAAAGCAGCCTAGATAAAATATTACTGACATATGTAGATCCTTGGGTTTAATGCACTCTTCGAGTGGGTTTGGTTTAATTTTGGCAATGCCAATGGTTGAGGGTTTTGTCTTTAATTCCACATCAGACTAATGTCTCACAACAAAAACAAGTCACACGTAAGTGTTGTTGTTGAAGCAAGCTAAGCTAAGAATTGAGTCAGGAGCGACAAAATTTATAGTTAAGGGAAGGGAATTAGGAATAGCCGTTGTTTAATGAACATTCCTAATGCTCTTACTAACGATCTGAGAAGCCTCACGGCTCCACAGACAGTTAAGTTAAAGGGTAGAGTTTCAAGTGAATGAACAACGTTCTTTCTTGCTTGAACCCTTGGTTTACAAAAACACTTCAGGCTTCTTGATGAAGAGTTTTGTTTTGTTTCAGCTAAGTTATTTTTTTATTGGATCTTCCAATCAATATGAATAGGAATGGTATCAAACTCCATGTCGTCGATTGTGTAAGTACCGCCGACCATTTCAAAACCATCGTTCATAGCATAAGCAATAATTTCAGTTAAGCTAGAGGCATCTTCAACATCAATGTTAAGAGCTGCAGCTATACGAAGTTCATCAGACTGGCTAATAACGACGCCGGGAAAAAGACGACTACATTTACTAATCAGTTCAGGAACAGACCTTAATTTAACTTCAATAGTCAGATCATTTAGCTTATTCACTACTTTACAAAGAAAATGGCCAGTACTAGTTTCATTACCTTCTTCTGTATAAAGCGGTGGTATTGGGAGTCCATCAGGTTGTAAGTCGGTTTTCAAATTACCGTCACTATCCCGCCAATATTGTTCACCTGGTGTATAGGTATATCTATCACCACTTTTCACGTAGTACGTCGCCATCTTATGCACCTAACTCAATCAAGGAATCTTGTTCGTTACGTTTCCCTGCGCTGTAACAGCGTAAAGATAAACGGACGAGTTCATTTCGAAGAGTAAAGCTCCAAGGACCAATCACAACTTTAAAATTTCGTGAAATGTTCCATGGTGCCGTAGGGTGCACATCACATTGGTAGAGATTAGACAACCACCAGCCAATTAAGTTGGCTTGCTTACTGATAGCTCTAGCGAGTAGTTTATCAGTGTGTGGCGTCGTAGGTTGTCTACCTTGGTAGGCTATCGCCGAGTATGGCAAGTTTAACGTCACGTTTGGTACTTTTGCAGGGTAACCCTGAATAGTCAAAACTACTTCAGGTAAAGTAATATTGGTTGCCGGATGGATAATTGGTAAGTTCTTCATTGTAGCTCCTTATGGAGCTTCCCCTGTGTAGGAAAGCTCCCTACTGGGGTGGTTTATTTATAAATTGTGCAAGTCAAAAGACATCAGTATCAGAATTCATTTCTAAAGTAAGAAGTGAACCGAGAAAGCTCGTTATTAAACGCTTCAATCCCGTTACAGCAGTACTCTGTAACGCTGCCTTCAACATAGAGACATATCTTTAACTCTGATTCACTTGCCGTGGCAAAGTTTATCGAGTCTCCGCCTTGAATTCGTGTGTAACCTTTATCTATACCAAACAAAACGCTCATTATTGAGGGGTTATTGACTTGGTAAGAAAGCTTTTTAATTGAGGGCTTTGGTTGTTTGTTCAAGTGTCTATGTGCTAAGCCCATAAGCAATCGATACAAACGCCTAGCGCGAGTGACTGATAGCTCGCACTCATTTCCAGCTTTATTTTGAGTGATAGGTTTTACATAAGCTAATGCCTCTATTATTTCATCATCTGAAAAATAAACGGCTTTGGCATAAATTGGCATTAATGACTTACGGCTTTCAATATGCAGATGAGCTGAGATCATTGAATTAATCATAACTGTGGTTCCTGTGCTAAGTTTACTTTTCACAAAGGACGCGACTCTCCCAAGGGCTAGTATGTGGCCCCCTGTGAGGGTTGTTTAAGTAAGATTATTGTTAGATCCAACCGCGGTCTGCAAATGAAACGACCTCCCCAGCCCCAACCACAAAATGGTCTAAGACTCGGACATCAATCATCGACAAGGCATCGCAAAGTCGTCGTGTTATTTGACGGTCGGCTTGTGATGGCTCAGCGACTCCAGAAGGGTGATTATGATAAAAGATAACTGCTGCTGCATTTTGCAATAGAGCCGCTTTTACAACCTCTCTTGGATAAACTGATGCTGCACTGATAGTGCCTTTAAATAGTATCTCTTCATGGATTACATAGTGACCATTATTCAAGAATATCACCCCAAAAACTTCACGTTCTAAGTTCTGTACCTTAGTGCTTAAGTACATTTTAGTTAACGATGGAGAAGTCAATGGTTCAGTTGTGATTACGCTATCTCGCAAGTAGTCTTCTGCAAGCTTAAGCTTAATCTCATCTGGGATAATGGATTTGTAGTCTTCATAGGTTGCTTCATTGATTTCAAAGCTTCCTGGTAACTGACAAGAGGTTTTTGTGTATAGTTTGTTCATTTTGTAGCTCCTTAAAGCAAAACGGAGCTATAACCCTAGGGTTATATGCCCCGAGGGTTAGGTGTTGGTTATAATCTTGCGTCTTGGCTTACTGAGAATATAAATGAATTCATTCTGGTAGAACGGTCGACGAACAGATATTGAAAATCTGGATGTTTACTTAGGCCATGTAGCATAGGGGCTCTTGGTACATCATTGCTATGTTGGGCAATTCCTGTAACTAAGTTAAACATCTTTGTTATTGGCACTTCGAGAACAGAATAGTATTCGTCTACTTTGATACCAAAGGTTTCGTATGTAGGGTCTATATATCTGTCTCCAACCTTAATCCAAGCGTGTTCCACTGGTATGCCAACATTCACGTAACCTAGTACATAGGTTGCACTTGTGAGTTCAATAAATGAGAAACAATTGTCAAAGCAAGCTTTGAAGTTACTAATTACTGAGGCAAGTTCGCGTTCATCTTTAGTCATAGCTTCAATGTGAACAAGCGTTGATTTAGATGATTTGGTACCCAATAGGAACTCTGCTGCATCGGGTGTTGTATGGATGTCCAAGGTGTAGCTCCTTATTTAATAGAGAGGCACACCATTGGGTGGCCCAATGGGATTGTTGAAACGAATGTTGCAACCTAGGTGAAGCGATGTGGTTTATTTACGCGAATCGATGGAGATAATTCGGTTGGTTTTTTGGTCCGGTGAACGTATTGAAATGTATACCGGCAAAGGTGAAAGCCTTTGAGTTTTGCATTTTGCTTGTTGCGTCAAGGTTCGTCTAGGCCACAGTGACTGTCTGTTAACTACATTATTGAAGCGCTTAATACGATCAACTTGGTAGCTACTAACCATAAAGTGTTCATGGTGTGAACATTTAATGGTGTTGGGGAGTGTTAACGAAAAGCACTTGAATTCAAATGCTTTTGATTAACCGGGCTCACTGGTGCAAGCCCACAATTTCTACTTTCGCGTCACTCGAGATCAGATTTGAACTGACCAGCCATCTTTTTAACAAGCCCTCAGCTTTTGTATTGCTGAAACGATTGAAAATATGACCTTGCTGCAGTTCGATAAACGTTGAACCGATGGTGATTACGTTAGTGTTTGCGTTAAGCGTAGCATGCATAGTGTGTCTCCAGTTGGGTTCATCAATCCACTCTCAGGGAAAGCAGATTGAAGAACCCAACAAGAGCATGCAAAGGCACACGCTTGTTTAGGATTCTGTTGTTAGTATTGATTAGCTTTAATTACTTCGGCTATTGGCCAAGAAGTTGCAAAGCCAGCTTTCAATAACAAACTTTTCATTTCGAATAAATCTACAGCTGGTACATATTCACTGTCTGTATTACCTACTACTAAGAGTAAGTTATCAAACGCTTCGTCAGCCTGTGCAGTTGCGCGCTCAATTTCTACCTTTTCAGGGGTGAATTTTTGCGCATCAAGGTTCAGTTCGAAATCAGTTGGGTTAGGTTGGTACATGTTTAGCTCCTTAAATAGATCAAACGAGCTAAACAGATCCCAATGGTATCAGGCGTTTAGCCCGATAGGGTTGGTTGTTTTATTAAAAAATCAATTGAATTAGTAAGCAAATAATATCCGTTGCATATTCCATTAGATTTAGTCCTTAAAATAGAAAGGTCAACATACCAACAATGGCTAGGACGGTGCCTAGAATCATGTGTTGGTTAGCTATGCGTGAAGTGTGATCTGGATGTTTCCAAGACCAAACTAGCATATCTAAATATGTTGCATTTTTTACGTATAACTCACAAGGTTTCCCAATGCGAATTCCCAAAAGGTCTGCGGTGTCGTACTCGATTGCAAGTGTCGACTTGTTCAAACCTTTCATCCCACCAGAACCAAGACAGTCAGCTACTGCCCACTGCTTGTTGATAGGGTTGGTGATTTTAAGTGGCTTACGCCGGAAGAAAAGTGATTTATCACGCTTCGACGCATCTATGAGTGTATTGTGCACTCGAACGCGAGGATGTGAATAATCACCTTCTTTCTTTTCAATCGTATTAGTGAATTTCATGCTTCCCCTTACTATTGATTAGTAAGATTCTGAATGCCGCTTTCGATATGTAGTTAATCGATATACAAAAGAGCACCAGAAGAGATCCTAACTCCCAACGAGAGGTAAATGTTAAGCCAAAAATTTCGTATTCAAACATAGTAAATCCTCAAGATAAAAAAATGAAATATGGTGGTTTCAGTTTAATTATCCAGAGTCCTTAAATTGAACATCGAAATAGACCTTAACAAGACCTGTAATGGTGATTAGAGCACTTGAAGCAACAAACAATTTCACATTCACATCAACAACGCCGGTTCCTGTTAGTATTGCAGATAGAGCGCCACCGCCAACACCGTAAGCCATTCCTTGTAAGTACCCAAAATAACCATTCACAACTAACAGAGCGCGTTGAAAACGGCTTTTGCTTCGAGTGTTTGATTTGATATTTGGAAGGAACTTGTTGCTTTTGGTGAAGCCTTTCAGGGTCGAACGTTTTGCTAATGCACTCTTAGTTAAGGTTACTTTGTTAACTTCATGAGTGCGAATAACAGTTCGAGTGGTAGTGTTTATGGTTGTTTTAAAGCCATATTCATTCACCGTTGTTTCTGTTTTTGTTTCAATTGTCTCTTTGGTTGTTTTGATTTGGTTGGTCATAATTGTCTTCCTCAGTTAGTTTATGAACTATGAGAAAACACAATTATCCCTTGAGGGGTTGTGTTTCCCTCATAGGGTGTATTACAAAAATTTCTTGATGTAATACGGGTTAAGTTTACTTCTCGAATGTGGAAAGAATTGCTTCTATCTTATTCAAGATTGCTGGTAAGTATCGGATAAGCACTGCAATAAGTGTGATTATAAAACCGATAGTCAAAAGCGTATCCATAGTAACCTCCAAGTTACGTTAGATAAAAAACTACTTCTTCAATGTATCAGCAATGTGCATTTGGATTAAACCAATTGCTACTGCCGTAAGATATTTTGCTAAGTCATCAGTGTTAGTGAAAGCTGCAAACATACCACCAGTGAAGAAAGTTTTACCAAGTTCATGAAGATAGAAAGCAAATTTTTGTTTTCTGGCTTCGTAATCTTGTGTATCTGTGTATCTTTTCAGTTTTTGGATTTTAAGTTTTGCTATGTAAGCAAGTAATCGTAGATCGATCATAATAGTCACCTCTGTAATTAATTTTTATTTAATGCAGAGGAACAACCTTGAGGGTTATTACACCCTGCGCGGTTGTTTTGTTTTTGACATAGCTTGATCTCTCAAATTTGTCGTTTTAAGAAAGTTGTGTATCAAATTTCCGTTCTGTGGGGATACGCATAACCGAAGTTAAAACCACTCAATCAGCACTAATTTTCACGTATGAAAAAAATGAAGATTGCGATAAATCAAAAATAGATGCATAGATCTTTTGGGATTTGGGGAACGAGGGTAAATACCTAAGACATTTCTCTTAGGTATTTACTCTCTGATTTGAATATGGGTATAGGGATAAAGCCCGCGCAGAATGCTTATGTTTAGGCTTAACATAGCGAACCCTTTAATAAAGGGGAGACTCATCTGGCAGAGTCAGGGGATTTATTCAATGTTATATCCCCATTAAGTCACTGTCAACCGAATGGGGATTAATCTAGTGTTGAAACTTATGGTATTCATCGGAATCAAGGAAGGGTCTAACTTCCTTTATGAATATTGACTCCTTTCCAACAAGATATGACATCATGCATTTATCCATTGCTCTTGTCATTCCAACAAACAGCAGTCTCCGTTCCTCTGCTTCATAAGCATCTTCGTCAGGCACTTCTTCTTTTGGCGGCGCCGGAATCTGACCTGTTGTACAGCCCATAATCCAAACGTTCTTCCACTGAAGTCCTTTAGAGCTATGTAACGTGAGTAACTCTACTGCCTCTTCATCATTGTCTTCATTAAATTCATCTCGACTCTTCTGGCTGTTTTCTACCATCTTACAAAAAGTCTTCATTGTTTCCTCGAACATCTCCTGATTACTAGACCTCATTATGTCGATCGTGATTTCAAGTATGTTTGCCTCAGCCTTGTTTAGTGTTCTACACCCTGTAATAAGCGTATCCAATTCACTGATACCGTCACGAGTGAGCAGCCCGCCGGAGATAAAGTGGTTCCAAGTATGAAACAAGCGTTCATCCGTATTTTGTGGTAATTCGCTTTCTTCAGGGAGTTGGTAGTTGGCCATACTATGTTTCCGCGATAAGCCACCAGCAAGACGTGATTCTTGAATTTCATCTTCCGTTGCCCCGAGCCAAGAAAGGATGTCTGGCGCGTGTTTTTTCGTTTGTTTTAAATAAGACTTTACTATTTTGTAGACCATATCTACGAACGGATGGCTTAGAATCCCCTCAGTTTCTTTCGTCTTGTATGGGACGTCCATGGCTGTGAGCATAGAAGCCAAGTTCCAAAGTCGCTTGTTAGTTCGAGCAAGTACGGCCCAATCGTTCAAGTTACTTTGTTCCATTAGGCACAAAGCAATCTCTTCGATCTCGACCTTATCGTCTTTGAAGGCACTTAACTTAACTTCCCCGCCCATGCTCGCAATGCTTTTCATGTCTTTTGATACTCGACTATCATTGTGCTCAATTAAGTGCTTAGCAGTGAAAAGAATGCCGGGTTTGCAGCGGAAACAAGTATTGAGTACATGTAACTTGGGGTTAAAATCTTCTTTAAAGTTGATAAAGTTTTCATATCCATTGGACCCGCGGAACGAATATATTGATTGGTCATCATCGCCGACCACCAATACTTCGATATCACTCTCCGCGTAAGCTTTTATCCACCTATACTGAATCGCTCCAGTATCTTGAAACTCATCCACGAGTAGATGCGTAATATTCAAAAGAGGTATAGCACCGGTTTCTTGCCCCTTGACTACAACCTTTGCTATAGATGGAAAATCCCACATTTTTTTCTGACGGCGAAACGCATCATATTGTTGATAGATTTTGTACCCGTTTGGGTTCTCATCGATCTCTGATTGAGGGATCTCGATAAATCCACCAAAATAATCAACCATCCTCTTCGCATCCTGATGCTTCATCTTCATCATATTTAGATGCTGTAATGTTCGTCGTACTAAGTTCCACTGTTCAGGAGTGCTCATTATATCAATTTTCTGATTGTCGCTTGCTTCCCTGAGTTGCTTTAAGAATAGACTATCAAAAGTTGATACTTTCACCTGATTTTCGTAACGAGTTCTCCCTACCTCACCCTCTATCCGCTCACGCAACTCCGCTGCGGCCTTTTTAGTAAAGCTGATGGCTTGGTAAAAACAATTCGGCACATTGTTGAGCCTTTCGGAAATATGGTAAACACAAGTGTGGGATTTCCCCGAACCTGGAAGTGCGATGCAGGCACAGTGGCCCCTTGTATCCACAACGGCATGTTGTCGATCAGTTAGAGACATAGATTTACAAATTGGGTCTGGTATGTTGATTGTTAAAGATACCGATGTACCATACCAAAATCAATATCGCCGATCGTGTAGTATTGTGGCGATCAATTGTTTATTGTTTTTTTTTGATATATTGAACCTAACTTTAAGAAATCACAGGATGATTCGAAATATGAAATCCAAATTACTGATAACTATTACCGGTTTAGCTGCACTTTCACTTACAGGTTGCGCTTCAACTTTTAGTGGTACTTTCGGCACCACCACTGAGCGCACAATGCTCAATGCTGAATCGTTTGAAGACTACGACTTATCTCAGGAAAGTGACTATAAACACTCTGATGCGATGCAATTAGCTTATCTGTTTAGTCGTAAATCTCCACATAAAGCTAATGACCTTGATCGTAATGCTGATGGATTTACCAATGTTTCAGTCCGTGCCACGCAAGCGGCCAATGTAGCTGCAGTAGCAACAACAACCTTAAACCCTTTTCAGGCTGCTTTTAATGTTATCGGTCTTCAAGGCAGTTTATCTAAGATGAATTACTACTATCGACACAACATCCTTTTTCGCGTGATACCTGTTGAGTCAAATGATGACTCTGCAATTGCAGATCTGCTTCTCAAAAATCAAGAAGAAATGACCGCTATTATTGAGAATGCATATTTGAATTCGAGCGATGTTGTAAAAGTGGAAAAATTCATTCCTGTAAATGTTGGACTTTCTACTTTCAATGATTCAAGTTTTGTTGTTCCACTTACAGAAAGTGGCACTGTTGCACATTGTTCTGACCCCGACTTATTTGATAAATTTTCTGGTTACATGAATAGTGACTACGAAGCGGACAGTCGCTTGCCTATCTCTCCATTAAATTGCTTTGGAATGGTAGAAGCGGAAGGTCATTACTACTATAAATCTTCGAGTGAAGGGTCATTACTACCCAATGGTGACTTCATTGTAATGATGGCCACTCTACCTTCTATGTTTCCGATTGATGGTTTGACATCCAGCAACCATAATGACTACTTCTATCAAACTGCATTATCTTATATGAATGATGAAAATATTATTCGCTTTCTAAAAGATGACATTTATTCATTAAAGCCATACTGGGATCAAGGGTACTTTAGTGAGTCTCCGAAAATTATGAATTTATCATCTAAGGAAGAACTTAAGTTCGGTATGTAAATCAAATGGCAGGCTAACGTTATATACACCGTTATGCCTGCCTTCTAATACCTCTTAGTCCGCAAATATACCAGTCTTGCATCCCTGCAAGTTTGAGGTTTCAGAACAATCCGCCTCTCCTAAAACATCAGAGCGATCCATAACTTCACGATATTCTTCATTGAAGTCCTCCACTCCTCGGTCGTACTGTAATTGTAATGAGTCTGAGCGACCGTATGGGTTTGCGTAACTGTTATCCTTCGTCCACTCTTCAAGAGTGTCTTGTCCATCCGGCAAGGTGCCTGACTGAACCATCAAGTCATACCATTCGTCAAGATTGATAGAAGAAAAATCAACAAGCGGAATTTCAGCAAGGGTTAACCCTCGACATTGCTCATTGTTATACCACTCCGACTTGCTCTTGGCTCTTCCGCCAAAAGGTTGTGGTTGATAGATTGCTTGTTCCATTATTATTCGTGACATAATTGATGAAAAACAACACCATTTTTTCTCGTATTTTCGCATACAGATTCCAAATTTTTTATCGCAATCCCTTGTATGAGAATAAAAGCATTTTTTCTCTTTCAGAACTTGTGGCATATCCATTTCTGAATCATCACAACCATTTAGTAATTGATACACTGCTTGAGCGATCTTTATAACTGCAATAGCTACTGAGACAGCGCCCATAAAAGCGGCTATAGCTTCAACGGCTGCACCTGCAGCTTGCTTTGCAGCTTCATCGGTTACTTGGCTTTTAACAGTTTCTGCAAATAAAGCCTCACCTGCTGATGCCATAGCTTCTTGCATAATTTCAGGTAACAAATCAACGATGTAGTCGATTGCTTGAGCGACCATTTCATCAATTATCTCATCCTTAATCATTTCTTTAGCCCAATTAAGGAATACTTTATCCGTGTCCGCACCGCTGCTATCGTTCGGTGATTCTTCAGATGACTTCTCCCCATGCGCTGTTTCATTACCCTCTGCAAACTTTTCAGTTTGGGGTTTTTCAAGCCCTATCCATGATTTGGCTCCATCTGTTATATCTTGGCCTACTTGCCCGAGTTCAGCTGTAATACCGTCTTGTTCGTTGATTCCAAAATCTATGGTTGGCACATAACCTTCCATCGAGCCCCATGCTTGAGATGCCATACTTTCTTCGATACCAAACATTTCACTTTCAAAGGAAGCAACTGTCATTAGGTTGAGAGTTACGGCAAAGAAATCGATCGTTTTTCCTTTGAACTCTTCACAGCAATCAATCATTCCGAACTGATCATAAGAACAAGTCCTTTGATCCCCTTTGTATACTTGGCAAGTATTAATATCGTCTGGATCAGAACAGTCCATGTATTCTCTCATTTCGGAAATGAGAGCTATCTGGGTTACCACGTCTGCAAAGTCTGGATTTACCTCTTCACCTCGATGATCACACTCACCACCAGAACAAGGAAGGACTGAGCATGTGTTTTCCATCGGCACTTCTTCCCAAGCGTTAGAATTATCTACACAGTTGTAGATCTCCTTTTCCGCTAAGCAAGAGCCATCTGGTTGCTCAAACCCTTCAACACATTCCCGTTTAACCCAAGAACAGTCTTCACGAGCTTCTAAGGGTGCACAGGTATTGTCCATCTCTTGGAGTTTGTCATATGTCCAAACTGAACCACTAGGACCCAGAATGGAACCATTGTCAGATAGAGCTCCACAGCGAAAGTCTACAGCATGACCCTGTACGCATCGTGATGGATCTGAATCTCCAGGGAACAACGGGCCAAAATCATACGGGACTACCTTTTCCATCCCCTCAAAAAACACGTTATTTAATGATATTGTCGCAAAGCCAAACCTACCCGTTTTTATTGTCTCAAGTTCTGGTGGTATGTCGATTCTTAGGGTGTCATCAATCCAGAATTTTACGTATCCAAATTCATCTTGCTTGTACTCAATCTCATATTTTCTACCTGGACTCCAAGGCGTCCTGTCAGAATGTATGACATCTAGAATTCTGACACTATTTCCAAACCGGTCTGTTTCATACATGTCATTATGGAAATTGATGCCCCAATAAGATGGAAATCGATTTTCCAGTGTTGAATACGGAACATAACTTTTGTAAAAAGACAAACCGTAATAACTGCCATTACTCCCCTCATGATTCGATGTCCATAACAACACATAGTAGTGATTGTATTCCTGGTCGGTAGCATTCGGGTCGTAGTCTGCATTGTCAGGATCTTTGTTGAAGTGCGGGGCTTCTGGGTACCCAATCATAAAGCCAAAAGAGTCATCATCATCTGACGGTACAGTTACATCCCCTCGGAACCATAAATTGCCAACATTTTGCATTGAACCATACGCAGAAAATGCTCCATTTTGCGTCGAGCGAGCATCGTAGCCTTGGTTCGTAATGTTCCAGTTTCTAACGCCATCCCACTCTTCCCAGTCTTCCATCCCTAAAGTGTTCGGGGGCATTGTCAAGTCGCACTCCCAACCAGTCGCTGTACACTCGCCGCTTGTATAGCGGTCAAAACAATTTTCTGGTTCATATCTAGGCTCATCGAACCAGTCCGTGCGAATGTCTTGGTCAAACTGTATGACAACAACTGCATGAGCTTCGCCGCCTCCACCGACTCCAATTTTGTAATTGAAGTCTATACGGTTGTCATCAGCGAGTGCTTCCTGAAACTGTTGGGTAGCATCAATTGAACCGTTCCAAGTGTACGAGGTTCCGTTCTCACAACTCTGTCCAGCAGAAGGCCACCCACTAACATTCCAAGGAGCTTTTGCGGCTCTAAATACTTCATTACCATCAGCCGCGATAACAATCATGTCGTCATATAAAGACTTGGTGAACGTCGCCTTCTTTACACCGATATCTTTCGTCATTTGTACAACAACATTCCGAGTGTAGGTCTTACATGCCTGCCCTCCATCGTTTAAGCAGTTGTCACAAATCTCACCCATAGTAATGCGAATTGTGTCATTTGCTATTACTTCAACTTCAGCCTTATCCGCCCCTTCGATAATTTTAATAACAGGTTCTTCGATATACCTTTGAACTTTGCAAGAGCTGAAGTTCATGGTCACTGGCTTAGTACATGATTCTTGTGTGATGATCTGCTTGTCAGGGTTTAGTACAGTTTTAGTTCCTCCAACCTCACAGTCACCAAAATATGGATCTGTGCCATCCCCAATGCCTTTGTTGATATCTTTACTGCTATCAAGCCAGTCATCACTCGGGTCTATAGCTGGCGGCCTATTTTTGTGAATATTATCGTCAACCAAAGCATATGCTTCAGCTGCTAAGTTGGGATGTTCTGGATCAGAGTCATTTAAGTAGGACTGATATGACCCGTGATTCGTTTGAATAACAGTTGTTTGTTCTTTCTCATTACCGAATGTATTGTCAATCGAAGAGTATTGATTATGGGTTCGGTCATTCTCACCGATAGCAACTACATCTTTAAAATTATCTTTGTTAGCTTGTAATTCTCTATCGGCTTCCTGATTAAGAAGCCCCATATCAAGCGTCACATCACCTTGATTATTTGCACCTTGAACCTTACCTGACTGCAGGCCACCGATAGCCCAAGCTAAGTCAGCCCCTGAATTATACTGCTCGTTAAAATCTGAAGGGTCACTCAGTTTCGGTGTACATACGGATGATTTTTCATCGAAATAGTGAGTTGTGGGACATTGCTTTCCATCTCCACCAATACATTGTCCATTCGAATAAGTTGTGCCACTTGGACATTCTGCTGACAGTTCATTGATACAACCGTTTAGTGTTTGGTCGAAGATAGTACCTACAGGGCACGAAACATTAAGGTCCTGCATCCAGGTTCTTAAACAGGTTGTTGGAGCTCCGGTAACACTGTCGTAATACAATGGGTTATCTGCATCTAGCCCAGTAGGAGTTCCCCAAAGTGGTTCTCCATTTTGGCGACCTGACGAATTGTTCTGGTTTGGAGTTGGGCAGTCGCGCTTTTGAGCCTCATATGCTTTCCTGTAACACATCACTGGATTACTTGAGGTTGGTGAAGGTATTGGGCTTTCTATCGTCCAATCAAGTTCAGGAAATTCAACATAAATGATTTCACCTTCTCTACATTTCCCTTGAGCTGCACCCTCAGCTGTACAAGTCGCTTTATTATTAACCCTAGCTAAGCTATTGGGTCTTGATCCGCGGGGCATGTACTTAGAGGATTCGATAGATCGATATTACAGAGGTCTGAACATACATACTGACTAGGGGCTTCGAACCTCCACGCCGTCACGCACTGACCAGAAGATTTTGTATATCCATTAGGACAAATACCATAAGCATCCGGCGATGTTTCGTGTCTACACTGCTGACCGTTAGCTCCACCACTTACCCATCCGCTAGGACACACCACTTCTGCAGTTTTTGATTTATTGGCTACACAAGTATTTACTGGCTTATCCAAAACGACATCACGAACCACTTGAGGAGAGAATCCATTAGGACATACTGGAATAATGGACGCGGTTTCCTGCATCATACACTTCCCAGAAACCTTATCATAACCGGGTTCACAACTATGTTCCGGCGGCTCGAGAGTTGCGGCTTGTAGTTCATTTGACAACGCTAGACCAGCTAATCCAGCTGATGCTGGAAACAATAAGGCTGGATTTGCTATGGCGTTATAAGAAGAACTAACTATTGCTGCCACACGATACGGTGTAGCAGTGGCGTTAACCCCTTGAATAACCATGAGTATCAAACTCATGTAAGTTATTAGTATTTGTCGTATTCTAAGGTACATTTCTATATCTCTTTACAATAATGGAATGCAGCAATCAGCCCATCGAAATATGTTGTATACGAATGTCGTATCTTCGCCGCCACCTGGTGAAGTCCGGCCCAATCCCCATTTCAGCCAATTCTCGCCTAAAGGTTGGCAGCATGATCCCGACGCTTGAGCGCTTGGGAAGGCCATTTGGAATTTGTATTGAGATTTAGGCAGCATTGGAGTGTATTTATACTTACACATTGCATCTTTACCCATTGTTAAGGCACTCAACCCTAACCTGTGTGATTTAGCAATTGCTCTTTGTGTTACCAATGACGTGGCTTGTATTGGGTTGTCGGCGGCACCGGATATATTGCCGGTTAATGGGTACAATGAACCATCACAGCCTGCGCAATGCCAGTTTGCTTGACTTGCTTCACCTGTTAGCATCGTTTCGGCGCAATCGTACATGCACATAGCCTGCCCTACCGGGTTCGCAAACGCTACAGCATCTGGATTCAGCACGAAGCTCATTAGGTCGTCATACCATTCTACAGTGAGAGGTGACATGAACATGATATCAAGGTCAACCGTACCCGGAGTCTTGTCGCATTCAGGAATTGCTAACACTTGCATCATTTTTAGTACAGGGGAAGCCAAATAGTTGTAATGATATTGGACAAGTTTTGACTTTTCGTTCGACTCTTGGGAGTTTGGGTCATCACCTGATTTATCATCTAACGAAGTACCAATATGTGTATAGTCATTTGATAGCTGAACACCGCCAAGTGTAGGGCTACAATAAGGAATTGTTGATACTTCCATGATCTGATCTGGTTGGTAGAAACCTACAGCAAAACCAGGTATTGGGATTCCTAAGTCATCGTCGCAAGCGCACATAAAGTCATCGTTGGCCCCTTCCGGCGGATCAGTCAGGCCAAATAAAGAGATTGGCAGTGCACAAGTCCAGCATATATCTGTCATAAGACCCGTAAAATATTCTGAATCAGGGCACTGACTGTCCATACCACCAGCACTACTTGCGCCGCTAAGCAGTAATGTGGCTGAAGCCAAAGCTACTGTTATTTTCCTCACCAGACTTTTCATGTTCGAATTATTCCTTGCACTGCTTCGATCACTTCAAGGGAGTAATTTCTGATATGTTCTGCCGTTTCTGGTTGGTGAGAAGCTAAAAATACGCCGATCACAACACCTAATAAAATACTTAACCAATTCATAATTTATTTCCTTCTAACTGTTCATGTATGACGTTTAAAGTTTCTTCACCATACTCTTTAATCCAAATGCCTTTTCCACCGACAATATCTACTCGAATAGGTAGCGAAGTAATTTTGAATCGGTCTACATATGATGGCTGTAACATGTATATCTTATGTTCAAACTCTGTTTCCAGATCGTTTATTCCCTTAAATTTTTCCTTAGGGTTCAAGTGGTTAACAACAATCGTCGGGATACCTACGGAATCTGAATACAATCGATCTTTCACTAAGCTTTTTTGTCGAGGGTCTCTTGGGTCAATGATGAACAGTGAACGATTCATACCTTCAAACCCAGCTAAAGGATTTACTACATCCCCTTTCTTAGCCATAAGCTTTCCACCAGCATAAACATCCTTGGTGAAAATGATCCGAGGGTCTAGTTCATAGTTCTTATCAACCTCTGGAACTGGAAATTTCTTAAATGTTTGGCGAGCAAAAAAGCTATTAAGAGCTTTCTCTCTTTGTTTTTTCCAGTCTATTTCTTGATACTTTCGTTCAAGGAGCGCGAGTAGGTCTTCTTCAACAATTACAGTCGTTGGAGTTAACATTCCTAACTTTGCACTAGATGTCTGATTTCTGCTTTGTTCAACAAACCAATCCAACGCGACTAAACCATGGGCGGTAACCGTTATGTCCTGTTTGGTGTAAGCCATTGCTGGGGCCGATGTAATACTGAAGATATTAAATAATCTAGGGTCAATAATTACTTTGGGTGGTGCTTTGTCTAGTTTTGCATCCTTTAAAATCTGCAATAAATATCTGGAAGTATCCGTTATCGATGTTGTTCCGGGGAGCATTCCTCTCAGAACGACCGTCGAACCTGTGTTTTTTGCTGCCACTAAAACGTCAGATATTTCAACAGATTTCATCGAACTAGTGATGAACAAGTACATGTCTTCAGTTGGTTCTAGGAATGAGTTAGCTTGATCATTACCTCTAACAACCTCAATCTTTTTCTTTGCGACTTGCGGGTAAGCTGCTTTTATTCTTTTTTGAACTATTGATTCTGCATCTTTACTAATTTGGCTTACTGTCGAGTCCCAAGAACCTTTATTGACAATCCACTCCGGCCTATCTTTCTCTACAAGCCCAAGCTCTTGCGCTTGCTTATGGCTTTCTCTAAATAATTTCGCGTCTTCCTTGGTGAAAACAACAGACCCTGGAAATTTGACGTTAGTTGGTTCGGTTGAAATGCCTTCCAAGTATTCTTTCGAAGCTTCGTAAGCACTTTTTCCGTCTAACTGTAGGTTTTCGAACTGAGAGTGTGTACTTCTTAATGCATCTATTTCTGCTTGTGTCGGTTCTAGGTTTGAGTCTTTTGCGATAACGCCCGATGAAGCCATTAGGAGTCCGATTACACCTAATTTATAGTAAGACATATGCTTTTCCGATTATGTGGTCTGGATTACTCGGCCCCACTACCCTGCCATCCAATGAATGAGGCGTGTCACCGATCAAAAAAACTTGGTTTTCTTTTAATACCCACTCGGTACCCAAATTGTATTTTTTCTTTGCTAAGTCGTACTCAGTAGAAAGTGGTGCAATCCGATTAAAGCCTCCTGTAGATGATACAGTTGTGCCATCAAAGGTTACGGTTTCCCCGGGAATACCCGCGACCATTTTTATGTAGCGGTTCTCATCAGGGAGAATTGGTACCCCAACCCCTTCAATGGCAACTATATCGCCAGAGTTGGCGGACTTATCATATTTGTCTACTAATAGAATTCGTGCATCTAAACATCGGTAACCCGTGTAGTCGATCATTATTGTAAATCGATCTATAAAAGCATTCATACCGGCGACACCAAGTGCACATACTAGTGCCCCAGAAGTTATTCGCTTGATTAGGTTTGGCTTTCGGAAGCCGAGTTCAGTCTTGAAAAAATCGTAATTTCGAGTGGTGATCTGGTTCATTCTAACACACCTCCAGTAAATGAAAACGCCCAGTGATTAACAACCGCTGGGCGTTGATTAATAAGCTATATCAGGGATTACTCTTCCTCTTCCTTAGGTTCAGAGATAATAAATAGCTTTTCGATTTGAGTGCTTTCAAAAGAATCATCAGTTGCTGTCATTCGAACAATAAAAGATGTCTTTCCAACTAATTCTGTAGCGTTTTTAGTTAGACGGTATTCTTTTGTTGAACCTGCCAATCCAAGTTCCGGGAACTCCATCAAGTACTGCTTAACGCGGCCGTCTGCATCAGAACATCTTGCCTTAAAGTTGTAAGATGAAGTAGCCTCACTCATTTCCAATTCACACACAGGGCGTATGTTCGGAATTACAGTAAAACTAATTTCCTTTTCATCAGTGACACCAAGTTTTGAGTAAGTAATGTACTTAACTGTAACGTCACCCGCTTCTTCTGCCGTGTAGTACAGCTTAGTGCCAGACTTAGCATCAAGCTCTAACAGACCATTCACGTAGTATTCAGCACGTAACACCTTGTCACTCTTATGGTCATAGTCAACCGATGGTCGAACAACAACGTCGAGTGGGTATCGCATGTGATCGTTACTGAATGTAGTTTTTAACTCAACTTCAGCTGGCTGAGGTTCTTCAGCTGCGCTTTGGCCGGTTAATAGAACTTCATTACCACGTTCGTCTGAAATAAGGACGGCAAAATCATTAAGCCCAGCATCTTTAACATAGTATTTTGCTCGCGAACCAGTTCGCGAGTCTCGCGAAGTACCTAGTTCACTGCCATCACGTGTTAGCCAGTCATAGCTGAATACCATGTTTACTTCAGGTTCTTCTACCATCTTAATGAATACATCTACTTCCGTTGGGGCGAAGATATAGTCTTGGTCGATAGTCATTTCAAATTCAGGAAACTCATATGCTAATACCGCCATTCGAGCTTCTGTTTTTGCAAATGTTTCTGCAACCGCTGGTAGTTGAGCCTGCACATAAAACGGAAGTGTTTGCTTGAAAGAATTCAAGTCATCTTCAGTAATTGTGTAAGTTGCTGATAGGTTGTACTTATTCGATGAAACCTTCTCAACAGTCGTTGGAATTGCTGTACCATCAGGTCGATACCATGATGCAACTGCTTCGTGACCAATGTATGAGTCAGTCTGAACAGTGGCAGTAAGTGTTGTCGGAAACCCTACTTCTGATGTCTTAGAAGTTTTCACTTTCACTTTTAACGGTGAAGGCTCTTTTACTGTAATTTTCTTCTTAATTACAGTCCAACGTTTGTTTCCTGCTTGTTCTGTTTCCTTCAGTGAAACTCGAGCACAGATATCAACTTTAGTTTCTTCTGCTCGTACAAAGGTATGATCAATTCCGCCAACAGTGAACGTCTCACACTTATCTTCAGACCACTCAATATCATAAGCTGAAGCATCTTTTGGTAGGTCCAATTTTACGACATTTGGTTGATTAACATATTCAGTTCCGTTGTAGATTAAAGAAGATTCAACCTCTTCATACGCAAGTAGCTTTTCTGCAAAAATTGTAGAAATAGCACCAGTATATTTATTTTCTACGGTCGCACGGACTTCATAAGTACCAACATCGGTGAATGTATACTCAAAACGCTCAGCACGTTCTGGAGTAACCTGAGTCCAAGTTGAGTTTTTGACATTGCGGAAGTGCCAAGTAATGTCACCGTAAGCTTTTTTATCAGCTTTGGTGTTAAACTCTAATGTACCACGGTACTTAAATGGAACCGTTCGATCGGTGGTAGATGCACTAACATAGCCATCAATTGCGCCGCCTTTATGAGTTTTAAAGGTGGTATCTCGACTTTGTATGTTACGTGAGTAACCATCGTATTTAGATATGATGTCAGCAACGATTCTGAATCGATAACTCTCAGCACCAACTAAACCTGACGGATCGAATGTAAATTTAGCCTGACCGTTGTCTTGGAGCAATTGAGGGCCTGCAACATTCTTGTACTCTTTGTTGCCGATGTACTCTTGCAAGGTAACCATCCACTCACCATGAGTGTGCTTATCATACCAGTATTCTTTTGTCTTCTTATCGTAGACGCCGATCCCGGTAGTCATAGTATATGGCTTGCTGTTGACGATGTTGACATCTTCCATATCGACTAGCGCTGTAACATCCTCGTCCGGTACGTAAACCATTCGAATTTGCTCAACCTTATCGTATTGGTCATCGCGGTCATACCCTACCTTAACGCTCAAATCTGCTACTTGCCACAACTGACCAGGGTCAGTATAGACTTTGATTGTTGAACGTGGTGAAGCTGAAGTTGATACCCCACTTTGCCTAACAAGAGTAACGGTATCGTCGCCAAATGGATTTGTAGCAACAATTTGACCATCAGCATTGATCATTTTGGCTTTCACTTCAGCAACACGACCACCAGCTACTGGAGTAGCGAATGCCTGCATTGCATCACCTTCAATGATATCTCCACTTTCAATCGTCATTTCAATTGGAGGTACGTCAAGCCCTATCAGTTCAATGGTTTTGACTTCTGAAACGGATTCATTCCCATAGGAGTCGAAGAAGTGAGTTCGATATTGATATGTTGGACTTGGGGCGGCTGGGAAACCTTTCAACAAGTACTTACTTGTCATTGACTGAGTTTCAAACTCTGGATCGAGGTCTACCCAATCGATATAACAATGAAGCTCAGAACTGAATTCAAACTTAGAACCGCGCGCATCTTCAATATCATCATAGAGCTTACAGTCACGAGTACCACTTACAGTAGAGTTCTGGCGCAGGTCAGCTTCATAACGTTGAACATTTGCATAAGCATCTTCATTTCTTACAGTTAAACCAAAAGGTTGAACAATCAGAGGGGTTTCGTAAGTGTAAGTTTTACTTTGATTATCAGTAACTACCACTTCCATTATCAACTCTTGACCGCTCGGCGTATCAGCCGGGAACGATGTCAGTTTATAATGTGATTTAACGCCACTAACATCTTCGACCGATACATCGCGACCATCGATTTTCACACTTTCAATGGTCAACTCGCGAAAGCGTGAAAACAATGCAAATTGTACATCGGTTGGGAAAAACGCGGGATAAGCTTTAGTTTCACCGGCTTCTCGACCAGCAATAAAAGACATGAATTCAATATCAACGTTTTCGATGATCGATTGTTCTTGTACTTCTATGTTATTGCCTAATTGGTCTTCAAAAGTGAATTCAATTTCGTAGTCAGCAGAAGTCGTAGAGGTGACATCGTATGTCATGACAACATACTCGCCTACATACTCAGTTTTCATCGGTGAAATTATGCCTGAACTTGGTGTCCCGCGGCTTTTCCACATATATGAGTAGTTGGCACCATTGATGATCACGTCAGGAACGTCTTCATGCCCAGCCGAATCAGGGACTAATCGGCCTCTTCCGGTTAAGTTCCACCAATTATCAGTTCGTGCATAGTGTGGGGTTTTGAGTGCTATAACCCAGGTGCCATCTTCTGCAGTTAAGACTGAACCGTCATCAAGAGTGATTGTCTTGTTGTTCGGTTGGTCACCGCTCGCCATTTTTACGTACTCAGGAAGCCTTGAATCCCACTTAATGGTAATTGGTCGGATGGGGTTGAGTTCATTTGCTAAGAAATATCCATTATTCGCATCAGCAAAGGCATCAATAGTAATTTCACCATACCGATCATCTTCATTACCAAACTCGTAATCGTTTAGTGAGATGTAACAAGGTTCACCCTTACCGGAACTGATAGTACAAGAGCCATATTCAGGTAACGTAATGACTCGATCATAGTCTTTCCTCTCTGTATTCAGAGTGACAGCTACTTTTCTACCTTGGTTCGGTGAGTTGACTTCAAAAACATCACCACTCCCCTTGTTATTGTTCGAGGTGACATACTCCACACTCAATACATTTAGAGGGATTGGTGGTACAGATTGAATATTAATATTGGCTGTAGGAATAACTACTGGTGTGTTTGCACTTCCTGAGTAGAAAGTAGAAGTGATCGGAATAGCTACCGAACCAACTTGGTCAATAAGACCGCTTAATGCCCACTGTGTATATCCATCTGTTGCAACTTTTTGCATGTTGAAAGGAGCTGCGAAATCGAATTGACAGGTCAATCCATCGTTATTTTTCGCGTCCATTGCAATTTGTTGATCAGTTGTGAGCGTACACCCAGAGTTATTACCTTCTTTAATGGTAATAGCAGCAGGCTCTACAAAAGCTTCTACGGTTGGTTTCGCAGCGATGTAGGTAACGTTAGGTGATTTTGTTTGAATATCACCAGTTACCGTAACAGATTTAGCTAAGACGACTGTTGGGAATAGTGCTGTTGAAACAGCACTTGCCACCAAACTAGCCTTCAGCCATTTAGTTTTTGCCATCATATGTGCGTAATCCCTGCCATTTGACAGTTAATTTGTGGAGTTCTTTTGGAGATTTGCACATATAGAATAACCCAAATCGAGCATTTAGTAACTAGCTTTTTTTGGGCGATCAGAGTTTCATTGTGTCGATCTGCTGGGTTGGTGCTTTAAGTTGCTATTCTTAGTTCAAACAATCATTTGGATAGAGCAATGAATCAAAATCGACATATTCCTTTACTTGTAAAGAGAAGCGTAAGCGTAACAGTAGTCGAAGGACTATCTGAGGCAATTGATAAAGATCTTTTGCCAAAAAACTTCAGCACTTGTAAATTTGAAACAATTCTTGAAGATACAACCGACATCCTAATTGGGAACGGGCTCCAACTGGCAAACCACCTGAACACTAGCTTTAAAGGGTTGCTCAATCAGCTCACAAGTAACTCCATTCAAGTTGAAGGAGAGTGTTTCTGCAGCCAAGTAGTTGGCGGCAACAAGCAGTTTATGAGTGAGTTAATGACGTTTCGCTTGATTAAGGACAACGTGGAGCAAGAATTATCACTCCACGCTGTCTTACGAAAGCCTATTCACTAGATTCTTCGCGAGTTTCAAGGTACTGCGTCAACTCCTTGTTTACTATGATTGGTTGCTGGGTGAAGTTACAAAATTCAGCATTTTTCATATTCGCTTTTAAAGCAGGGTAATCACCACGCTTTAGCATATACTCGGATCGAATCACAGCCTGGCGCCTAACCTCAGTATCAATCTGATGCTGAGCAAGACGAAAGAGAATTGTTGAAGCGCCACTCTCACCCACCCCGTTGAGTGAAGCAAAGCACTTTTGAGCCGCTGTCATTAGTAAATATGCATTATATGCTTCTTCAGGCGACTCAGCAGCCATGTACAGATCGTGAGCTCTTGAATGCACTAATAGCTGCCTAATGCGCTCTTTGTAGCCCATAGAGTACTCTCTTACTTTCTCTTCAAGGTCTTTTCTTATACCCAAGTTACCTTGGACACCAAAAATAGCAGGCTTATTTTTCTTTGCCGAGTAGACTTCATCATGGGGATCTATTTGAGGGTTAACTTGGATAGAAAGTTCTTCTGCAATAGAGCTTGCACTAAGAACAGCAGTAGCTATCAAACAAACAAGCTTTATCATCTTCAAACCTTTATTTGTTTCGGGACATTAACTCGTTATACAAATCATCAAGCTGTGATTGTGAGTAGTTCCTCGCAACAATAACTTTTCCATCCCCGGTCTTGTAAACCATTCCTGGAGTTCCTGAAATACCCATTGAACGCATTACAAAGCCATTGAACTCGATTTGAGTACGGGTTTGATCATCAGCTGTTTCTGTTACTTCAAGGATGTTTGCATCAGACATGTACAGCGCTTTCGTAATATCATCACTTTTGGCAATAGTTGCTATCACATCTGCTGAATTAGGGCGTATCCACGCTACTGGTATGTATTGGACATTAAGACCCTTTTCAATTAACGGTTGCATGTTTTTATGCAACTTTCGACAAAAGGTACAGAACGGTTCATAAAAAACATACAAAGCGTTGTCTGTATTTACGTCAACATCAGTATCTCCGAGCACTAGCCCTTTGTCGAAAACCTTATTAAAGGTATCTGCTTGACTAGGGACTAGCTTGTTTCGATAAGTATTGCTTAGATTAACACCATCGACTGTAACGAGGTCGCCGGTAAATATTGTGCCTTGACTATCGTCAACCCAGTAAACATGAAAATTACCTTCGGAGTTGTCTTCAACCATTACGGCCGTGACATCTTCAACTTCTTTAACTTGTGTCGAACCTACGATCTTGAAATAGCCTTTCGTTTCCATATCTGTAAGTAGTGACGGCAGTTCAGCTGCAAATGCGGATGACGCAATTGCGGTTAGGGCAACTGCTGAAGATAGTAATATGCGTTTCACGGTTAAATCCTAGTTTGGTTTGCAGTTAAACTCAGGCATTTCTATATCAAGTACCACTAAGTAAGCTATCGCAAGCAAACCCAGCCAGATAGACATATCTACATCAGCCTCAGTTACTACATGGGGTTTATTATCAGGAACTAACTCAATTTTCCTTGAAGCAAAAGCAAATTGCTTTCTCAATTCAATCGTGGCCGATTCACTTGCTGTTCCGTCTGCAGACAATTGCCCTAAATGATCAGGGTTTGATACATCTTTCGACAATTGAGCTAAAGCCACGTCGATACCAAATTCCTTCTGATTACTGAGCAAGGTTTTGGATGGGTATGCAGCATTCTGATTGAATAGTTTTACAATGAACTGAACGTCTAAATCGTTCTGAGCTAGTAGTTCGTCCATCATAGTATCTAACTCTCTAATCAGAGTCATTAACAAAATGGAGCCTGAAAGGTGATGAGCCTCGGCTATCCCCCCTAGCTTTACAATCAATTCAATACTTCTATTGGTCAAAAGTTCAATTGCATCGGTGACTTCAATGACGGTTGCTGTTTGGGTGTCACGCAGCTGTTTTTGAATGTCTAACGTGAATACTCTTGGTTGATACATGCCTAAACTCTTGTAATAATTTAAAAGCATCTTACCAAGGTACTTAATTTATGAAAACCGTCGAGGCCTCACAAACGCGGAAGGTATCGTATTTTTGCAGTAGTTTGAATTGGTGTTCACCCCATGAACACTATGAACTTACTCTTTGTCTACGCGATAATTTGAAGAATGAGAGTTCGACCATCATCTCACCGGAGTAGTTAAGACTATTCTTTTGCTCAGTACTTTTATGCCAGTCGACAAAATCACGATAAATTTCGTCTTCGAACTTCTTACTTTTACTCCAACTCTGATCTGATAAGTAGGCGTTCTGAAACTTCACTTGCTCGTCCCACTCAATGAAGGTCAAGGCAAACATGTCCTTGAGTGGGAAGTTTGCCAGCGTAGCTACTCGATGATAAAAGGCGCCTTGAATTGCGTACAATCGATCTTCGATGTCACGACGAACTTGATGTTCGGTCAAAGTATGAATCGTTTTCAGATCGAGCATTCGATATTCATGGTCAACTCTGTCTATTCTTGCCTTTAACCAAAGTCCAGTTTCTTTATCAAAGACAATAATTGTTAGCTCGTTGTATCCACCGCGCTTGTAGTTGCGAGTAAATAAGTAAGAGTCAGTGAATGTAGTCGCTGCCTTAATAGCCTGATCGTAGTCGTTTCTATCAAGACTACGTAAGTCTTTATCGGAATGTATTGAGTCCAGATAATCAGGATAATACACATAGGCCGGATCAACTTCAGCTTGCACCAATTTAAGTTTATCGGCTATCTTCTTATTTCCTCCTTTTAAGTTATAGTCAGCAATTATTTTCTTCAATTCATCATGATCTTCAATTACTTTCACACCTTTGTTCTGCAATTCTTCAATCGTCATGTTCGTTGTAACACCGTAGTCACTTAGCCACGGTTCCAAAATATGACCATGAATCAAGTGCCCGGCAGTCATTGCTCTAACAAGTTGGGGAGACCTTTCTTTCTTATCTACATTGCCAGTAAAGTAATCATATCCACCTTGAGGGTCGAACGAGAATTGCTTCAGGCAGCTTGATGAAACACACCCTTGAATAGCATGGTAGTCTCGGTCTGGCATGTTGACGTAGATGCCTTGAACTAAACCGCCCTTTGCATCAAGCCAAGCTCTAGTTTCACCATTATACGCTTCAACTGGTTCATCTCCCCACGTAGCAAACCCACTGCATGTAGTGGTCAATTTTGGTGAACGGTTGACGCTCTTGTTAACACCGTTGCTTGAGGAGAATGTTTCCTGAAATATTGAATTTATATCGACGACTACTTGGCTCATACCCGGCTCCTATTGGCTACATCACCATAGTAGTTTTTTTTAGAGCTACATAATTCTACGTACTTGTAGATCTGTGAGTGTTCACCTTACGGTCGGTGTTCGGGTAGTGACCACGAATAAATGGGCTGTTCATGGGGTGAACAAAACGCCCTAAAACTTTTAAGTCATTGATTTGAATCGATTTACCCACCGCACACGACCGTTTCCATTGAATAGGATTTCTTATCGGTTATGTACTTCACACTACTCAATGTGATGAAGAATTTATTATTTTGAGAAAGCTCGTAATCCACTGTGACGTTCAAGTGAGTTTTTAAATCATGAGCTACTAATTCATACCCCCTACCCTTGATTGCATTGCGTCTTAACTGAGTATATTTAGTCTCTGGTTCAGATGGATGTTGAAATTTAAGGGCATACATTGGTTGCTCCTTGTGAATCCCCACAGCAAAAGTAGCTTTATCCCCCAAAACACATTTCAATGGTAACGCTTCGAACAGCAATTGAGCTTTCGTTGTCTCTTGCCGTATATCCTTGGGCGCTATTTCCTCTAACGATAGTGATTTGTATTTCTTGAGGTCAAGGGTTCTGGAATACTTATAGGATATGTATTGAGAAGCAAAAATACTCAAGACGAATATAAGTACAATAAAGACTTTAATGTTACTTTTTTTTAATTTCATTAAAGAGACTATGGCTGTGTGTGGGGAGAACTCCCATCATACATAATTACCAACCCTTCTTGCTACTGGTGATCACTTGAATCTTGTTTATGTTAAGTATTATTGCACTATACCAACCAGCAAAACTCTTAAGGCTAGTTATGAACGTAATCAAACTCCATATCAAATGCACCTGCGGTCGAGATGATAAAGTGTCTGAGGAAAAAGCAGACACTCTTCCGTTTCATGAGGACGGTGGTTTGACTTGTACTTGTGGTAAGAACCTACCAAACAAAGGCCACGGTGAAGTCAAGAAATTCGGTACGTCATGGGTTCATTAGTCAAAATCAGTGGAGGTCATAATTGAACTCTTTAATGAGTGAACTTCTGTTGCATTCGCCCTAGGGCATCACAAACTTTTTTCCGGCTAGGTATTCAAACTATGACTAATTCACCCTACATCCCTTTTATCGAATTCTGCGCAGGAGTATCTTCATTCCACCAAGCGTCAAAAAGAATTATGAACGCCCAGTTTGAATGTATCGGGACCTCTGAAATTGATTCATTCTGTAATACCTTCCTTGATCAGCAAGGCTTAAATGTTTTCGGGGATGTTAACTATGTCGCGTGCTCTGACGAGGAACATCCATACACTGCTATTTGTAAAGCCGATGATATTGTTCCATGTGAAATAAATAACGATATTTCGTCTCTGACGATGCAGGATTTACTGGAAGGAATAGTTCCTTTTCCAAAGGCCGCTATTGCAGGCTTTTCATGCCAGACCTTGAGCTCAGCGAACACTCTTGAGCATGACGGAATAAATGGTAAAAAAAGCGGCATAATTCATTGCCTATTAGACAAATTCGAAGATTTACAGCCAGAGGTAATCATACTTGAAAACAGCCCTAACCTTCTCAGTGGAGGTCTTGAGTATTGTGTTAGCCGACTTACTGAAATGGGCTATCGTGTAGAATGGGATGTAATATCGGCCACAGCATTTGGTTACCCATATTACCGTCACCGTTGCTTCATCGTTGCGTACAATTCTGATTCCCCTATTTACCATTCAACAGCTAGTGTTCTTGATGTAGTGGCCAGTAAGCACGCAGTTCATAAGCCAGGGTCAAAATTCCCTACCTTAGCGAACCATAGTAAAACGTTGATGGATGACATCGTTTCACTTGAGAGCAAGGGGAACTACCGACGACACAGAGTTAAAGCTCTTGGAAATTCAATTTTGGTAAACATCGCACAAGCAATATTACAAGTGATTGCTGATCTTTATTGCGATTGCACTTCTCACTCAGAAGTGATCAAAACAAGAGTAGATCCGATCACAATCAAAGACTTACCACTAAATTCAAAATCAGGCTTTCGTAAGTTCCCAAGCAGGGGTCTTGCTGAGCCGGGCAATAGCGGAAGCTTAATGCAAGGTGCTGTAGATAAAAACCTAAACCCTTCAAAAGCGGCATATAAAAACCTGGGTCTAATGCAAAGCCTTATTGCTAATGACCATAAGAACAACTTTACTACTTCATCTAGACTTAATCGACCGGGTGGTCTTGGCGGATTGGTCGGTTACCTGATGCAACAACTAGATTTACGAGAAGGAGCTATTAACCCAGCTTATTGTGAACAGTTTATGGGCTTTGATAAGGGGACTACAGCTATCACCACAAAGCTCATGACTGATAAAATTTACAAATCACAATAACTTGGCTTGGTCAGGAGCAATGGTCTAAAGGGTATTTCAATTCTCAACCCCATATCTAGTGGGCTTGCCTTGGGTAAATATGTCACGATTTCAGCTTTGAGCATGCTTGTTAAGGGAGTATTTGCAGTAAATCTGTCACGGTTTATCTTGTAGATAGGAATTATGAGCTTTAACACCATGCATTTACGGTAGATTTGTCACGGCTTTCATTAGCCAAAGGTAAATCCGTCACGACTTTACGTAACCAAGGGTAAATATGTCACGATTTGAAAACTAAAGGGTAGATCTGTCACGATTTGAGGGACCCATTTAGGTAAACCTGTCACGAATCGTAGTTAAGTGTCTGTTTATAGCTCAGCTATTTGACAGTTATAGTGCCGTCAACTCTTGAATAGCTTTCTCACATAGCTGACCACCAGCCAAAGAAAATGCTGTAAGGTTCTTTTTCAAAAGTTGTAGCTCTTTTTTGGTCACTTCTTCGTTCGCCACCAGTTTGCAATGAATGACATTCACTTGTTCGATTAGCGACAGACTCTCTTCAATGGTTTGGGTAGATTTGTCACGAATTATACTGTCCCAATGAAAGTTGATATACATTTCACCATTTCGCTTCTCTTCAGTATATGAGAGTTTGATGTCGGTATTCTTGGCAATATCTTCAACAGAAGGCTTAAGGAATCGTCTCCTAAAGTCACTCATTCGCTCGTATGATTTTGGCAAACAGTAGCGCTCTATCATCCACTTAACGGAAAAGGAAACACTGTTACGTCGGTTCGACCACTGCTTAAGTGATTCATACAGCCTCATGGAATGACCCGAACTAAGCTCACCAGCATCGCCGATAAGAAACTTAGTAAAGTCTGACTTAACCGCTGTGATAATACTGATCAACTCAGCATTGAAATAGAAAGTTGTGACGCCCCTTTTCGGTCGGTGCGATCTCTTCACCATCCAAGTAAAACTGTCGTAAGCTCGATCTTCATTAAGCGATTCTTCAGCGATATAGAAGACAACCTCCTTCCCCTTCATCGCTGTAGCCGCTGCCGCAATCTCCTTACTCGCATTTTCACTGTTAAACAGTGATGCGTAGTGGTGAGTATGAATATCGACACTGACATGGCCAAAGTCGCTAGATTTGTAATCAATCGGGTTATCTAAAAAGTGCTTCAAAGCTATGTAGAGGATGCGTTTTTCGTTCCGGCCCAAACTGTATGCAGCAGTAGTCAGCGCATTTGACTGACGAAGAACATCCTTCTTTGTGATCTGAGACATATCTACCCTAATTGTCGTGACGAGTTAATCTAGTGTCACGATAATTTGAATTCAAAAATAAAACAACTCCTCAATACCAGTATTGAGAGAAAATATGCACTTTTAGCCAATGTTCTCCGGTAATTATGTCACGAATTTAGGATACATTTGTCACGTTAAGCGGTAGTTCTGTCACGAATATAGTGCAGTTAAAGTGAATTAGTCACGAACTTAGGTAATTACGTCACGCGAATCACCGCTATCTAATTGAATTTAATAATTAATTTTCAGCTAAGAAGATTTAAGAAGATCATAAGAAGAGTTAAAAACTATTATAATAATAATTGTGGATACTTTGGATAAAGTGAGTCATCAAGTAGTTAGGTTCTGCGGTTTGTCGACCTTCAGTTGAACTGCCTTACACGTGCCTTTTGCTTGTGATAACTTTTTAACTCTTCTACCTTATGGTTCACATCCCCATTGCAGCATAAACTTTCTATTTCAGAGTTAGGAAAATAATGACTAACTTCTCTACAAACGGATGATGTTGCTCGGCCAGTAATCATTCTATGATACAACCGTTTTAGAAGTGAATATCGTTCTTTTATGTCTCGAGACGCGCCAAGAACTTTGAAGTCATCGATCTTTTTTTCACCAAGCTTAACCATGCGATCGACCATAAATATGTCTCCTTGCCACACAGAGAGTAATAGCATTGGCACTAATGCCATAAATTTTGAGGGCGAGCTTAATTCTTCATAGTGTTCGTGTGCAAGTTCCCGATAAACCTTAGCAGCAACATATTGACCTTGAATGTAATATTGATTTGAAAGAAGTCCAAAATAGATCACCAACAATTCCTTGTGGAACGGCAGACTGATTTTTCTGTTCAATCGTGCATTGAATAGAGTGAGTTCCCGCCTTAATTGTTGTGCCTTTATTGTATTACCCTGTTGATAGAAAAAGGTTGAAAGTTCAGATAGCTCTTCCATCACGTTGGATTTATCATTTTCGCCCTGTTTCATCGCTTTATTAAGGGCTAATGCAAGTCCATGTGATTCTCCCGAACGTATTTTCGCAATAATCAATTTCTTCGCTATAACCGCATCTGACTTGCTTTCTGTAAAAAGGCTTTCCATAGCATCATGCGATTTAATTCGTTGCTCTGCATAACGTATAGATTGTTTTAGAATCAGTTCCGCCTGGATTCGACCGGTTGTTATAAAATAATCTCCCCTTGCTTTTAGCTCAGCAAGCATTAAGTTCACTAATCGATTGTTCGTTTTATACAGGTTTACCACCTTTAGGAGATGCTTCGAGTCGACATAGGTTTTGTTTACTCCCAAAACAAACTTGCTATAAATCTGATTGTGAGACTGAATCTGTGTTAGTACGTAGTTTATTTCACCCGGAGTTAGATTTTTCAAGTTGTGCTGAATATCTATTAAAGTTTCTTTTCGCATAACGATCGGCCACTTAACATGAGCCTTACTTTCCTCGATATACCGCCTCCTAGCGCTAGTGATCAATGAACGCAGGTCATTCTGATTAATTGGCTCTCGTATGCAGTGGAAGTAATCTAGTTCGGATGCCCGGTTGATTTCATCCAATGACTTATAGTTGGGATCTATCACAACTATTGGTGGCCTATTACGTAACGCTAACCGCTTTAGCAGTTCGTTTATTTGATTGTGGTTTTCAGCTGTATAGTCAATTACTACAAGGTAGATCTGCGACCAATCAATATCGCCTTTCCAAAACAACGAGCGAACAACCATCAGATTTGAGTCGTTAGCTGTATGAATTTGAGCCCGCTTTAGATCTGCTCTACTTCGATCTGTATAGAAGTAGGCTATTGTTTCGGTTCGCATGGATAGTTTGCTTTGTATGTGAAATAGATGCCAATTTAGTTTAAAACCTATTGTGTGATCACTCAAGGGTGACATAAACGGTACTCATATTTAGTTACTAATCTTGTAATAAGGTTAGCCAATCGTATGTTGATTCAATTGTTGATACATCTGGACTGATTTACACAACTTAGCGTTCCCTTGGATTTCGTTTTGGGTAGGTAAACTGATTGAACAATCCACAATCAATAAAATCGCTAAGGGCATCGATATTGTAAGTTAAAGCAAATCTTTGACATCACTTTCCCTTTCTACTGATAAAACCCAATTGTTTTGGGCTTTATTGACTCTAAAAGACAATTGAAGCAAAATTAGAGTTCACCCCTCCCAAAAAAAAATTCTATTTATGAAGATTGGTTTGATCCCTGCGCCTTTAGCGATCTCC
Organism: Vibrio sp. Makdt; assembly: GCF_027587015.1. Taxonomy (NCBI): domain Bacteria; kingdom Pseudomonadati; phylum Pseudomonadota; class Gammaproteobacteria; order Vibrionales; family Vibrionaceae; genus Vibrio; species Vibrio sp. Makdt. The sequence continues at coordinate 261,896 of NZ_JAPPTH010000005.1, forward strand.
GAAGGCATAGACTTACTGGATGTATTTTCTATCGAAGATACTTTTGATTGCCCTACTTTCCAAGGCTATGTAGAACAAGCAAAGAACACTTGTGAATACAGCCTCGTATGGGTTCGTGGTTTTGGCTTGTTTCCTTTGAAGTATCAGACTTTGCCACTTACCCCAAACACAAACGAGCATTTTAGTTTAAGCGAAGAGCATATAGAAACTGCCCTATATGAATACCTCCCACAAACTAACTTTAATGTAATTGAATACGTCAACTTCGGTGACATAGAGTATGACCAAGCCGAGTAAAACAATACTTTGGGCTGGTGTAGGCTCTCAAGAACACTGCTTAGTCTATTCTCAACAGATCTCTAGTGATTTTGAGCACATCGTTCAGTCCAACTTTGAATTAGATAATTTTTCCCCAGAAGATCATCACTGCTGCTTTGTCTTTTCGGGTGTTACTGATCAAAAACTCTTTTCCGACATTTCGAAACTTAGTGAACCTAATGTTTTTACTTTCGTTGATGGGCAAAGCGTGGTTAATCATAGGCGATCATCCCCTACTGAGATAATGCTACTCCACAAAGATGGTTTTACTTTTTTCACTAACGATAAGTTCGTAAATATATGTCTCGAGTTCGATCTGATTGCTTATCAAGTGTCGAGCTCTCATAACCCTCTTCTCAAAAGTGAACCTTCAAGTTTCGGACTCATTAATAGTTCGATTGATGAGATCAACGTTTGGACTAAAGATGCTGATTTTTCGTGCGAGATCCGGGATTACAAGTCAGTTAATTTAGGTCAATCTATCAGCCAACATATAGACCCGAATAATTTGATGGAAGAGTATATCTACATCGGGGCTATTACTCCTTATCACCTAGTTCAGATTTTCTATCCATTTTCAGATGATGAAGCAATTTTTCGACAATACCTAACCGCAATGGCTCGACGCCTTGGCTCTGCAAAGACAATTTCGGTTAACAACACCCATAAGCCCCTGCATTCACTTATCAAACGTACAGAAAAAAAAATAGAAATGTTTCATTTAAACGCTGTGACTAATGACAAAAACTGTTCCATTTACATCATGCTGAAGGAGCGCGACCTATGAGTATCCCAATTTCAGTTGAACAGTTACCTTTCGCTGTTATCACTTTAAATCTTCAATACGAAATCAAGCATGTTAATGAATATTTTTTACGTCATTTAGATCCACAGTTTCGTGCAGAATTCACAAGCGGCAAGAATATACTTCAGGCCTCTTCGGTTCACGACACTGTAGTGAATACGCTCCTGCAAGGAAGCAAGCTGAACAGTGATCAGCTTATCTTTTGGAAAGATTGCACTTACCCATTACCTCTGTTGACGGCGAGCGCTTTCAAGCAAGAAGAAATGGCCTGCCAAGTCAATATTTTGTTTAGTGACGATCAAATTTTCATCGTTGCTTCAGATGTAACTAACGAAGTTCGAACAACTAAAGAATATGAACAAGCCACTGAAAGGTTACTTCATGAGAGCCAACATTGCTCTCTTACCAGTTTGTATAACCGCCGATATATGACAGACCACCTCGAACGAAATCATAGTTTATCGCTTCGTGACAGTGACGTCCGTACTTTCTCTATTTTGCTATTGGACATAGATCACTTTAAGTCTATTAACGATAGATTTGGTCACACCACTGGCGACGAAGTTCTCAAATGGTTCGCAGAGGTCATGCTGAAAGTCTTTAGAAATACTGACATTATTTCGAGATTAGGTGGGGAAGAGTTCTTGGTTTACCTTCCTAAAGTATGGGATCGTTCAGATGTTGTAAGTGTTTTAACTCGCCTCTATTCAGCAGTTCTAAATGAACCATTTATATTGGGAGATGAGTTCGGTAATGAGCCACTTCAAGTAACCTTCAGTTCTGGTTGCTACAGTATGCTGAGTAGCGATGATGTGAAAGGCTCGATAGATCTAGCAGATAAACTAATGTACAAAGCAAAGACAAACGGCCGGAATCGCGGGTACTATCAAATCCGGGCAATATCTAAGCCCATTCTGTTTTTACCAGAGGTTTCAACACCGTCAGATGGAGTTTCTAATGTCTAAGTCATTACCAAAAATGAAGTTTGGTCACTTCGCTCTTACGACTATAATCGATGTGTGTGCGTTTCTAGTTGGTTACTATAGCTTGTTCTGGCATCCAATAATTAATTGGAGGTTCTTGTTCATGTCGATCTGTGCAATTGCATTAAATCGATTCTTGATTAAGGCTTTCAAAGATGACGCTAAGAACAGTCAAACGCAAGAAGAACTGCAAACGACTATTGCGCCCCTCCCTTTGGACGAAACGCACTCAATTAATGAGACTGTTTCAAATTCATATTCAAGTGTTAAGCCGACTCTAATCTTATCATTTCATGGTGTGATGCATCGCAACCAGAATGAAACGTTGGAGTTTAAGGGTCGTATCATTGAGATCATTGATTCAGTACCAGGGATTCAGATCATTATTTCTTCCGATTGGCGTACAGACTGTGATGAACCTTGGCTTAGGAATAAACTCGGTGACGATATATTTTCTAAAGTTGTCGGCTATACCCCTGTTTCACTTGATAGAAATAAGTCTGTAGAGATAAACCAATTTCTTGATCATAAGTTGCCTCGCAAATTTGTGGTTTTAGATGCTGAACAGCTTGAATCCAGTCATGTTAATGGGCTTTTCATTAGAACTGAGAGTTATATCGGTATCGAAGATAAGCATGTTACCAGAGCAATTGATTTTTTGAGTTAAACCACATTTGATGATCCTCTCCCTGACCCAGCTTCCTGCTGGGTTTTTTATGACCTGAATTAAATCTCGTGATCCATCTAAATCGGTTTCTTGAACGATAAAGTAGGGGTTCACACAATTTGATAAGGTTCATAAATGCAAACCAGAAACAACCTAGACAGATGTGGAATCAGTATTGATTTCAGTTTCCTACAGCCAGCCATAGATAGTGGTTCAGCTTTAAACCTTAATACAAGCCTTCTCAGGGCGCTTCTGAGTGACTTAAAGCCCTACAGAGTCAAAGATACTGCCAAACTTGAAAGCTGGCTCACAGGGCAGCTACAGAGCCAAAGTGAAGTTGATACGATTCATAGAATACTTACTCTTAGTTCAGGTAAATCAACACCAATTACATGGTTGCGCGTAATGGAGTATTGCGAAGATGGTTTTGATCCATCGCAGGTCGGTATATTTCATTATTCTGCATTGGAATTTATGAGCCGACCTACGACTCATGCTGGTTCTATTGAACAGGATATGGTTCTATCGATCGGACTTGTGAACAAGATGAACTATCAAGCTGTTGTTGATTTGTTTACCGAATTAAAAAGTCTATTCAGCAGCATGAAACTAACAGATGATATTAAGCTTCGTCAGTTTGTTAACTTATTACTCTTGAGTTACGGAATTATCGCGAATTATGGTACTCCTAAGCAGCTAAAATCATGCAAACCCCTTGTTTGGCCAATAACGGTCCAGAATGTAGATAGACTCGTTACTATAGCCGAAAATTGCATTGAACCTCTAAAAGCAAAACTGAGGTTACTGCCATGTATCGAATCTACGAAAGCTAAGTTCACAAGAACACTACATGGATTCAAAGGGATTGTTGTTACTCCTGAAATTCTACTAGAAGCAGCGATATATAAACCCAAGTCGATCGTCAAAAGTTTTGGTTGTTCATTAAAAGAACAAAAGGCTGCTATTGACCATATTCGAAGTGCACTGTCCGACAAAAACAAGATTACCACTGTGTTTTCAGATGGTAAGAAAGGTGATTTTTTTCTATCAACTGGTGGCACGTTTTGCCTTAGGTCTTCACGTACGAAAGGGTTTCCTTTTGAAGCCATGGAAAAAGTCATTTCTACTGTTGAAGTATTCGAACCCAAGGATGAACTGGCCTACACGTTATTTTCATTAAATGCCGGTATGGCAAGTACCAGTAAGTATGTTTCTAAAGCTTGTACTACTGAAGCAAAGTTTAACCCCATAGCAGCTTCATGCCTTAAAGCTAACCCATGGCTATCACCAAGCATGAACGGGTTATCTACTGGCTGTTCAGTCGATGGAAAAGTAGTGTCGCTAAATCGCATTCTTAAGTTGGCCAACCCTACAGACGCTGAAACTATCAGGGCTACCATAGCGAATCATTTATCTACGCGTTTAGTCATATCAATCAGTCCTACTCGAGAAGGTGTATTTTACACGATTTTAAATGATGGTGATAAAGAATGGCTGTGTGGCTGGACCGAGCGTTCGAAAGGCAACAGAGGCGGAAAAGAGTATACATATTTGTTGGTCAATAAAACTGACTTCATCGGTTACGACGTGGATTAGAAGGTTCAAAATGGAAAAAATAACAGGCATTGCATTTTCAAGCTACCTATTAAGTGAAGAGGACCTATTAGCCCTCGAATGTTCAACGCAGACCTCCAACAGAATACTAAGTCGTGATTCTGGTCATTTCTTTACATTAAGTTTATTCAATTGTTCTTGTTGTGAAGACGTGGATACTCATTTGCAATCAGAACTTAGTTTGGCCTTTGGTGATCTAGTCGTTCCCAGGTTAAGCAATAACTTCCGGCAGGCGGTTAAACTTGCACTTGTAACTAACTCAAATTTAGTTGAATTTGATCAGGATGTCCCAGTTCCTGAACGTGAAGTTCAGGTCAATACCGAAAATGGTTCGTTTACTTTTATTTTTGATGTGGATGGATAATTTATGGGCCAGAAAGAGAGAGCCGAGCAATGGATTAGTAAGCAAAAACCCATGCTACGTGAAATTGAAAGGGTGATAACTTTGCTCAAAAACGAAGCGAAAGGAAGTGATGAGCCTACCCTAGAAACAATGGACACGATTAACTACTTAAAAGAGGTAATAGGCAATGGTTCCAGCATGAATACAAGTAATCCTATAGCCTCCCCTACCATAAGCATCGACACTGCGCTTTCAAGCCATTCTGACGAATGTGTAAAAGCCCTACAAGGAAATGAGAAAGCAGAGGCATTCAAGGCCATGAAGTCTAAATTCGGAATCGAAATTAGTTGATGGTGATCTGTTATTGAGTCCCATCATTCTGAGTGGTCTCTCTGGAGATCACTTGAATTTAGACTGTTATTTGTAAAATAACGATGAATGCCCCAATCATTAAAAATGAGGATTTTATGCAAAACTACGGCTCAAACTATCTCAACATTTATCGTAATTCTATAGTAATCGCAAAATGCCCAAACTGTGATAGTCTCATGCTCTCATTAGGTACTGAGGATGTTTCATTTGATGCTTGTCCTGAATGTAAATACCTATCGAAAGGTCGCGACCACTATAACCACTTCATGGGAGGGAGAGTTGCTTACTGGCAGGAAATAAAAGCGTTAGTTGGTGTAAACAGAATTGCCGACATTAAAGATGTCATAGATGCATATGTTGCTCAAGGTTTTGAAGTGAGAGATCAAGGTCTGTTCACTGACAGTAGCGATCCGGCCACATTCACTAAGATTGGCCAGACAACCACTAAAACTTATTTAGAACCGTCGGATTTCACAAACCATCGAATTATTTATAACTGGTATGCGTGTTCAGTGAAGTCTCATGTACGCATGGTGAAAAATAACCTCCAACGCGCTTTAGGACCATATGGAATTGAACATACAAACCCTGCTCTGGATATGCTCTCGTTCATGGTTAAGGACAACTATGATTTTTACATGAGTGTAAAAGATAAACTCGCCCTCTCAAGCAATTTAGTTATTGACGAAGATTTTTATATCCCATTTTAGTTCACGTTTAAATATCAACGCCTAAGAGTGACGAGTTCACTCTTTTTTTGGTTGTTAATAAAACGCATTCCTCAACTGAGGATCTATCAAAATGAAACTTGATTCGATAGGGGTAACATACAATTTCAGACTGAAATTCTTCGCAACAAATAATTTAAGCCATTGAATTACTTAGATATAAACCTAAAACCAAAACATCTATGTTTAGTGAAATTTTTGAATTTAGCACTCCCCTACTCTAGCGATCTACTAATAAATACCATCCACAATCAAATATTTCTTCCTGAAATATCACAAGAACAAACGTGACAGCTGTAACTTTTAAAAACCATGGCCAATTATTGGTAATCCACCAGTGGAATTTATAGGGAATTGTCGGTTCACTCTATGATCTGGGACTGTCTACAGAAAATCAAAATCTGGTGATCTCTTGGATTTAGTTTCTGGTTGTTAAAATAGGGATAGCAAATTTACTAGATAGGTTTTAATCATGTTTGAACTTTCAGCACTAACACAAATTGCAAAAGGCGTAGCAAAAGCAGCACGAACTATAGAGCCTCAAGAGAGACAAGTAACCAAAGCAGAGAAACTACCCTCTACTGTTAATGCCGCCCATGTCGAAGACTTTTTCTCTCGAAACATGCCAGTTGTTGGCAAGACGGAAATTCAAAACTACGAACTTGTTAAAGCTGCCATTTTGGAGCTACAAAAACCAGATCCAGATAATCTAGATGCTCTATATAACTTCAACGGATTTGGTGCAATTCGAAACATCTTTGACTCAAGCAAAGATAGTCACGCTAAGCGATTGAAGTGGCTCTCTAACAATCTTTCTACTAATGAACTATCGGCTGCTAAAGAGGCATCACTTACGAGCTTTTATACTCCTGTTTGTATTTCCACCGCTATATGGGATGCGTTTGAATTGTCGGGATTTTCAACAGGTCGAATCCTCGATCCAGCTGTTGGTTCTGGTCGGTTAATTGCTCCTATCAATAGTCAGGTCAAAGCTGATTCTGATTTAACCCTTATTGAATACGACACAACTAGCTTTAAAGTCGCCGAAGCTTTGTATCCTAATGCTAATACAATTAATGCTGAGTTTCAGGATGTTAAGATACCGCTTCAAGATTTGATTGTAGCCAACCCACCCTATAATTCTGTTCGCACCTCTGACCGCACCGGACTATCCATATCAGCAGCTAAACTCCACACTTTCTTTGTACTAAAAAGCCTCATGAGCCTACGAAACAAAGGTGTAGGGACTTTTATAATGCCTACTTCATTCATGGATGATTCAAATGATAAGGACCGTAAAGAAATTAGTAAGTACGCTAATTTAATCGGTGCCGTGCGTGTTCCTTTCGAACTGTTTGAAAATAATTCAAATACAAAAATGTCGGTTGATGTTCTATCGTTCGAACGTGAACAGAACCCTGAACTGGCACCGACTTGGCTAGATACGATTGAATCTAGTGTCGGCAGTCAGTACTTCAATATGAATGCCGCTCTTGGCACTGATAACTTTATTAACTTGAGTAAACCAGTCGAAGATTTCCTTTTCAATAAGAAGCAAGTGTTATGGTCAGCGGAAAATAAAGCTGATATTGAAGCGCAAGTTTACAAAGCGATTCTAAAATCCCTGTCCAACTTTCGTTATACATCATTTAAACATAAAGATGCTGTCGCAAACTCAGATGTAGAGCTCGCTAACCCATCATCGGCTGAACCGTTCACTTTTAATACTACTAGTGACAACGGCCTAGTTTTCCAATCAAGTGATGGGTTCTATGATGTAGATGCAACAGAAAATGGAATCAAGTACAAACGAATTCAAGGCATGATCGAAATTGCTAGGATAGCGGAAGATTTGTTTGCAGAAGAATGTAAGGTATCAGCCGATGAAAAGTTAATGGAGCTGTTACGAACTTCTTTAAATGAAACTTACAATGCTTTTGTTAAAAAATGCGGATTCATTAGTAGCCGTGCTAACTCATTAGCCTTTAAACGTGATCGTCGCTATGCAAGCCTATTAGCTCTTGAAGTAAATTATGATGCAGGTACTACCAAATCACAAAGCAAGTTAACAGGGCTAGAATACAAGGCTCCATCTGCGAAAAAAGCGCAAATCTTCTCTGAGCGCGCATATACACCTTGGATCTTACCAACATCAGCTGAAACTATAAAAGATGCATTAGATCTATCATTGGCATTCACAGGTGAAGTAGATTTTGAACTAATAGCATCTTTAGTTGGTGAAACAAAAAGCAGAGTTGAATCCTCACTAATGGGAGAATTCATTTTTTACGACCCAAGAGAACGAAAGTATGTTCTGTCTGACGTCTATCTATCAGGTGATGTTAAGTCTAAATTGGAATTGGCCAAGCAGTTAGAATCAACTGACACACGCCTTGCGTCTAATATCGTAGCTTTAAATTCAGTTTTACCTAAAGATATTACACTAGGTGATATTACGCTGAGTATGACGTCTGCTTGGCTTCCGGCTGAGATCCTAGAGGAATTTGTTATCGAGAAACTAGGTTTTCTCAATGGTTCAAAGATGGTTCATACTCTCGGTTCATGGAAAGCAAACCTAGTCGGTAATGGTGACCAAGTAGCGCAAGTCGAATACAAAACCGATACACACAATTTACGTCAATTACTAAGCCTGATTTTTAGATTTGGTGAGCAAGTTGTAAAAATTTACGGTGATGACAACAAAGTGATTGGGGTAGATCACTTAGCAACGGGAACATTAAAACAAGCAATTCGTAACTTGGAATTAGACTTTTTAGCTTTTGTTGAACCAAAAGCTGAGATTATAGAGCGTTGCTATAATGAAAAGGTAAACCGTTTCGCTCCGTTTATGTCTGCGTATACAAACGCAATTTACCCAGATTTAAACCCATCGTTTACACCATACAATCACCAAAACGGTGCCATTCAACGTGGTATATCATCTACAGGAAACGGACTCCTTTTAGATGCTGCAATAGGTTCAGGCAAAACCGCTGTTTACGCTATCCTTTGCCATGAACTAGTTAGGCTTGGACTTAAGAAAAGGATTTGTATAGAAGTTCCGAATCACTTAGTTGGTCAGACAGCCGCTGAATGGCTTCGTCTATATCCGTCCGACCGAAGTAAACTTTTAGTTTTGAACAGCAAATCACTAAGCCCTAAAGAAAGACTCGAAACGCTAGAAAGAATTAAAACTTCTGAGATTAACTTTGTTATCGTGCCGTTCTCAACAGCGACCAGAATTACCCCTCCAATGCGTTATGTTGACCTAGAAGTTGAAAAGCGCCTAGAAGAACTTGATGAAGTACGCACATATGACGAATCGCGCTTAACAGTGCGTGAGGTCGAAAATATTAAGAAACGCCTCAAGGAACAAGTAAAGAAAGTAAAAGCGAATTATGACGGTTCAGTTTGCTTTGAGTCTCTACAATTCGATGGGTTATTTATTGATGAAGCTCATGCCGTAAAAAACTCAGGCTACAGTACTTCAATGCTAAAAAATGTTAAGGGTGTAGGTACACTTGAGCCATCTAACTTTGCCTTAGATGCATCGTTTAAAATTTCCTACCTAATAAACACTTATAGCAATAGCGGTGTTGTTCTCGGTACTGGTACTTCATTAGCAAATTCGTTAATAGAGATCTACGGCTATTTGCGCCTCCTAGCACCAGAACTAGCAAAAGCAGCTTCAATCCACTGCTTGGATGACTTCGCATCATACTATGTGTCAGTAGATGAAAGTTACGAGATAAAGCCAGAGGGAACAGTCGCGCTAACTAGACGCTGTAAGTCATTCAATAATCTAGAAGAGCTTTCAGCTTTGTTCAGCTCGTTTAGCTTTACCATTACTAGCGAGGAATTATTAGAGCTATTACCTCCAATAGTTGATTCGCAAGGTAATGATCACTGCGCTGTCGTTCCTATGACTGGTGGGAAACCTATTGCTTGTGAAGTGGATATATCTGATCAAGAGTTAGAATACATGAACACACTGGTTGAACGCGCACAAGACTATAAGAATTCACCCGTGATAAATGATAATGCCCTTCTGCTTATTTCTGATGCTCGTAAGGCTTCATTATCACCTCAAGCTGCTGATGCTCATTCAGAGACTGTATTAGGGTCAAAAACCCTAAAAATGATTGATGATGTGGTCAAGAGTTACCAAAGAAACAAAGGCGATAAAACCTGTCAAATTTGCTTTGTTGATTACGGCACTCCATCAAAGGAAAAAGATCAGCAAGAAGATGCAGCCAATAAGTTAAGGGCCCAAGCTGATGCTGGCTGTCAAGATTCCTATAACGAACTTACATTAATGCGTGGTGTTTCTGTAAACCTTTATCGCCACATAAAACTAGCGCTTGTAGATGCAGGCATACCAGAAAATGAAATAGCGTTCACTCAAGACTATGACACAGACTCAGCCAAGCAATATCTTTATGAGCAAATTAACAAGGGCAACAAGGCAGTAGTCATTAGTACCTTTAAAAAACTTAGTACTGGCGCGAACATTCAAAAAAGAATTAGCGCTATACGCGTTCTTACTGCCCCTCTTACCCCTGCTGAATTATGGCAAGGTATTGGTAGAGGAATAAGACAAGGCCACGAACTATATATTAAGGCAATTAAAGCTCTTTCCACATTCTCTGTTGATGTTGTTCTCTACGCACTAAACAAATCGCTTGATGCTTGGGGATACCAGTTACTTGAAGCAAAGAGCGCGACAATTTCTGCTTTTAGGAAAGGGACTTTAAGTGGCATTCGTCAGTTAAACCTAGAATCAGATGTGATCACCTATGGTGAGATAAAAGCGAGCGTATCTGGAATGCAGGAACTGATCGAACTAAAGAAAAATGAACGCGCCATTTTTGATGAAGAGTCGGCTTATCGTTCTTTCTTGAATAAGCAATCATTCACCAGAAATGCTATTGATATGGTTAAAGGTAAAATATACGAAGACAAACAGCTGTCAGCGGATGCACTTAGTGATTTTGAATGCTTGATTGCTAACCGTGATGCTTCAACATTATCATTCAGTATGGACGGTGCCGAGTTCAGTTCAGTTTCGGAAGTATTAGCTACAGCCATTTATGACAAGTACAGTAGAACAAGAGGTGCCAACCTTGGCGCGACTAGTGATAGATTTACTGAATTATTTACAATGAGTGAGTTTTCAATTCAAACTGTTCAGATATTTTCAAGTAGTGCTTGTTTTGTTCTTGGCCCATCTGGTCGCAAATACTACCTAAACAAAAACTGTCACAATAGAAAACTTCTTCCAGAAGCGATTCGAGTTATCAAGTCTTTCAAGTATGTAAGTCAAGAAGCACTAAAGCGCGTTCAAAAAAATGAGGATGATCTGTCAACTATGACTGAGACTTTGGGCCGTAGTTATGATTTGTCATCATTGCGAGCTTTGGAAGCTAGAAATAAAGAACTGGTCGCTGCGTTGGATGAAGCAACAACTGTGAAAAGTGCTAATGAAGCCCAAATGGATTCTGAAAGCAGAGCAGCATAACGCACAACGAATCATTCATAGCCCTTCAAATAATTGTTGGGCTTTGGAACTTTTTTAAGGAACGGTGATCATAGACAATAAGGAATAAGATTAAGAGGGCATGTATTTGAAAAGATTTCTAATGATCGGTGTATTACTAGCATCAAACTCAGGGCTCGCCCAAGAGTACAACGTTGTTCTTCCCACTGAGTTACCACTAAATCAAATTGATGATTGGGTTATGAACATTGCTATCGTCGACCAAGTTTGCGATCCGCTACCGGACTTCTGTCTAACTTCTATTGTTAGTTCAGATAACTTGATCAGCAGTTCAACTCCATATTCATTATCTATGGTTGAAGGAACTGGTGATCTGATGGTTCATAAACAAATTTCAATTACAGGCATCGATCTGCTAGGACTCCAATCCAAACCAATTAACAAGTTGGTTCTAAAAAAGCAGTTAACTAGATGGGTAGTTCCTAGCGATCAAGCCAAGCTAGCTCATGATTACCTGAATAACGATCTGTAATTGTGTACTGACATAACTCCTGGTGATCCGCATTCCCAATCCCTTCTCAATACTTCTTCTAAGCAGTCCTTCTTCTGGTGATCCATTGGAATCCATTTAAGAAACATATAATGAACCTGTCTTAATTAACCACATTTACAGGTGATGTATGAACACTTCTACTGATACTACAGCTACCAAATCAAAAACCGTTGATGCCGCTTCTCTATCTTCTTTTAATGAAGAAACCATGCAGTTGCCAAGTGTTGAAGCTGGCACTCTTAACCAAATAGATACAGGCAACAAGTCGGGTTCTGCAATCATTTATAGAAAGCATGGTGAACTTAGAGCTACACCAATGGGTAACTATCGAAAAAGACGCGACCCTGCCAAGTATGCCGAAACTAAAGCCTCTGTGTTAATCCATGGTTTTCTTCAAAATATAGTAGTTCGTGAAGCTACAATTGATGGTGCGGATGTCCTTGAAGTTGTTGCAGGTTATGGTCGTTGGCAGATCGCCAGTGAGCTCTATTCTGAACATGGTATCGATATCGACTTACCTTGTTTGAATAAAGGTCGTATTTCAGATAGTGAAGCCCTTTCTATTGCTCTTGATGAGAACAATAAGCGAAGTGATGATTCAATCAGCGAACGAGCAGAACTAGCAAAAGAATATATCGGACTTGAGGGAGGTGACATAGGTACAGCTGCTATAAAACTTAACGTAAGTGAAAACGTGTTTCGCGATCTTCTACAATTGACTAACTGTTGTGAACCTCTTTTGGATGCACTTGATGACTCCCAATCACCAGTCAAGAAAGGTCACTGTTTAGCACTAAGCCAATTTGATGAAACAATCCAAAAGCAAACTCTTGAAAGTATTATTGCTAACCCTAGTGAGTATACCGTGAGTTATGTAAAGAAACGCCTATCTAACTTTGAACTAAACCTTAGTTTAGCTAAGTTCGACACTACGGATTGTTCTAGCTGTCAGCACAACTCTGGCGGTGCTTACTGCTTCATGTTCAAAGGCGATGAGTCAGATAAGTGTAATAATCCGTCTTGCTTTCAAGAAAAGTCAAAACTTTGGTTAGAGGAAGTAAGAAAACCTGACCTTGAAGAACGGTTTGGAAAGGTCATCACCTCAACCATCAAGCCTAAATCTCAAGTAAGAATGGCTACGCCCGATACTGTTGGCAAGACTCAGTTTAAGGACTGTCAAAACTGCACTAATTGCGTTGCCTACGTGCATGATAGCGGAGCTGAATTTGGTGAAGCTTTCAGCAATGTGTGTATTGACCTAGACTGTCACAGTAAGCAAGTAAAAAAGCACCAAGAGTTTTTGAACCCTAAGGCCAAGAAAGCAAATGCTCAAACAGAGTCGGCAGAAGATACAGCAGCTATTCTAGCCAGAGCGGCTGCAAAAAATGGAACATCCACTAGTGAACCAGATACAGATAAAAAGGATGTTGTAGCACCCAAAGCAAAAGCCAATAAAAAAGAAGCTCAAACTCCGTCTGATAAGTCGCCAGTAGAAACAGAGCAACAAACACAAGCCAAGTTATCGAAAAAGATACAGCGCACTTATGCAAACATGCTTCAAGATGCCGTTGCCGAAACTATTCATACTAACCCATCATTTGCATTAGCTGTCATTGCAATGTCTGTTGATAGTTCACTTAGATCACCAAAATTTGGCAAAGAGACAATTACAACCTTGTGTAATAAAACGCCTCAGGAACTACAGGTGATGGTTCAAAACTCTATTGCAGCATTTACTAAGCAAATGGTTCTAATGGACTCTGACGCCTCTGACAAGACCAAATTTAATGCAAATGAAGTAATGCGCAACACTTTCTCTTTAACTATTGAGAATAACGCAGACGATCCACGAAATATTGCAGAAATTGAAAAACAGAAAAAGGCGGTCATAATCGAAAGTTGGAAACCAACTAAAGACCTACTATCTATTTTTACTATTCAGCAACTAGCAATAATTGCTAATGAGTCAGGTTTCGAACAAGCGTACTGTGCAGCAAAAGGTAAAGAGAACGCATGGGCGCAAATCACGAACTCATCTAAAGACAAAGTTTTATCCGCACTGTTAGACTTTGAGTTTGATTGGGCTTCATACGCACCAAAAAGCTATATCGAAATGGGATTAACATACACACCTCACGCATAGGTTCGATAGTTTAATTAAGACACTAAGAATATTAGCTCCCATGTTAGGGGGCTTTTTTTTGGCTTCGAAAAACAATCCTTATCAGTGATCTGCGAAAACCATTCGCTCACCTTGCGATCGCTTGGAAAGCAGTTCTGATTGATAAAATAACCTTGAACTTGTTATCCACTGTAAACGACTCAAGGAGTTACATATGCTAAAGAAATCTTTCGCTCTATTTACGCTAGTTGGTCTTACTCTAACTACAGCCAGTTCTGCGGTATTTGCTGATCATGTAGATGTGTCCATTACTGACTACAGCAAATCTACATTTGTAATTGACGCTCTTGATTCTCAAACTCAAGTGGCAAAACTCGCTTACAAGCTCAACGACAGTGATTCAATCGCTACAGGGGTTGAAAAAGCTCAAGCAGTTGCAGAAGAAATCATCGGTAATTCGACAATGTATGGGTATTCAGAGTTATCTACGCATGTAACCACTAACGTCCAAGATGGGAATGACATTTACGTGGTAGTTGAAACTGCGTTCCTAGCTAAGACTGAACCTGCAATGAGCGATAACACCATGCTCTATTCTCACGTTGTGCAAAGTAACAAAGAACAGCAAATGGCTATTGTACGTTCCGTAATGGATAACAGTTTCACATTTTAGTGACTAGCGTAGCTACTCATAAGGTGGGTAGCTACCAAGATAATCATGTGGTGATCACTTGTTTTCCGCTTTAGGAAGATATGATTAATATAATTAAGAATTTTAGAGGTTATTCAAAATGCTAGTAACAACCATCTTCAACATCCTAGAGCAAGCAAAACTTGATGAGTGTAATGTTAAGTTGAAATACGTTAATGAAGTCCCAACAGTAGTAATTCAATTTGGAAAGGGTGGTGCAACTCATAAAGACAGTGAAGCTATCCAGAAGTTGCGCAAAACTCTTGCGACACCTTTGTTTAGTCAATATGAAGTAATCGACAACATTGATAGCCTCGTAATTGAACAATTAGGTCATGCTGTTGAAAGTCTATCAGATAACGTCAAAAGCCTCTCAGAAGCCGAATCAAAAGCTAAAAAGCCTAAGTCAGCAAAAAAACAAAAAGGAGCAACCACGGCAAGTGCAGCAAGTTCTGTTAGTGCAGAGAAAGGGTCAGAAATCGAAAGTGAACCAGAGCCAAATGAAATTAGCCAACCAGAACTAGAATCAACATCGTCACTTGCGGAAAACCCTTTTGGCTTTGACGCTACGGCATTTCGAGTTTAGATAGGAGATTACTGATGAAAGCATTACAACGAAAATTTCAAATTGGGCGTATCGTCCTAGACGACCCAGATCCGACAGCTACAGTTGATCAAGTTCGAGAGCTTCATTCTAACGACTACCCTATGGTTCGCCACACATCAATCTTTGAGGGTGATGGAGTACCAGAAGAAGTAAAGGGTGAAATGGTTCTTTTATATAAATATGTGTTACCACCTACAAAGATAAATGGTTAGAGGTGTTTATGTTTGATACATCAAAGATCGATGAAATGCTCAATGTGGCAAAAGAAACCCATAGTAAGGCAACACCTAATAGTATTGTGTCGCTCCAAACTCAGAGGGTTCTTAACGCCAAAGGGAAAGGAACAACACATTCTCTTATCCGTTCAAAAGAACTAATTAGTAAGTTCAGCTGCGTTCAACCAAAAGTATTCGAAGCCACGCACCCTTTAGTCCCACCAGTTTTATGACCTTCCCCCCCCTGTATTGCATAGAGCCAGTACGGGGGGGGAACTCTGATATGGACTCTACCTCTAGATATGACCCAACTTAACCTACAATTTCAGGCTGAAATTCACCACCACAGGCGATCCGTTCCCGTTCTACGTGGTAGACCTAGGTTCTACTAACCTACAATTTCAGGCTGAAATTCATCACCACAGGCGATCCGTTCCCGTCCTACGTGGTAGACCTAGGTTCTACTAACCTACAATTTCAGGCTGAAATTCACCACCACAGGCGATCCGTTCCCGTCCTACGTGGTAGACCTAGGTTCTACTAACCTACAATTTCAGGCTGAAATTCACCACCACAGGCGATCCGTTCCCGTCCTACGTGATAGACCTAGGTTCAACTAACCTACAATTTCAGGCTGAAATTCACCACCACAGGCGATCCGTTCCCGTCCTACTTGGTAGACCTAGGTTCAACTAACCTACAATTTCAGGCTGAAATTCACCACCACAGGCGATCCGTTCCCGTCCTACGTGGTAGACCTAGGTTCAACTAACCTACAATTTCAGGCTGAAATTCACCACCACAGGCGATCCGTTCCCGTCCTACGTGGTAGACCTAGGTTCAACTAACCTACAATTTCACGTTGAGATTAATTAGGAAGATCCATTCTTTGGTATTGAGTTAGTCAATCCAAATCATACTCTGGCGATCGCTCTGATTCTGTTTTGAATTGATAGAATTAGCTTAAGTTAATCAATTGGATTCAAAGAGGTTCTCATGGAAGTCATTACTCATGCTACTAAGCGCAATGAACTAATCAATACAGTCGTAAGACCAAAGGCTGAGTTCGCACTGATCTTTTCAAATATAGGAGCGATGCGCTGTCCAATCGATTCAAAGGGTGATGTTCTAGATGGGTTATGGCTTGATGATAAACAGCTTATTTCTACATTAAAATCCTGTATCAACAAGGCAGAATCAGCGATTAGTATTTCAGAGGAACATTCGACAAATACTCGACTTCATGGTCGTAGCTTTATTGATGACACTGTTTTGCTTGAAAATGATGATGCTGTAGTTTGGTACACTCAAGCTAATACTAAGCTTACGCAATTCTATACTAGCCATGTAATCCCATCTGTACCTCACCCTCAACTAGTTTTCTTTGTATCTAAGAAACACCAAAGACTTGCTGTTGTTGCGACAAAGCAGGTTAACCGTCCGAGCCTTTCAACTCCGATTTTTCATGCTCCTTTAGCTAACTTATATGACGATACCCACTTATGCCTAGGGACAGCGGTTCTACCAGAAGTAAGAAACAGTCGCAACATAAAGGCTATGGCTGATTGTTTACTTACTTCTCGCTACTCAGGTTTTAAGTTCAAGTCATTTATTTCTGACGAGCACACTAAAGGATTAAATTTGTGGAAGTCTCTGGAGGGAGTCAATGAGTTTCCGTTAGACTCACTTTTGGAGTACAAGCCTGATTTGACTCTTGAGGGTTGGATTGAAGAACAATTTGGTGCTATCGGGGCAGCGTGGTAGTTATGATTAATTCATTTAATGTTAGTGGGATTCCTACACTAAAAAAGAACTTCACTATGTATGAAGCCGAAGTTTGTCGCAATAAGCATTTTGAAACTAAGAGTAATCAGCTCAAGTGCTTTTCTGATGACCTTGATTTCTCCTATAGCGGTGTAACTAGTCAAGTTAAATTCATGAGCGATTTAGCTTGTAATGGATTCGGGCATCACCTTTCTTTAGTTAACCCAGATAATATAGACCCTAATTCAAGTCATTTAGACAATTCTAGATTTATAATGGCTATGACTGAATCAGTAGGTCGCAGCTTTCATTCTAAATACAAATCACGATACCTTGAGCTTCTAAAGCCACTGGAAAGCTTTGCAACCCTAAAACATAGTAAACTGACCCAAAACCTTGCGAATAGCATTTTGAGTACGGATTGGAGTTTTATGAATGATAGTTCATTTAACTGTATGGATTCACAAATTGATGCTCTTGGGTTAACAATCGGTTCTAAAAATGGGTATTCATATACTCGTTTGGATCTTGAAAATTTGAGTAAACCAGTAGCATTTTGGCTTAATCATTTCATTGACCAATTGAGTTTTGCAGGAGCAGGATTCAATACATCTACAAAATTAGCTCGATCATGCGATCTTGTTTCTATTCTTGATTACTTACCTGAGTCTCCAAAAGATACGTATATCGACATAACCCAATTAGCCGTTGAATCAGAGGAGATTGAACCATTTGAGGATGAGGTTCTTAGGGACGAAATGGGGTTTTATTTAAGAGACTGTTTATGTCCGTGCTCTAAATTTAAAGGGGATTTTGAAGCCGCTAAGAGTTTATATTATAAAGCGATTATCGATAGTGATTTAGATAATGACCAAGCTAAAGAACTAATCTCAGTTAGTAAGCAATATTCTGACATTTGTCGAAGCTATCAAATGGAAGTAGTGTCTAACGGTCGAGACATTTACCTATCTTCTACTGGTGAATACTCTACTTTTGTTCAAACTTCAATTACTAGCAAACTGAAAGCACTGATTGAGTGTACACCTCCATTGGTGACAGAAGCAGACATTAATGTTGTTAGTTATTTGAAGCAAGTTGTTTCCATGGCTAGTGAGGTTGATACGGCTGATTTGAATCACGATGATATTTCCATTAGCGAGTCACGACTTATCCATATTCAACCAAGAGGGTTCTCAGAGGGCGTACAAGACCTTGTACACGACTTTGAGACAAACTCATTAATGCAACTAACTTGCGGCTCTTATACTGGCGTAGAAGATGTCTCTGCCGTTGAGATTAACAACCTGATTGAATCCGAGAGTTTAATGGCAGCTTGTCTAAATGGAATTTATTGTATCGTTAACTCAAAAGACCAAGCTAAACACATCAGCAGCCAACTTGACTTTTAGCATATCTACTGGCGTCCTATATGTCATCACGCATTCCAGCTTGCTAGTAGATTGAAAATAATAACTTAGTGATCACTTGTTTATAGTTTGGTTTAGGTAACATGGGTGTCATCATCTTACCCAACTATAGTTGATTACCATGTTACCTATGAAACCATTCAATGCAAATTCCTACCTTAAAGTTGAAACGGATACACTAAAAAAATCCCTTGTTTTGGAAAATGCAATTCAAGGTCAATTCGCAACCGCCTTAAATATTGACTATAGATTTACTGGCAACGGTCAACAGTTCAAGTTCATCTATGAGTTGGCATCAAATCACTTCCAAACAAGACCTAAACTACTTGACTCTTTTGAGCGAGTTTTTACATCCAAGGACTCACTGCTCATTTCACGCTATAGCCTACTTCTATGCCGTTCAGTTAAAAACGGTATTTTAAAAATGGAGCGCGATATAAATAATAAACTACTAACTCCAAGCGCAAGATATAAGGGTTCGCTTAATCTTGGAAATAGTGGAATGCTTGAGACAAATCTAGACCTTTCAATAGGTAGCGATATAACTCAACCATACAGCGCGGTTCAAATGGATTTCTTTGGTGCTAGAACAGCGTCAAATCGCGGTGGATACTTTATTTCGGATAACCTTAGTCCTGTAATGAAACAATGGATTGGGTGTCTAATGGAAGTGATGAGCCAGTATGGTTTTTCATATCTTACATTGAATGACGCAGAAGACTATACCGGCAGTTGGTACTTGGAGGAATTATTACAAGTCCATACTAGTCGAAAACATAATAGTAAATTCGAATTAGACTTAGGGCGATTAAAACCATTATTCGACTACATGAATCAAGTTAGGAACATGAGCAACCGGTTAGGTGAGCGTGATCTAGACGAAATTTTTTCTGTTTGCGAGTTTGCTCGACTACATAGTATGGCTTTAGTGCCGAGCTCCTTACCTAGCTCCAACGGAAAGAGGCACTATAAATTCAAGGAACTAAGAAAAGTTCGAACTCACCACGCAAGAGAATTATTAAAGAGTTTGCAGCTTAACTTTGGTAGTAATTTCGATACTTACGAGGATATGTTGTGTGATCTTGAATACCATAAATTCATTAGTCCAGTCTTTTTCACTTCTAAAAAACTTTTCGGCCTTGACCGAACTTATAAGGAACAAGCAAAGCTTTCGTTTGATCAAGTACTAGTAGAGGCGTTGAAAGTTATACCTAAATCAGTTTCAGTCGCAGACCGAAAAATAGAAGACTACATTCACAGCATCGTAAACAAAATCCCGAAGTTTTATGTTGAGAATAAACAATTACAAGAAATGAGTACCAGAGAAGAACAGTTGGGTTCTTGCTTAGAAGTAGTTGTCGGTATGCTAAGCGAGGAACTAGAGGGGAGGGCAATTTCAAGGGTTCAGGAGCACACTGAGCGGCTCTATGAAGAAGAAGTTCCCTACTCATACATAAGAAACACAAAAGGTTTGTATGAAAACCTCAGAGAGCACTTTGTGATTAACTCAATATTATCTTCCATAGGGGTTCTAGCTCATGACCTTGGTGTTCAATCGTTTATAAATTAATCACTATTTGACTGCTGGAATATCTCCACTGGCGATCCATTGAGTTCTATTTTGATTTGGTAAAATCAGTACCAGATAATCTTTATTAATTCCGAGGTTAAAAATGACCAAATTTAAAGCATCCACAAGATTTGCAGGCATCCACAAACATACATCTGTAGCTCTAATTGGTGCAGGTGGTACTGGTTCAGCGATGTTATCCCAACTTCACAAATTACATAAGTCCCTTATGGCTATTGGAGAATATGGTTTAGAGGTAACTGTATTTGACCCTAAGCGCGTGACTGAAACAAATGTAATTAGACAACATTTTTGGTCAGGTGCTGATATAGGTCACTACAAAGCAAGCTTGTTGGTGAATCGTTTCAATCAGTTTGGTGGCACAAACTGGCTTTATCGGAATGAGAAATATTCTCCAAGTTTTAAAGACAGCTTTGACCTCATAATTACTACAGTTGATTCGGCTAAAGCAAGATTGGAAATTGGTGAGAATTTGAAATCAGCTTCTTCTCGTTCAACAAAAGACTGTCTTTGGTTAGATCTGGGTAATGGAGCTAATGGAGGTAATTGTTATTTTGGGTCACAACACTCCATCGAGGGTGTGGACACCCCTCCAAGTCCTTATCAGATATTCAAGAATGACTGGGAGAGCATTGATGATTCTAAAATCTCAGAACCTAGTTGCTCTGCAAGAGAAGCTTTGGAAAAACAGAATCTAGGTGTCAATGATGCAATGGCTTCAATGGCGATGTTTAGAATACTTGCCCCATTAATGATCACAGGTGAAATCGAAATACAGGGTTTCTATCTTGATATGATAAAAGGCGAAATGACGATTCCTTATGGTGAAACTACGTGGGCGATGTATGGTTACGTTGATTCAACTGTTGAGTCACAAGCAGCTTAGGGAATACGAAATGAGAACTCAAATGGGTATACCAAAACATAATTAACTGAACTTTGCTCCTAGCAAAGTTCGCTAGGAGCAAAAATGTTCACCGCACTTAATCAAGTATTAGAAGTGTGGAATGCAGTTGGTGGTGATCTTACAACCTTTTTACTAGTAGTCGCTTTGGTGCGTGTTCGAGTAACAGTTGTAGTAGATCGGACTAATGGTGTACGCACTTGGAATGTACGTTTAACTTTATAGATACCGCATAATAAATATTGGAGTACACGAAATGAAAAAGAGAATCCAAGAATTAGAGTCAGTACTAATGCAGATCGTCAACGAATCAAAAGGGGAGGGCAAACCGCTTTCATCAACCGTTCGTAGTGCTGAACTTCTTTTGTCAGCGTCCGAGCATATGGAAGTGCGAATGGAGATGTTTGACTTTATTGGTCGAGATCATCCAGAACTCAAGTTCGAGGTGACTTGTCACGCTGAATTACTCATGAACCATCTAATGAGAAACGGTTTAACGTTCGACCAAAAGATTCAAAGAATCAGCCAAACACAAGACGTTGCTCAAAGTCAGGTGTATGTAGAACTACAAGATATAGGCGTAGCAACGGCATACACTTTCTCACATGATCAATCAGTGATCTTAGTTTGGGGTGATAAGATGATTGCAGTAAAGAACATTGTTGATGTCACCAACAACTTCCAATCTGAATACATTGAGTTTCTGCTACGAGCTACTGAGAGTCCGTACTATGCTAAATCTGAGTTATAGTAAATCGGAGTAGGGGAATGTCTGTGGAAGAAAGATTAAGCGTGTCGTATTGAACAACCAATTCTCAGACACGCTTTACACGCTATTTATAGTTAGCTCTATTAAGGAGCTACAAACGCTTTCACTTGAACCTAAACTTAGTCCTAGTTAAACCATCCGTAACATTGTCAAAATAACAAAACAACCGATAAAAAACAATGTTCTGTGAGATTAAATTGAACATTCACTTCTGATGATCACCACCTCAAATCCTCTTACTTGATTCGACTCCAATTGTTTTTCATATCGACTCAGCATTTCTCAAAGGACTGTCACCATGAAATGTCGCGGCTGGCGATCACTTATATCTAGTTTAAAAAAGATAAAATGGAGTTCGGATAGAAATAATCTCAACTGGTGGAATAATGCATATCAAATTCAACTCAAGCAAACATTTAGCTTTCTACCTTTCTCACCCATGTAGTATGACTCATTCATCTAGAGATTCGGACTCAAGCAAACATACTGACAAGCTCTTAATAGGTGCTAACGAACATGGTGTCGCTTTTATCGGTTCTAAAGGGTGTCAGTCCTACGAACGAATAGTACCAATATCAGAATTTGAATTGATCGAATCTGGAGCTATAGCTGTTGAATCAGCAAAACTTCTAGGCGTTATTAGAACGTTTGGCAACCAACCAGTCGAAATACAGGTGACTAAAGAAACTAAAAATGATGCAAAAACACCTACATACAAAATGGTAGTTAAATCGGGACGGTCTAGAATCAACATTAATGAAGTTGTCAGCGCTGATGAAGTTCCAAAAACTTCAATTGCAATGAAAGATAGTCAATATTTCCAGTTTTCGATTAGCTTACTCAAAGAAATGCTTCAAGCTGTTAAACCATCTCTCAATGAAGATTGCAGTCATGCGTCTATGCGCTGTCTTCAACTAAAAGTATCTGGAACTCAACTCTCCGTGTCAACTGTAGATGGTTATAGACTAGGCATAGCCAAATGTAATTTGGATACGTCTACCGACCAAGAAATTGTAGCTTTGATTCCTGTAAGAGTAGTCGATATGATCCTTTCCTTAAACTCTGAAACAGACCCATGCTCAATACATGTTTCTCGAACAGCAATGGCTATTCAAGTTGGTTCACTTAAATTCCAAACATCACTTATCGATATTAAGTTTCCGGATCTTAATCAGGTACTCCCTAGGGAAACAGTCGGTGGGGTTGTCATATCGACAAAACCATTCATTGAAGTTTTAGAGCGATGCAAAATAGCCGTTGATGTAAGTTCTACAGGAAAATCAAATATCCCACCTCGTATAAAGATCAAGTTTGCCAAAAATGGTGTCATGTATTGCGAATCGATCAAAGACAACTCGATTATAACAGAGGAAGAATTTATTACAGAGAATACACAAATCACTTGCAGTGAGGATCTAATCTCAGCATATGACTATAACTTCCTACAACAAGCTATGACGGCTTCTAAAGCTAAAACAGTAGCTTGCACCTTAGCTTACCCTGTACATGGCTGTGGAGACGATCCAGTGATGATCTTGATTACTCCAATTGACCCTAATAAGCGTTTCACTCTGCTTTCTCTAATTAACCCACAACGATTTTAGTTGATCGAGCTTTGGATCTTTAGTCAAAACGAAAAAGGGGATGTGAGTCCTGTAGACTCACTTCCCCTTTTTTGTTGACCAAGCCAAATTATGATTTGGTTTGGAGATTATATAAATAACTATATATATTAGTTATATATAGTTATAGAGAGGTTGATTTTTATTCAACTTTTTGGTCATTTGGCTAATTTGATTGACCGTTTTGGTTTTGCCTTTGACCGTTTTGGTTTCGTGATTAAACTTCTTGGTCTTTAGGCTAAAGATCTGTTTAACCTTTTTAGGTTCAGACCAAAAAGGTCTATCCGTTTTGGTCGAAATCAATACTCGTGATCTTCCGTTTTACCAAACAATCCCATGGGCTGCTGTTGCGGTGAACCAGAATCGTCACTAGTTGATTGTAACGGCTTTAGTGAATCTTGCTGTTGACTCAGGTTTTTCACGTTCTTAAGTATCTTTTGTTGCTTTCGAGTTAATATTTGTTCACTTTCCTTTACTTCAATAACGGGATCTACATTAAGGAGTGGTTTTTCTGACTCGGGATATTCAAGATGATCAGGGATAATATTTTCTGACTGTATATCTCCCTCAATGTCTTTGACTTCAATCATTGATCTATCATCGTGTTTACTCTGTGGTTCTTTAGTTAGCTCTTTTGGCGATCGTTCAATATCGACTAATTTTTCTACACCAATTTTAGGATTTATAAAGAGATCTAGATCAGAGCAAGTAAACTTGATTGGAGCTGACTCTGGTATGAAATTATGCTTAGGTACGTAGTTGAATTTACTGTGCCAAAGCTTTGATTCAACGTTCTTTTCTGAACTGTAATATAACGTTAGGTGATATTTAGATGAAGCCTGAGTTGAGCTTAGTCCCGATCCACCAGTCGCATTTATCTGTAACTTCTGGTTTCGATCTGCATGTGCTTTGGTTAGGTGGTGACTAACTAGGATTGCAACATCGGCTCTATCTGCAATTTTATCTAGTGTACTTTCGAATAACTTGTCTTCTTCAACTTCACGGCCAGATCCCATTACTTTACGAGCAGTGTCGATTATGATCAGGTCATACTTGTGAGCTTCCGCTATAAGTGACTCTACTTGGGTTAAGCTAGTTGCATCTGAACCGTTTCTACTGATCAGGCTATTAGGCAATGTCGCTGGCACTAAGTTTTGTTCGAGAGTGTCCATTTGTGCATCATTGAAAATGGCGATCTGATTTTCTGCTCTAGCAAGGAAACCATTCAGGCCATCTTCTTGGCATAGGAACAAAACGCGCTTTGGTTCGTGGGAGCTGTCAATTAATCCAATCAACGGGTACGCGAGTGTTACTTCATATGCCAAAGTCTGCAGGAGATAGCTTTTGCCAATATTTGGAGGACCATTCAGGAAACCAACCTTACCCTTACTTAGTCCTGGAATAACAAAGCTTGCGTATAGGTCAGCCACTGCCTGAGATATATTTTCTCTGGTAAATTTACGAGTGGTCAACTGGTACGGTTCATTCATTTAGATTCACCTCAAGGATGTTGCTCGCCTTGCTAAGAGGTATGTATCGTAGTTTTATGTCATTTCCCTCAGTTAAGATTACGTAACCAGTAATTTCTCGTAAGTTGTGAGATATGTCATCCGTACCTTTCTTCAGTAAAGCATTTCGTATTGAAGTTCTACGCTTTGACTTTGTGGCTGAATCACTATGAAGCCCCAGAATTATTTTTGATTCTAGATACTTATCAATCACGGTATTAAGCAGATACCCGTTAAAGAAACCTAGGCTGTTAGCTTCAAGGAACTTTACAAAGTCAATTCTGTGGCCAATGTTCTTAACACCAATGTACTTCTCTAGGATCTTGTCGCGGGGTGTAGTTGAATCTTTGAGTAGCGATGAATGGTACTGTTGGCTTATTCCAAGTAATACGTGAGTACTAGTTTCAGAGTTGTAGTTCTTCTTATTGTTGATTTTAGTAGTGTCGCAGAATGTAAAAAAGTCTTGATTTATAAGGTTTATATCCATACTGCGTCTCTGGTCAAAATAGTCACCCATGGCCGGAGTTAGGTTAAAACGAACCGCAGAGAGTTTAGTTAGGGTTTTGAAAAATCGACTCTTAAAGCCTAGGCTTGATTTCTTACCTAGTATCTCTGCCAGTTCATTAATTGAAACCACCACATATTGATAGTTACTATTAAACATAGTGTTATTATCAAGATCTCTTTTTGCTTTGAGAGACAAGTTTTCGTAGGGAATGCATTCAGGTAGATGTGTGCTGCGATAAATACTATCCCTTAATTCACTTTCTGATTCTCGATTGTATCGCTCAGCTTCTTTTGACTCCCAGCTCCATAAGATATCCCTTAAGTCTGAGCGACTTGCGAAAGTAGCGTCAATTGGATGCCCTAAAGCAATGCAGGTATCTAATATGTGGCGATCATCCGTAGTCGGTATAGCCCCGAACACACCAAGCTTTAACTTGGTATATTGAACTTCTCCATT
The DNA here is from genome assembly GCF_027587015.1 of Vibrio sp. Makdt. NCBI lineage: Bacteria > Pseudomonadati > Pseudomonadota > Gammaproteobacteria > Vibrionales > Vibrionaceae > Vibrio > Vibrio sp. Makdt. The sequence goes on from NZ_JAPPTH010000005.1 coordinate 287,960, forward strand.
AGCCCAGTATTTGGAGCGCTCGGCCCAATAGGGTTTTTCAATAATAGTTTCAGCCCAGGGCTTTTGATAATTAGCAATTTGGGCAATATCATCTGGTTTCAGTTCTTCAAGAGCGACATCAAGCTTGCATGGAATGAAGCACACATCAAAAATGGTAGATACCACTTTCTTGTGCTTACCTTTTGTCTTGAATTTTGTTATCTCCATTGGAGTGGAGCTGATGTCGGCAACAACTTCTAGTTGTTGATCATCATTTGATCTTTGATCTTGAGAAGCCACTTTGTTATATTCCCTTTTCGCTATTCTATTGGCTCTGGTGCTAAACCTATAAGCCACACAATTAGTTCAGTACACAAACACATCTAGTTCTCAATGGGTCTTTGACTTAGTGAGACTGTAATTTCTGCTATCCACATTTTAAGACCAAAATCTTAATTTGCGCAGCCGTTCGACCAAAAAGGTTATACTTTTTTGGTCAATTTGTCGTGCCTGCCATTTTTCATTAGTTTTCTTGGTCGAAATCTACTTTCACATTTGACCTAGACCGAAAACCATTAAATTTTATGGTCGAGAGTCTAAATTTGCAAAGCATTTTGTTAGCCTTTTGGTCGAAATCCAATTTCTGTCTGATTACTTGAGTGATCCCACAAAGGATTATTTTGATTTTTTAGTCGAAGCAAAGATGGGCGTGATCGGAATCGTGTCATTTTAGCCCAAAAAGTTTAACCTTTTTGGTCGATAAACTGTTTTGATTAAACCTTTTGGTCGAAAATACACGTTCTTTAACTCTTTTGGTCGAAATAGTGTAAGGGAAGGGAACTAGCTCATACAGCTGACTTCGACCAAAAAAGTCACTCATTTTAATGAGCAGTGAAAACCGAATTGGTTGATCCTTTTGGTCGTCGTGCGGATTTCATTAACTTTTTCGGTCGAACATGAAGGGTTTCTTTAGCCTTTTTGGTCGAGGCTTACGTTACTGGTTAACTTTTTTGGTTGATGCAAATCGTCGAGATCACTATAGGCTTTCTTGGTCGATTCATTAAGTTCCAAACGGGGATTGAAGTGTAAACCCAACTGAAGTCCAATATCCCTCAATTGAAGTAGGTTCAATTGACTGTCTCCAATAGTGCACCTGTCACACTGTTATCAAGCCGTCATAGTATTAAGTGTTCCGAAACTAAAAAAACTATGACAAACCTATTTACTTTGTTCAGTTTCATGAATATCATTATCTCAACTACTAAATAATATCTTTCTCATGGTGATCTAAATGAATGGACAACAAACACTTAGTGAGGGCCGTCAGTGTCTTCGTCTTGCCTCTCAAAACATTGTGAACAACCAGATTTCCTTGCGTGCGTATATCCACGAACGCGTGAACACTTACAATTCAGGTAAAGATAACCAAGTACAAGTTGATCCATTGGTTTATGCTCACTCTCACGCTACAACAGATGTGAAAGAGTTATTGCACGATAAACTTAGTCGTGAAGAGAAACGAAACTTTGCTGCTTACATTAAGAAGTGCGAAGACAGTAACATCATTGATCGTCGTATCGAGACTGGTCGTGCCAAGCGAGTTACTTTTGACTCTGTGATCAAGCTACGCAAGTTATTCGGCTTTAGTTCGTGGGGTGATGACCATGACTCAATGGTAGTTGGTGTTCAAAACCAGAAGGGAGGCACCGGTAAAACAACAACCGGAACTACTTATGCTGTAGGTATTGCTGGAAATATTGATGTCGACGCTAAGGTAGCTTTGTTGGACCTTGACCCACAAGGGTCTGGTGGTGTAACAACTATGGACCAAAAAGGTCTAAGTGACGAAGATACCATTGTTACGCTAGTTGATATTTTACTGTACAAGCTTGAAGCCAATAACCATAAAGGTGTCGATTACCTAGGCAATGAGTCTAATGATCTTAGAGTAAACCAAGTTTCCCAAATGGTTGAACTGGGTTTGACCATTGAAGATATCATTGAAGGTTCATTGATGAACTCTCATTTATCAAGCTTAAAGGTATTGCCTTCGTTCCCAACTGATAATCGCTTCTCGGAAATCTTTTACCATTTAGATATTGAGCAACGCCTAGAGCTCGCTCGCTTTTTTACGAATGTCGTTATTCCAACATTGAAGAAGCATTTCGACTTTATTATTTTCGATGTTGCTCCGTCAGATGTACCAATCAACTGGTTATCAATTGATGCAGTAGAGTTCCTTATCACTCCGTTTACTCCTAATTATTTTGACTACATTTCTACTCGCGATTTTCTAGTTACGACCGACAAGCGTTTAGATGGCTTGTACAGTAAAGGTAAGAACTTGCTTTCCTTTATGGTTCTGCCAGTCAATGTCGATGATTCTGATAAGACTCAAAGAAGTGTTATCACCAAAGCAGCGAAAGATTTTGGTTTGGCCATGTCTTCAAAGCGAATCTACCGAAACAAGCTCTTTACTGAGGCAGCTTCTAAAGAATGTACCATTTATGATCTACGTCCGTTATCTGATGCGGATACTACGACTCAAACGGGTGAAAAAGCTCTTAGCAATATGAATGAGGTCATCGGAGATTTTCTAAATCGTGTTTCTCAACTTAAGTCTAAACGTGCCGCATAACTCTAGGAGGCTGTATGTCTAACAAAAACAATACAACCCAATCAAATTCTTACCAGTCTGATGTGGGTCAACAGAACACTGCCATTATAGGCGGTAACAATGGTGGTAATACCCTAGCCGCGAAATTGGCTGCAGTTCAACTAGCTAAAGAGTCTCACCAAGAAGTACCTGCAGATCAATCCGCAGACTCGGTTACGTTCAATTTGGACAATGTTGAGCTTCAATTTAGTAAAGTAATCATCCCAGCGGCAGAGATCCTTACAAGAACTTTTATTGATGACAAATCAAATGGGCGACAACAGAAACTTGTAACCTCTAATAACGTAAGCGTGTTGACTCAGGCGATCCGTAAAACTGTGCAGCTTATGCCTGCGTATGGTTTTGAAGATGAATCAGGGAAGATTGAAATTGTAGACGGCCAGCGTCGGTCGCGAGCTTGTTTCGATGCAGAAAAAGACTTTGTTATTTATGTTTGTAAAGGCGAATACTCACTTGAAATCAAACGGGAATTAAGACAAGTCCTTCAAAGTGCAAAAGAGGTTTCATTGTATGACGTTGGTGTTGAGGTTATGTTCCATAAGAGTAATTCTGGCGAAGAGGGTAAAGAGCTTACCGGGAAAGTCGTCGCTGCAATTATGGGATTATCAGAGTCTCATGTATCGAGAGCATTGAAAGCTGTTCGTACTCCAATGGCTGTATTGTATAACTTTTACGATCATAACCTGCTATCACTGACTGATTATACGGCTCTTGCCAAGTTTTCGGATGCATTCCAGGCACCTGTAACCATTGATCAGCTTTTAACTGGTGAAGGTGTTGAAGCGTATGTTCTCGAAACGATAAGGTCTGGGTCAGTCTCACCAGAAACGTTATGTGAAAACTTACGGTCATACAAAGAGTCTTCTGTTGATGATTTTGAGGAAGATGAGTTCCCGCTTTATCAGGTACTTTCAACTAAGTATGCTGCAGAGTTCGACTTGATAAAGCCAGAGGTGCAAGTTAATGCTCTGGAAGAGTCTGAAGAATCTGAAAAGGTTACTATCGAACAACTCCACCAGCTGCAGTGTGATTTCATTGTAAAGCAGGCTAAATCTGATACCAAAAGGGCCGGTAATTCAGTAAAACCAGAAGCAGTGACGACAAAAACCGATTTCTTACATGACATGCCTAACATTAAGCAGTCTCGACGTTGGACGGTTAAAGGTACTTGGGAGACTCCTAAAAATAGCCGCAAAAATGGTAACGGGAGCCTAAAGCTTGAAAATGTGCCAATTGAGTTGTGGGATGAAGTAGCAAAAGCTGTTCGTGATAAGTTAGAAGAGCTTACAAAATAATCCATTGAAATGGCTACCCATTCGGAGTAGCCATTTTTAAAAAAATTGAAACATACTAAACACAATGCCTATTTTTTTGATATACTTGCAACCGTCCTCATATCCTTCTGAATCACCTTAATAGCCTTTGGTGGTTGTATATGTTGTGTTTGTAAGCGTATTGCGCTTTATTTTACTCGTACATCAACAAGCCTCCTATTGTTGATAACATTTACTTGTACTTTGAATTTGCATAAAGCTTAACCCTAGGTGATTTTCATCTAGGGTTTTTTTTCGCATCAACATTTGTATCAACAATCCTAACCGCTCTTTAATCTAGTGATCCATTGGTTTCTGCTTTGGTTTGGTAAATTGATTCACACACTTTGTTTATCGGTGCCAAAATATGAATACTCAACGATCCCCAATACAATTATTCCCTCTTTTAGCGGCCCAATTCTGTTCAGTGCTGCATGAAAGTACTAAAAACGAACAACTTGATAAGCTGCTAAATACTTACGACCCACTACTCATGGTCAATGTATCCCTCTCGATTAACACAGATGGATATTCATCATGCGCCCAGGCGTCAGGTTACAGTGGCTACAAGAATGAAGAAGTGTTTCAGCGATTTAATAACAAATTCTGCAATTTGAATGTCCCATATTTAGTGCCTGATGACATTTTCTCGGGTTTAACTTTCGATTCTGAAGCGGGCGTCCCTCAAGCGATGTACGGGGCCGCAGAATTGCACATTCATCCGACTCAGATTTTAGTCCGTTGCTCTGCCCACACCTTATTGCCAATTGTGACATCATTTGTTAATGAATTAGGTAAGGACCTTCGATTTGTAGATATTCAGAGTTTGACCCATGCGATCCCAGCGGGGGGCGAAAAAGAGGCTTTCAATCGTTTGGAACGAGTATTTACAGACACAATTTACTCTCACTTGAAGACACATAGGAAGAGCCAGTTCATTCGGGTTGATTCTCTCCGGTATACGCCATACAACATCTTTGGCACCCAAAGCTCACTAAAGTCAGATGAGGTTAAAGATATATCGAAAGTATTTGACAGTCTTTTTAATGATCTAAAAGACAAAATCATTAACTCGCCTCTTGTTCTGTCTATGTCAAACGGTGTGGATATGGGGTACCGATTAGTGAACAAATCAGAATTCAAATCCTTAGATGCCGAAGTTCGTACGAAGGCACTATGTAGTTCGAATTTCCTTATTGAAAATTTCTACTAAGAGGCCTGTTATTATGAGCAACTTACAGCAACGAGCTGGATGGAAAACTTTGGACCGGGGTAGTAACGAAAACGAGTACCAGTTGTATCTAGCGAATTGCGACGACGGTTCGGGCATTGATATCCTATCTGGCAAGCCACTGAAATCATTCGTAGAGTGGTTGAACTCTTAAACTGAATTGGTACTTGGATCTGTATGTCGACTTCACATGCCATTTGATCTGAGTACCTCCTTAAGATGTTTATCACTTTTCCCTCAGCATTAACCTAAGAGGTATCAACTATGAATCATATTGCGATCGGTGCCCAAACAAATCAAAACGTACATATACACTCTTATATGGCATCGTCCGGTGAGAAGATTGAAATATACGAAACTTACGATCTAATGAACGTCATGTTTATAGAAGCTTTTCCTTATATGGATGATGGCCACCTTCGAAACTCAAGCATTGCCAAAGGAAATGACCTAGAACAGTTGATATCAGATGTAGAGGAGTTTCTTAACCGAGAAGCAATCCGCGTTAAAGAGCGAAACGCTAATGTTGATCCTGTGCGTGTGGCATTTGTGAAAGGACGTGACAACGCCAGATCCAACATAGATTTCAATAAAGAATGGGTGTCAGGAGTCTCAGAAGAAGAACAAGAAGCGTATCGCTATGCATTTAACAAATACTCAAAGTAATCAGTCATTTAAATGTCATTACAATAGAAACTATTTGGCGGGTTTTCATTGGGATTCGATAATTCCTTCTAGTGATCCATTACATTCTTTTTCCTGTTGATACAATGTTTCAACATTTCTGCAGACCTACCGAGGATACTATGAGCAAAATTGAAGAACATAAAGATTGTGAGAAAGAAATTCATACCTTGCAAGGTAATGCCAGATTGCACCAATTGTTAACCAAGTTTGGCGTTGCTCAGGTTCAATTGGAAGGTGGAAAGTCTATTGATGTATTCTTAAATACAAAGGGTGATATCCAAGAGGTACAACATCCAAATGCAGCCAAGGTGGTACTGGCGGGGCACCTTGTGAACACTTCATGGAAGTTAAATGAGTGTGTTGATTGGAGTGAAGCCGAAGAACTAGTTGAACTGGTAAAGAGTTTAGAGGAAGAGGTTCAAAAACAAGTTCCTAAAAAGCTCACTGAATTTCTTAATTATTTTCGTGATACCGAGGATTGGGATTCGGCAGTTTGTATTGAATTTGCAGAGTTCTTAAACGACGAACTTAAGTATTTTCTTTAGGAATTAACCAGGAGCCAAATTCGATGAAACATATTTTATATTTAATTCGCTTTGATTTGCTTACCTTGCTCGGTCAAATGCTATCATTCTACGCAGTTCAATCTTCGTTAGAAGACGTTACTAGCACGGCATCCCCGCATTTACTTGGCTGGGCAGCGCTTTGCTTAGGGGCAGGGATGTACTCAAAATGTTTATCGATTAAAACAATTATTGTTGCCGAACTTGGTAACTCTAAGCAATTTCCATACTTGAGGAAATAAAATGGGTAAGACTCAATTAGTCTCGTTCTTTAGTGTTAATGGGGTCGTTTGGAATTTATTCCAGTCACAAACGCTCGGCGGTGTAAGTCGATTTACGTCAAACCATCCGGCCAGAGTCATTGTCGAGGGTGACTTGGTTCATGTGATCGATTCCAATGATGATGGAGACAATACAATTTCGGAAACAGTGAAGTTACATAGTTCGCTGTTAAGTTTGGCCCTTGCGATGGCGAGTTCAAATACTGCACGGGTATCACAAGGCGAACCGGTTACTTTGGAACAAGCTGTATTGGAAGCCCACCAGCAAGTGGCTGACTTCGAGATTATGTGGAAGACAAATAATCAATTTCAACCAGAGGAATACCCAATGCAGTTGCCTTCAGCAAATTCTGGGGCCTGGTTTGAGCAGATCTTCCAACACGAAGTTGGTGACCGATGAGGTTCGACAAGAAAAGAATATTTGAAAGCTTCATTCCGGTTTACTTGCTTTGTATCATACTAGCTGCAGTCTTGTTTGCTTACACGCAGATAGACCAAGTTAGTTGGCGTGATGGAGCTTTATTGCTGAATTTAGTGAGTACATGTTCTGCTGTGCTCTTGGCAGCTTGGATTTCAATTGCTGCGACGGGGCGATTCAACTTAATGTTCAGCGATGCTTTGTACACACGTCACGATGTTGCTACAAAGCTAGTGGTTTATTCACTTATTGCCACAGTCCCTTCTTTAACCTTTGGCATTCTTGTATGCGGAGGCCTTTTCAATAGCTTTATGAGCTTGATGTTTCCACTACTAGTTGCGTTGCTTTTTATAGTAGTTCAAGTCAAGTCGGACCTGCACAAGTATCATTATCAAGATGTCATGCTTATCTATAGGTCGCCCAAGGGTGGCCAAAAGTACGTTGAATTTCATTTGCCAATGGAAACAAACTTTATGATGGCTTATACAGCAAAGCGTGAATGTATTGCCATGTTAACTCCTATTTTAACCCGATTAATCTCAACTGGATTAGGTAATGTTTCGAATGAAACGGATAGGGTTCAGATCCAATCACACCTTTTGTCACCAAAGAAGGTAATTGCAATTACTGATCTAGTTAGAGAACAGTACCCAGATTGGTCTGTAAAAGAGGTGTATAAGGCTCGGCATTGGGCCTCATGTATTGTGTCTGTCTCATTGAGTGCAGTGTTTTTCAAATGGATAATTGCTGTTCCTCAGAATGTAATGATCATGGAAAGAGTTAAATCTGGTGAACGTTAATCTATGTAAAACTCTGTAAGTCGACTGTCAACATAACTCAGTGCTGTTACCGTTAGGGATTGATGGGATTGTGAGAGGTAGTAGTTGTTCCATTCGCCCCAATCCCAAACTTTCATGTTGTTCTTTGGATTGATCTGAACGCTAGATAATTCGACCTATATATCACTCAGATCCCTATCTTTACTAACACCCTCGCCATTCTCACATACCGTTCCCAACAAGAGTTTGGCTTTTACTGCGGCTTTGAGAATCCATTTGAAACCTTCAGCACTACTTTTCTTAACGTTTCGACCTTCAACCAACTCTTTTCCCAAAGTATATTCAGCTCGCCATAACCTTGATTTTCCGCTTTCTCCCACCATTCATTTTCTATTGGGATGTCGCGTTCGAAATACTCGCCTTGATAGATTATTAACCCCAACGTGTTTTGTTCATTGTTCGAATGTACCGTTGGAGGTTTAAGTCCATTCAGTGATCCTATGTTCATTCGAATTCCCATGAAATTTTGTGAGAGGCTATTAAGTATTAGAGGGAGGAGATCGGTTGCTTTGATACGTGATCTAGCGGCCTCAAACTTAGCACAACTAGAATTTCAATCGTGGTATCCTTTAGCCTTGTATCTTGCGCCTATATTGAAGCTTTCCCCTTTCCAAATTGTATTCTAGTGATCGCTTAGTATGTGGTTGATATACGTAGAATGGAGATACATCCACTTTTACGGAGTTACCCATGATGCAAAAAACACTCAACCTTTCAATTAAATACGCAGCTAAAAAGGTTAACCTTAGCTATAAAGAGTTGGCCGTTCAGATTATTCTTCGCACCAAGGATACAGATTCTGGTGAAGCTTCTAGTGAGGCGGTTAGTCTTGCTTCTGCATTAAAGTTAGTAGCCAGTGGTGAAGCGAAAGTTTCAACAAATAGCGAAACAAAAAGGAACTTGAGTAAGGTAACGACAAGCCTGTTCAAAGAAGTACCATTTGGTCCTCGTGTTAAGTTAAATTCAGAAGTGAAGAAACTTGAGTCTGAAAAGGGCGAAGAATTAACTTGGCTTGAAAAATGCGACCTGTACATAGTAGCAACCGGTTCGAAGTGGCACAAAGCAGGTGTACGAATTTAATTCCCATTTATTAGCGGCTTGCAGAGTTTGCGAGCCGAACCTTTGAGGTATTACCATGAAGAGTGTGATCACTCCCATTTTAGTCGCAGCATTAGCATTTAGCACAAGCTCAGTGGCTAATGATTTCTGTACTTACGATCAACAAAACATCGAGATAGGTGAAACGATTACCATCGTTGACCCTTTCCTGGTTAATAAAGCCATCAATTACTATCTTGCAAAAGGCGTTGATCAAGAAGCGGCAGAGAAACGCGCGAGAAGTAGTGATTGGACGGTATTTGTCCTAGAGTGCCAAGAGCAAATACACTTTAAAAGCTCTCATGGTGACGCTAAGGCGGCTTCGATGCTTTCCAAGGGTTCGCCTGTACTTATTCCGTTAGACCATCAGAAGGAATGGATAGACACGCTCTTGCAATAAAACAGGTAGAGTGAGTTACTACATAGTCTAAAATTTGCCTCTTGGCAGATTTTAAAAACACTGAACGCTAACGCTGACGGTGGACTTCTGTTGCTTGTAGACTTTTGGTGATCCATTGAAACGCTAACCTTTTTTGTATAATGTAACTATACAAAGCAAAGAGGGCATCATCATGGATTCAATGAGTTACACATACAGATCAGGAATGGACAGTTCAGCATCATTTTTTTCAATTCAAGATACATTTGAAATTGCTGAAAATTCTAGAAAGGACACAGCGGAGCAAGAGGCTCTTGTTCAGCTTCTGTTAGACGAAGACGAAACGAACCTTGATGTGGACGCTGAACTAATGTGCATTACGTGCTGTTCGGTACACACAGCTTCTGACTTAATGATGAAGCAAGTAGTTACAGATATTGATGAGTGTGTTTGTACTTGTGGTTGTTCTACTTTGTTAAAAATGGGCTAATCCTTTTTTTTAAAACTAATAAAACCCTTTTTTTTAAAAAAACCTTTTTGAATTTCCTTCTTTGTAAAAAAAAACTCCTCAAATTGTGAGGAGTTTTTTTTATTTAAACTTTGAACATTAACCAGCTTTACGAATCTGAGCTACGTTATCAGGAATGTCTACATCAGTTCCTGCTTCTGCCATTTGTTCGATCATGCTTAATAAAAGTTTAGCCGTTGTTGTATCCATTGATTTCATTGCATCATTCATGGCACTTAGGCGCTTATCTGTTACTGTTCCATGAGGTTTAGTTGCAGCAATCGCATTGTTAACTTCTACAGCAAACATTTCTTTTTTCTTTCCAACATTAACAAGGTTAATACTAATGCCGTTGGTGATCTTCTGATTGGTAGCCATTGGCGTTTTAACCAGTTGATCTGCCGCAGAATTTTCATTCGACTTAACATCGACTAAGCCTGATGCAATAAGTTGTGTCTGAACTAACTTAAACACTTCTTTGTTAATAGCGTTGTCGGTGATCTCAACAGCTTTCATTTGGACGTCGACAACGTTGGGTTCGCGATTCTCTTTTTCCGCGCGGACAAGTTCAGCTGCTTGAGCTCGTTCACAACGTTTCTCGTAGTCCATGCGAGCTTTCAATTTCTTTTCTTGCTCTAATTCGTGAGAGATCATATCAACATTAATTTCACTTAATAGTAAATATTCAAATTCACGTACTTTGACGATATCACCGTTTTCAACGGCAGAACTCATAATGTCAGCTACAGCGAAAAGCTTTTTGAAAGAGTCTCGACCAAGGGTAGTAACTCTCATGAATGCGTTCTTAAGCGAATCAGGAAGCGTGTGAGCTCGTACTGCGTCAGAAACTAAACTTTGAGAAAGTTTGTTATCACGGCTGAATTTTCTTAAAGTTTCGAAGTTACCAGATGATTTTAACTCTTCAATCTGTCTGAACCAAATGCCACCCATCTCAATGAATGACATTCCTTCACTCATCGCTAACGCAGTAGCAATCTTTCTGAGATCAGCATCATTGAAGTTACCTTCGATAACTTTCATATGAAGTGGTGCACCGATTTCTTCAGTCGCACTCTTACGTCTTGAACCATCAAGAATGAGATATTTATCTTCATGCTTGTAGGCCCAAACAGGCATTAGCTGCGTGTTTTCTTTAATGTTCTTTGCAAGTTGAGAGATCTGAATACGACTAACACTTGCGAGTAAGCGGGGATTGAAAGGAGAAATACGAACATTCACCTTTACCTGATCAGGTTCGAGTGTAATGTCTTTGAAGCGCACGTTCTTTTTACCAGCGATTGAGCGAACTTCGCCTTCTAGATGGCGCTTCATGTCGTTGTGGCTACGACCACGATGAGAATTGTCACCGCGTGTGCCACTTGGTCTTTGTTGTGAATTCATATTTTTGCCCTCGGCTGCTCAAGCTTTTTGTTACAAGAGCCTTCCTTAAGGATAGGAGATCATTAAGGGAATTATTAATTATCAACGTATTAAACTACGTGGAAGTTAAATTTTTATTAAAACTTTTTTGTAATCATTATCAGCTTTTTCTCACTGAAAATTCCGTTTCTCGCTGAATGATATGCTTGGTTCGACGTATCATTTTGTTACAGCTAACACAGTTAAAAGTTATTATCTATATAACTTAGAACTTTTGCAATCGTTTATATTTACATTTGTGCATCAGAGTGGTTGTCATTCACAATAAATATGAACAAGCAAGCATATGAACACTGAAGCCCATATACTTACTATAGTACGTATTCTACGACATGTAGTGTCAGAGGAAGTTCAAGATAAAGTTATTTTCTTTCCATAATCGTTCGAATTTGCTGTTTTGACTTAACCAGTGAATCAACAATTATTGGGTCAAATAGTACGCCGTGAAGCTTGATGATCTGTTCATATGCATCTTCGAACTCATAGGCGTCACTATAGGGTGATTTTGTCATTAGTCCATCTAATACATCGATAACGCGCATCAAACGTCCGACAAATGGAATGTTGGTGCCAGAAGTGTTATCAGGGTATCCGTTTTGCCCATTATAATTTTCATGATGTGATCTAATACACTCTCTCATAATCGTGACAAAAAGGTTTCCGTCTAAAGCGAGCTGTGAAAAAACTTCCAAATCCGGTCGAGTAGTATGTTCTTTCATTATAATGAGTTCAGGTTCGCTCAAGGCCGAGGGCTTGGTGAGGATCTGTACTGGTACTGTTGCTTTACCCAGGTCGTGTAAGCCGCAGCTTTGTATTAGGTATTTTTTCACATTTTTGGAAGACTTGAATAGCATCTGATCATCAAGGCAAAGGTTTTGGTAGTTCAAATTGTCTAAAAGGATACTGGCGATCTGGGTACAGCGATAGTTGTGGCCACTTATGGAGTCACTAATGTTTACTTCGCTAAATGAAGCAAAGTTAAACAGTAATGAAAAAACTGTTGATTCAATTTGCTCAAGCGCGCGTGTGTCGGTTGTATTGATACCAATACCTAGAATTTCTTGTTTTTCCATTGTTATCTCAATATAAAACTTAGCCCTATATCTTTTATGACTAGGGCTATTTATTGTAGTTAGTGGATAGCGTTGATTCGACTAACGATATCATTGCCAGTCATCTTGGTTTTCTTGGCTGCTGCCACATTTCTCGATCCGTGACCTTCGTTCTCCAGAGTCATTTCAATAGCTTGTCGGATCATCAGGCCTGATTTTCGGAACTTATCGATCATCTTCAATTCATCCGGGTCGGTGGTAAACATAAGCTGCTGATATCGAGGAACATATAATCGAACGACTTGTGCACCTGAACTCCCACGGATATAAATCTCTGAGTACTCGCCCTTTCGGGTGTGAAGAGACTTAAGTAATTCAAACTCTTGGTCACCGCCTGCGAACTTGCCTGTTGCTTTAGCTTGTTCAACTTGCTCCGGCTCTTGGCGTAAAAGAACTTTCCATTGTGAGTTAGCTATGATCGCTTCACCTACTGAGGACTTGTAGTAATCCATAAGCGATTGGCTAATTGCTATACCTGATGCGTTATATTTTCTGAACCGACGCCAGCCCGCCTCAAGGAACGATTTAATGTGCTCTGAACCGCCATCATCGTCTGAAAGGAACTCCCAGGCTTCATCCAAGCCGAAGACCTTCCTCTTCTCTTTTCCTGTAAGGAACATTTCATGTTGAATTGATGCGATACACTGAAGTAGTACCGCGCGCTGAAGAACCTTCTTCGCTTTAAGTTCTTCTAGCTCAAAAACGATAAAGTGACCGTCAAAGTCAATAGGTGGTTTGTCATCTCTGAAGTATTCACCATAATCGCCTTCTGCAGTCCAACGGGTTAGCTGTACACCCAAGTCCTTGATACGTTTGTCTTCGTGAGCGTCACAACTTGCCTTAACATCATCAATGCGCCCATTGTTTCCTTTATCAAACCAGATCGCCGTGATGATGTTTGTTAGTGTCGACTTTTGGTACTGACACAAGGCTGACTCTGGAGCTGCCATATAACTGACAAGTGAGATCAGCATATCTGCTTGACCTTCAGAACCACCAAATTCGTGAATAGTTTTGAAAGGGTTTAGTGAGTATTGGAAATTGTCGTCAAAGACAACAAATCGGCCACCAGCCATTTCTACTATTTTTTCGTAACTTCGACCTACGTCGATAACGAATACTCGGCCTCCGTCATGAACCGATGTGGAGTGAAGTGGCCTGTTAGGATCTTCACTATCATAAAATAATCCTTGAGGGTTCCGTTCGCTCCCCGATGATAAGATATTTGTGAATAGGCCGTTTACCCAGAATGACTTACCAGAACCTGAAGCCGCCGCAACTGCAATATTGAAGTTACCATCCGAGGTAAATGGGTCCCACATGAATAATTGACCTTCACGCGTCACCATTGGGTATATTGGCTTTTTAAAACCATTACCCTTCCATGCCGATACAATAGGGCATAGATGTTTAAGAACGTTACTTGGAAAAACAGAGAATCGATTCAGTTTTTTCATTGAGTCGAGAGATAGGCCTCCCGGTAATGCTGCCTTAAAAAATGGCATACAGAAGTAGTTATCTTCCTGAAGCGCCCAACCGGTTCTTGCACCGTGTGAGGCCACCAGCTGTGCTACTCGTTCACCGTCAGATCGATTATCACAAAACAACATGATTTGAAGATATGCGTTGGTGATCTGCGCATTGTACTTCTCGATCTGCTGGTGCATGGTGTCATAGTCTTCTTTCTGCCATACAATCTTTTCAACCCACTTCGCAAATACAGTGGAGGCCATATGGCTCATGTATGTGCGGTTCTTAGTGAACTTATCTTTAGCCGATAATTGGTTAGGGTAGTGAATGTTTAGAGTCATGAAGAACGGACACTTGATACCACTTTGACCTTTTTGCCAATCAACGACAAGGCTATAGAGCTGTCCAAAAGTCATAGTTCGAGGATAGTGCTTAACAGAAAGGAACTTGACGAACTTTCCTTCTTTCTTCATTGAGTCATCTTCGGTATTCCCAAGTTCGATACCGTCTTGGTGCACTTTGATTTGACGACCCTGATCAAGTATTTGATCGCGAACTAATTTTGAAGCATCGTGACGACCGGGATGTTTGCGCCATGAAGCGTTTGGCCCCCAGTTATGCATCACTTTCATTCTGTGTAAGAAATCTGCTGAATTCATCGTATGAGGCTGCAAATGTATCGCCTCTAGAGTCCCTTTCAACGCGGTTTGCTTTCGCAAGAAAACATCCAGCTCTTTCGAGCTCGGGTTCATCTCGCGCAAAGGAAGTGTCATGGTTACCCAAACTTCAAAATCTCGAATAACCACTTCCCCTCTTTCTGTAAGAGGGTCCATTGTTTTATTGGTAAGGAATTCAACATTATCCCGTGCCACACCATCTAGAAGATCTGATATCTCTGGGTCTTTATTTCTGTGGCCGCGGTTTTGCTCATATGCGTCAAGCATCCAACGTATGTCTGGAGAGGCAAACATAGACATTTGAACGAACATGTCTGTTGGGAAATCGTTTTTAAAGAGATCTTCCAATGCATTCTGAACTTCTTGGTTTACACCATTAAGTGGCTGGCAAACGAAGGTACACATGAGTGCACCATCGTCTAAGAGAAAGCCTTCAACTTCAGGTATGTATTGTAGGTATGGTAGAGAGTCACCCCATAAGTTGGGCATGACATCCATTATGTTTTTGCTCATGAAGACCTACTTATTTCTCATATGGATTAGGGTAAGTTAACTTTGGTGTTTCATTCGGGATGATTCCCTCAAAGTCATACTCTTTAGGGTTTGGTCTCGTTTTAACACCCATACCTGAATTGTCATCTGGGGTATCAAGTCCGGTATTTGTTATTGAGCGTGAAGTGGCGCGAACTGATGTAGGGGTTATACGGTTTGTGTTTTCGTTAGCTTTAGTGCCGATTGTCCAAGTGCGTTTTTCTACCTCTGCAAATACTTGAGGAGGGAAGTTCAGACGATCACTTTCATCAACATAAGAGGCAACCGTGACTCGCAAGATTCCTGGTGCTTCACGGACTGCTAAAGGGTCAGGGGAGGGTAGGTGAAGACGTTCCTCTTGAAATCTTCCGTAAGCGGCTGCACGCTCTTCTGCAGATGCCGGTTCATTAACTGGTTGTTCAAGTTGTTCATTGTTGCTGTATAAAGATGAACTGTCACCTTGCTGGCTGGTGGATGAGCGTAAGCGAGCAGGATCGTTCTTTTCTGCTTCTCTACGGACTTCTGCTGCCGTCATACCTTCAAGATTGGCATGAGTATCTGTTGCGGCCCATACTTCTCTAGCCGTTACACATTCAACGCCATATTGACCGTCAACGCTACATTCTGGCGGTTCTTCGCCAATCTGGAATGCTGAACAGCCACCAAGAACTGTCGTTGCTGCGAGTGCGATAGTTAGTTTAGTTAGTTTGCTCATTGTTTATTCCAATTTGGGTCTGTTAGGTCTCTAGAATGACTAGGGTTTACGGGAGTTAGTGTTACGAATTCATTGATATCTTCAGGTACACCATTGTTCGTCGCCCCGTTCTTGTTTACGAAGTAAGGGAAACTAAAGATGTTGTACATTCTGGCAATGGCTAGACCCGCCATCATGTGCTTCTTATTGCAAGTTGCGTGTTGGTCTAAGTAAGTGTCTTTCTCGCCGTATTTAGGGAATTCAAGGTTTGAAAGCCTTTCTTTGGCCAACTTACGATCCTTAGCGCAAAACAAGTGGGCACCTGTGTTTATTTGCTTGGGATCGTGGCTACCAATAAGCACGATGTCGATTCTCAGTTTGTCTTTGTTTTCATTCAGCATGTTCGCAATATTGATGGTGTCGTTGTTTTTAACCATCGGCATGAAAATGACTAAATCTGCTTGAGGCTTTTCTAATCCATAGCTGAAAATAGGCACATTGTTTGAACTCAGTTTTTCAGTATCGATGAGCCATACATCATTCAACTCATCTACCGTCGTGATTTCTTGCCCACGAATGATGTCGAATAGGTTGTTTGCATAGAAAGCGTAACGAAAACCGGCATCCATGATCATGAATTGACCTGTTTTCAGCTTGATAGCAAATAACCCGGCATTGGAGGGCAGAGTTGCTAACCATTCGGCCCCTGAAGCCACAGGTGAAAAGAATTCTGATTGTTTCGCGTTCTTAGATGAGCTAATTGCTTTTAAAAAAGGATCAACGGTTTCATTTGAAAAAGCGCTTGAAGAGGCCATAAGGGTTAGCGCGAGACTCATGGAAGATACTAATTTACTCTTCATTCTTTGCATCCTCCATGTAACGGCTTGGGCTTACGTTTATGAACTCCAAGTTACCGCGGCCACCAATGACGGCAGTACTATCGATAATCGTTATGCCTTTAGCGTTATAGCTTTGGATCGTTGAATCCATAATCTTTGAGATAGCTTGACCCGTTGGATCGACTTCTCTCCAAGCCTTAACCGTATCCTCGAAGCTCATGATCGCGAATTTTTGGGGTGCTTCTTCTTTCGTCTCGACGCGTTGAATTTCGGAATGTAACCACACGATGTCACTTTGCAATGATGTGATCTGATGATTCTGAACCATCGCGAATATCGTCAATGCGCCTACAAGTAAGTAATTGAAATTTAATTTAGAAAGTAAGCTGCCGCCGTCTTTTGAGTCTTTCCCAGATTTCGTTTCCTCAGACTTAACCTCGTTATTTGTTTCTACATTTGTAGACTCTTCAGGTTGAGATTCATTGGTTGTCTCTGGTACTGCAGTCGATTCATCAACAACTGTATCTTTGGTTTGGTCAACTTCATTCGAATCATTAGAATTTGCATCATTTGGAACTGACATTTGAATACCTATTGGATTAGCCCCTACTTGCATAGGGGCGTACTAATTATTTGACTGTTTCAGAAGATTTGTTGAAATCGAGCTTTGACATCGAAGTAACTAGGAAGTCAACTTCGATACCCGGGTTAACAAGTAATGTCGGTTGCATCTTGTCCGCAAGAGACATGTAGTAGTCTGCTAGTCGGGTTAGAGCTTCCCCGGCGCCGCCGAGTGCAGCTGAACCAGTAAGTTGTGCTAAATCACCACCTGATATTGCGTAAACCCCGTCTTCGCTATTAACTTCAAGTGAGGTTTGGCTGAAAATATCCGTTAAGCCTTGTAGGAAGCCCGCCATTGCGGTTTTAGCTAGCATTTCAGTGTTTCTTGAAATCAACTTCGCTGGGACGCCAGTGATACCATCAGGGCCTGTTGCTGTAGCTTTAAGAGAGTCTTCAGTAGCTGTACCATCATCTCGGATACAAGTGATAGACGCAGCGCGGAAATTAACACGAATTGACTCTACAGCCGCTTTCGAAGCTGCAACAATCACACACTCAACGACTTCATCAGATACAAAGAAGTTAGGCATAATAGCCTCTTTCTTAATGCGAAATAGTGCTGGCATCGGCTCAGTTGCAGATGATGCGGCAGTAGGGACGTACATACCATTGATTAGCGTTCCTGACAGTACTGAGCCTGCGGTTAGTGGAACAATATTCGAGGCAAATACTTCCTTAGCACGCTCTTCTTCAGCTTTTGCTTCTTCTGACTCTCGATCCATTTTACGTTTGGCATAAAGTTCAGCTTTCTTTGCAGCTAATTGAGTGAAAACGTCATTGACAGGTGCATCACTTGTTGACCCAACGGCTAATGCTTGCATTGATGCTTGGTTGTTCATATCGAGAGTCTGCCCCGAAGCCACTCTGTAGTTACCAGTACCGTTCATAATGCGCAGACCAGCTTGCTTAGTCGTTCTGCCCGCAGTTCTTCGAGTACCAGTAACAAAGCTAGCTGCTTGCTGAGGTTTCCCGTCAGGGCCGATAATTACCGTAGGATTTACTGCTGCTGGTGGAGTTACATTCTCAGTCTTGGTTAATACAAGGTCTTTGGGTATCTTAACGCCTTTTATTATGCCGTTCGGATCTTCACCATTGATGAGTGCATTGACGAGTTTCTGTGCTTGCTGTCGACTGTCTATTTCTTGCTGCTTTAGTTTGGAATTAGTTGTTTGCTTAACATCACGTAGAGTTTGAGAATGAGATAGGTGCATCTGCTCCATTTCATTATCTTTATCCGATATCTCTTGAGTGATTTGAATTTCACGTTGTTCAATGTCGCGCTCGCGAATTTTCATCTCTTCTTCCATAGCTTTCACTAGGTCTTGAGATTCCATTGCATCAAGCTTGTCAGCACCGGATTCAGAGAAGATCGATTTTGGTCGTTTATGCCTTTCGTCTCCTGTTAAATCATCGACCGCAAACTCCAAGCTGTTTTTTACTCCTCTTGTGTCTGGACGAACACGAGTTTCAGGAAGGAATGTAGATAGATAGTACGCCAGTGCAAGGGCAATACCGCCAACTAGGAATTTACGCTTTCTTGGGTCAGCCCAGAATGAGTCTTCTTTGTATTCACGCTCTGCAGTACTGGCCAGAATTCTAGATGCCTGTTCCTTCAGATATGAGATAGGGTCTACTTTTTTCATGATCAGCCCTTAATTAATGCGTAACAGATGGACGTTTACGAGTTTGCTCTTTTAAGAACTTTTGTTTGAAGTTCTTATCGCGCAAAACGTACACCTCTGTGCTTTCGCCAGGGGCTAGGTGTGACTTCTTGTATGTAGCAGCGGCATAAACACCGGGCTTGATACAGTACTCATCCTCAACTGAACGGTAACCATTGATGTCGTTTGTTATTTTAACGATATCGATGATCTCTCTACTCGATTCGAGCTGCATTACCGTTTCATGATGCATGGCTAGTTTTGAACTGTCGCACGGGTACTTATCGGCTAATGGAACGTTCACATTCAAGCTGAAGCCTTTTGGCATATCTTCTTTTGCCACTTCTACTAACAAGTCGACAATTCGAGATACATAAGGGGCGTTCCCTTTATTCAGTTTTGTATCGCCACGTTCAAGTGCTTTCTCGATTTCTGCTAGTTCCGCCTCGGCAGCCTTACGTTCGGCCTCTGCTTTATCGTGAATGGCTTTACGTTTATTCCTCATTTCAGGCGTCATCTTTACATTGACGGTAGCCATAATTTGAGGAACAGGAGCAGGAAGAAGAAGAATATTCACTTGAGATTCAGGCACGCCAGATTCACCAACAAGAATCCCGACAGGTTCGTTGAGATCCGTTGGAGTTACGTAAAGATCACCGCCTTCAATGATCAACGGCATTGTGATGTTTGTAGTACGAACATCAAGCTCTTCAAAGTTGAAGCTTATCTTGTTCGGTTGGGCCAAACCTACTGTGATGGAGGTTGGTTCACCAGGGGAAAGATTGAGTTCTGGTTGAGCCGAGAAGATCTCCATTGCCTTATCTAACAGTACGTTACCTGTGCCAGTGGTACTTGCTTGTGTTGATGCAACAGTCGCTTGGCCATTTGAATTAACGTTGGAGTCAAATTTTGGAAACGGGCTAATTTCATCCCCTGACGCGACGGTAACAGTCTCTGTTTGTGACACAGCTGGAGCATACTTAACTTGCGTTCCATTCTGTTGTTCATAATTCTGAGACATTTTCTGCAATCGCCCGCGTTGATCTACCACAGGCATTTCACCAGTTTTAAGTACTTGATTTCCAACAGGAAGATTATCTGAGGTTGCTTTGAGGATAGCAGCGTCCAGAGCTTGTCTTTCCGCTTCAGAGATCTCTCGTTTTATGTTTTCAGATTGCGCAGCCGGAGCAGTAAACATGTCTGGTAGGTTTGCTTCAGCGAGCACGGCACCAGATGAAAGAATGATGCTCGAAACCGCTAAAGAAACTAAAGTTTTTTTAAGCATTGTAATGTACTACTTTATTGATTAGTGGATGACAACATCGCCCTTCGGCGCTTCGTCTGGATTCATGTTCAAGCCTTCATTTTGAATCTGCTTAGAACGAGTTCGTGTATTAGGTGAACCACCGTATTGCTGTAGGTGAACGATTTTTGGGAAACCATTCTCAGCGACGATCTTTACTTCGAAAGTCCACAGTTCTGATGAAGTTTTACCTGTACGTATGGAAGTTGTTTCCTTTTCACCAGTAACCCAGACTATTTTGGTCTTCGGGTCGAACGAAACATCGGTTGCACCGAACTTCTCTTCAATCTTTCTTATGTTTAGACGCGATAACTGTTGCTTCATTTCCCTTTGAACAACGTCCCACGCTTGCTCGGGGATCATCTTCCGAATGACTTTGGTCGTAAGATCCATGCGTGAAGGGCTGATGTTGCCAATTTTTTCGGCGACAAAGACTCCCCAAGCTGTTTGATAAGATTCCGAAACTTGAGTACCACGCATAGAAATTTCTTCAACAAAGTTTGGCGGGGTAACAATTTGAGTGATCAGTCGTTTATTCACTTCACTTACTAACATCAAGTTTGCCAGTGACAGCGTGAGTACAGCTCCAGATAGAATGATGCTTGTGTTGATCGCGGTGTTGTATCGTTTTAATGCTGGTATTTTCTGGAGAATGTTTGAACGAATCTTTTCGATTGGATTCAGTTTCTCTTTAGGTTCTGTTTTGTCGGTCATAATAATCTACTGGTAGAAACGTCGAGTAATGGGGTCAGGGAGGTATTTGGTTACCATCGTGGGGAATACCCCTTGGAACCATAAGTAGTGTTTTACGTAGCCCGGCGGAAAGTTCTTGCCCAGCTTGATTTGAATTAGTGTTAGCGCGCCACCAGCCATTAGGCCGTAGTTAGTAGCATTCATTACAATCCCGATCATTCCCATTACCGCTACCGGAGCTACTTCAGTAACTGAAAACGGCCCAACCATCTTAGGTTCGTTAACGCGGAACGGAATTTCGTCTTGGTTTGGTCCCAGCATTTCTTATGTCCCTTAAAAAAAAGAAAGGTGATCAGATAGCCGATATAAATACCGATATCATGACCACCTTCTTTTCGAAAATTCTTACTTCCCGGCGACTTGCATTAGCATGTCAAGTGCAGGTACTGCATCAAATGAAGCTACAAGCGCCGCATCGATAAGGTCTGTAATGTTCGAAAGAACAAGTAGACCACCAACACAAGCTAAGAAGTACATGCCGTTAGGTGCAACAACTGAGAAGTAGATACCACCAAGGATCATAATGATCATTAGGATACGGCCACCGTTACCAGTTGCTAGGGCTTGTAATTCGTTCCATGCACTATCTAGAGAGTCATCTAATACTGTCGAGTTACCAGTTTGAGCAAGAGCGTATTGGCAAGCGAAGAACGCTACCGCAACAACAAACATGATAAGTGCATTTTTTAGTGACGCTGGAGATACTTCAAAATCAGCTTTTAGTAAGGCTGTCATGATTTTTTCCTTATTTTTTTCGAGATCGTTTTGCACACGAAGAAAAGAAGGTAATTTTCCTAATACTTAGATTACTTTGTGTGCGTTGAGTGCCAAAAGACGGCAAACCACCACATTACTTCAGATACAACTACGCCTGGAATTGTAGGTGCGTCAAAAAGTTAAAACTTAACAGTTATGGTGTGCTGTGTAATATTTCTAGTGGTGATCAGCTTCATTATAAAGGCATCTTTATTCGTATTACAATGTTTTAGTTACATGCGTGATCGTGTTTTTCGCGATGAAGGCCATAATTATGAGAACTATTGGTGGATAGAACTGGCCAAAGCCCGTTGAAAACGGCAAAAGCATGTATAAATTAAGCATGAACCCGAAGAAGAAGAATGAGCGTAACCAAATTTGCTGTTTTACCGCAGAAGCTTGTTTGAACTCATACATCTTAATTTTTCGAATGTTGTAGCCCTCATAAATAACCGCTGCTACAAATGGCAAAATGGTGATCCCCCAATACTGCAGCAGCGAAAGCCTGAAAAATACCTGATAGAGCATAAGAAGGGCTTTATCACCTAGGCCGTCAAATGTTTTCTTAAGCCAGTTAGCTTCATCTGTCTTAGAGATAAAGTCTTCGACACTAGAGTCTGAATTGACTGTTCTCTCAGGGATATACTGTGTAGCGAGCTCAAATAGGTACTTAGCCCTAGAGATCACGCCATCTGTATTCTCTGACCCTATCACTTCACGGGTTTTCTCTACCTCGATATTTACGCGAGTTACGTAAGTACTGACATCCATAGCAAATATCACCCAGCCGAAAGCCGCTATTGCTAGGGCGATCATAGCTCGGTGCTTGAGCGTATACTCTTTGCTTTCACTTTCTATACTAACGGCCATTATGCGACTCCCGCTAATTTCTTAAACAATCGCTCTTTGATAGGGGGCTTTCTAACTTTAAGTTCTTCTGTGAGAATGGGTATGCGAAGTTTGTACTTTTTCCCATCCTGCATTCGAGCGATACATTGTAGGGTAGGCATATTACCCTGCGCTCCTGGAGGGAAGGACACAACCTTTTCTTGGCTTATTGTCTCGGTAAAGGTCGTCGCTGCGTCACCTATGAGTGAGGAACTACCACCAGCTCTATCGCCCTTTGCGTACCCAATGGATTGAACGTTCACTTCATCAAAGTTTGAGGCAATGTATTCCTTGGTTTTAATATCGGCAACGCGAAGAGCAAATAGATTAGAGGCTAGACCTAGCACCCGGTTCGCTGTTGCTGCATCTGTTTTAGCCTCAAGGTCATTGGCTGTTTGCGTGCTTAAATAGACCTCAAACTTGGCGCCGCGTCCAACTGCCATTAAATCAATTAACTTCTCGTTCAGTGCTGCGTGTGCCTCATCGACGAATAGAGATACGCGGCGTCCCTCGCCACCATCTTGATCGTATCGGCGTGACGCAACGGATGATATTGCAGATAGAATCAGTTTGGCGATGTTACCAGATAGCTTTGAATCGCCCATTGAATTCAGTGAGATGTATAGGCATCCGCCACTTGATAGCATCTCTTCAAGGTTGAGTATTTTCCCTTCTATAGAGTGTTCGAGTTCGTCACTCAACTTGGGTGACAGCAACTTATCTAATGGGGAGGCCGTTAATTGGTCAAACAATGGGTCTGTCGAAGCCAGCATTTTCGAACGGTGAGATCTATCGTGGTTAACAAAGTCGATAATTAGGCTAACCGGGTCCACGCGCTTGCCGGGCGGTACCTTCTTATTATCTAAGTAGTATTCGATCATTGCCGTAAGTGAGCCATTTTCACCGCCCTCTGACTTCATATTTGACCGTTTGTTAATGAATACTTGCTCGCCACCAAAGAAATCAATGTAAAACTTGGTTAAGCAACTCTCAGCTAATTCATTATAGTCGTATCTTAGGTACCGGGAAACAGAGGTGATCTGAGCTGGTATGGATACGTAGTGCATGGCTTGTACGATTTGGTTAATACATTTCCAAGCAAACTCTTTAAACGAGTCTGAATCATCGGCTGCAGTCGATTTGGTAACATCCATAATACGAGATGGGATGTCGGTATCTTTGTCGTAGTCTTTAAGTACATCGATACGAACTGACTTAGATGCGTTTGAAGTAGAGAAGTCGTAGAAGGGCACTCCCATGATCTCACATTCTCGCTCCATTCTCTCTTTCCAATCGGGATCAGGTTTAGGGTCCACGATGATATTGAAGTTCTGTCGATTAAGCGTTCCTGTGGAAAGCATATTCAAGAGCGTTGTTTTACCAGTACCGGGCAAACCTAGGATGATAGTATGGCCATACAAAGCACTAGCCATAATGTCTATCTCTCGCTCCTCGCCAATACCATGAATGTACGGGCGCCCGCCAAGTATTTCTGTTTCTTCTGCTGCACCTTTTTCAAATATCTTGGGTAAGTGCAGTTCGCTAAGGTCTGAACTCATTGAGTTTATACGTTCGTAGAGAGCTGCATGTTCCGGCCCCCACTCAAAACCCTTACCTAGATATACGCGATCTGGGTTATCCAAATTGAAGGCTCTAAGTTCAGCAAGCGATTTTCGCCAGAAGTAGTTATTCTTGAGTCGCTGCTTCTGTTTGATGCGCGGAGTTGCTTTAGCAGCGTACTTAGCTGCAATACTGAGCGCAACGGCTGACAACGCGTAAGGAGCTAACCCTATGCCGTTAGACATGGCCAGCGTTGCTATTGCTGCTGAGGCATAACCAGAACTGATGTAGAATTCAAATTCTGGTCGAAAGAGGTCTTTAGTATCACTAACACCGCGTAAGTGCTGCATGTTCAAATCCCTAGTAGTGAGTAAAAAAGGGAAGGGCACTGGTATACGAACCAGAGCCCTCGTTTAAAAGGTTATGACTATTTAATTTCGTAGCCTACTGTTGCTATGTTGCTATTCCCTGCGAATTGGCTCCACATAGATGTAGGTATGTTTTGTAGCACTTCGTCACTGGTTGATTGAACGACTTTCATCGTAGACTTTTTTGTCTCGATGTAACGGCTACATTGAACTAAGAAGTCGGAAAGGAGAATCTCTGTAGTTCCATCCCTGTTCAACTTGTTTGATGGTGCAGTAAACACCTCCCCAGAGCGCAGAGCATTGAACGTCATGATAGTGATGCTTTTGACTGCAGGAGTCTCTTTCTGAATCCATTCCATATTAGCGTGCACATCAATGGCTATAAATTGGCGATTTTCATCTTCTAGCGCGCTATTGCTGAGCTGCTCTTTTAAAGCTGGGTTACTCAACGCCTTAATCAATGCCGCCTGAACTTGGTCTTCAATTGACTGGTTTGAGTGATCAGGGTTTTTATCAACTGTATCGATCGATGATGTCTCTTTGTTCGGAGTATGCTCTCCTTCTGATGAGGTCGGAGTGGGCTGCTTACCCTCGGCCTCTACAAGCTCACCCGCTTCACTGTTCACCCCATGAACAGGCACTTTTGACTCTGAATTTGTGATGCTTGATTCGGGATCAGCTTGCTGGTGGCTGTTCACTTCTTGCGAGGTGTTCACCCCATGAACAGGGTTTGGCGCGTCCTCTTTTTGAACGCTGTTCACCCCATGAACAGGTGTCGCGTTTGTGCCCGCACACTGAACAACATCAATATCTGACTGGATTAGCTCATTACTTTTGGGAGTAGCTTCTGGTTCGTCTCCCATTTTTTGTAGGGCACCCGCGCCTGCCGTGTTCGAGATTAAACTTTCACTCTGCGATCTAGATTTATCCTCAACCAAATCGTTACCTAACAAGACGTCTACATTAATAAACGCATTACGAGCGTCTACTTTATCCAATAAACCCACGGACTTAAGATCTTCATGAGTGTAACCCAAGTTCTTAATCGTTGCGTTGAACATTGGCTTTGGAATTCTGCCCGACTTGAACTTTGCCTCGATTGTCAGATTACCTAGCACCTGATTACGAATTCTTTCTAGTATTGATGATCTTGGATGATCATCCTCTCTATCGTTTGCCCGTGGGGTAGGGTTAGGGGATACACTGTCTGAATGAGAGTCCTTATGTTCAACTGACTTGGCTTTCATGTTTGCTTTAGCGCGTTTACGGACCTCAGTCATGGATATTTTACCTTCAGATGCGTCGGTTTGATTCCCTGAATTGGCTATATCGGTATCGATGTTAGAAAGCTGAGTAGAAACATTAGACTGTGAGGTAGCATTCTCTGTCTGTGATTCATCTATGGTTCCACCATCTGTCGTACTTATGGCCCCATCAACATGGTCTAGTACTTTATCAACGAATGATTGCTTTAGTTTAAGTACACGGCTGTTGCGACGTTCAACATGATCCCCATTCATAGCCCAATCACCTCGCCCTGCGCGTTCAGCATTGTCAGTAAAAAATGGGGCTTTGAATAGCATGATTTGTAATGTGCGTTTTTCAAAGACTTCTCGGTTAACCTTGCTGATTTGAATCCACTCGCCAAACAACTTGGTGTGAATGTCGGGTTCTTCTGCTGGTGGCTGTGAATCAACAAATGGCTCAACTGTTTTATTCGATACTGGTTCACTATTGCCAACAGATACCTCACCATGCGAGGTGTCATTATTAGGTAGAGAGTAGATATCGTGATAATTGTTGTCATCCGGTTCCGCCATGTCATGAGTCGGCATGTCTTGGTATGAATCTAACGGAACCTGTTCGTAATTGTCTGGCATGCTAGCAACTGTTGGTCCGTTATCATCGCTATGCTCTTGTACCAAACCACTTTGACTGACGAAAGTTGCGCTTTTGTTCTGTCGGTTATCTAAGTTAACTTCTTCCGAGGTAGTTTGATCAACTCCAGCCATGAGTGAGTCAGGTGCATCGTAAACTTTATCTTTGGGAATGATTGCAGTTGGCTGATCAAGGGCAAAAACATCGACCTTTCCTGGATTGCTTGGTGCGCGACTCTTAGATTGGCTCTGTGCCGCTTTTTTAGCTTGTTTACGTTGGTTTTCTTGTGTGTGACCGTTATCTCTTGGAGGCATGCCTTCAGATTGCCTTTGAGAGACCACAGGAGCACCATGAGCCCTATTCACTTGTTGCTGTGGTGAGTTGGTCACTTCACTGGCACTAACTCCTTGAGAGCCGCTGGTGGCCGTATTTGAGTTAACATTTGAGGGCGACTGTGAATCTGAAGACGCACATTGTTTTACTTCTGAGGCTTTCTCACCCGCCATAGCATCTGGGTCATCATCGGAGATGACGGTGTTGATTTTCTGTACGACATTGAATTTGGCTTCAGGATCGAGAATCTCACCGATTCCAGGTTCCGGTGCCGTTTCTGAAGAACGATCGTTTTTATGTTCGATTACTTCATTGTCACCAATGAACTCTAATGATTTGTCCATCGTCAGGCTCAAGACACCAGTACTTGAAGCAGGTAGATCCTTATTGCCAAAAAGAAGTGTTGCATGCTCAAGCACTACTACCGCGCAAAACCCAGAATCACGCTCATAAGAGATTACATCCTCTTTGGACTTCTTATCGCGCTTTAATACTTGCTTTGTTGGTGCGAACCGAGGCAGAAAGTTGTCATTGCTCACCTTGCGAATGAAGTTTGCTGAACTTAATTGCTTACCAAGTTCCATAGCTGAATAGTTTAGGATGGCCTTTGTATCTGGCGACTTATTGATTACGGCCTGTTTGAGTTGATTCAAAGCTTCTGGGTATCGCAACATGACATAGCCACTAACAACAAACACATTCTTCATAAAGTTTGGTTGTTCGGTCATGTACGGTAATTCACGCATCATCAGTTCTGAGATACTGGCGTTTCTGTTGTTAAGATGGAAATCACTTCGAATTTTCTTGTATGACAGGTGCACGGAAAGCTTCTCACCTTCTTCAAGAGCTTTCATCAAGTACTCATCACCTTTCTTGCCAGATAGGATAGAGCTCACCTGCTCATAAAGACCAAAGCCCGGATCTGGTGATGACGTTAAATAGTGACGGCACTCTGGCGTCAAAAGTTTCTCAAGAAGAGCACCGCCCATACCTTCATGACGTTTGAAGCGCCCAACACCACTTAAGTATTTGGACGCATCATTCATGTCGATGTAGTAACGAACGATCTTTTTCTCTACACAGAATTCATTTAAAGAGGCGAGCATTGGATTCCAACGAAAGGTTTGCCCGTTCGCGTCTTCGCAAACAACGATCATATCTGTAATCGCCTTGCCCACATCATGCAGTAGTCCAATAACCCAAGCTGCATATTTCCATCGCGGTTTTCTTTGAGCTTCATAGTCATTGAGACCAATTGGCGTTAAATCCCAATGCCGAGCGTATTTCAATGCGACACTTGCCACTTCAAGGGAGTGTTTAAGCAAGCCGCCAGGCCAGTTGTGGTGATGAGATTCTGATGCAGGTAACTTTCCAATATAGTCAGCTAAATTCAAAACTAACTGTCTGAACATTGTGTCGAAGTTGTAGTAAAGATCGCGTTCAAGTTTGCCTTGTCTTACATCGACTGCGGGCAAGTCATGCTCTACTTGTCTCCAGTCCTTTGCCAGCATTAAGTCCGTTTCAATGTAGTCCTTCTCAGCTCTAAGAAGGGCTTTCTTGTTCAGTAATACTCGGATCGCCGATCGAACTTGTTTTATAAGGGGGAGTTTATCCAAAAACGTGTTGGCTGATGAGTTCACGCTGGTGGATTGACCGATATTGATAGTCTTAAAGACTTCTCGATTGGTTAGACGAATTTGTTCTTTACCATTACGAGCGTTAAAGCTCATATGTCGGTTTTGAATTTCCTCAATCTCTTTCGCCTCAGGCATACCACACTCGCTTTGAAGCGAGCGCATATATTTAACGAGTTCCGGTTCATCTAATAGGTCAATAGATGAAACGGGGACAATTCCTGAACGGGTCTGACCTTGTTCATATAAAACCCCAGATTGTTTCTTCAGCTCTGGAGTAAAAAACACATCATTGGAAGTGATGTTCGTGTCGGCCTGCTCTTCTGTATTGCTATTAGATTCGATATTCATCTGGTCATTCTGCTAAGTGAAAAAAAAGGCGGCTAAGACGCCGCCATTTTTGATCAACCATAATTACGCGGATTCACTATTATCAGAAGCATCCGATGGTTTGGCTGGCTCTGCTTCTAGATCGTCATCATCACCAACTACGCTTGAAATTCGAGTGCGGTAGTTTGCTTGGATCGTTTTGAATTGATCTAGTCGAATTGGTGAGTCCCGATCTCTACGAGTTCGGATTTTAGAAAGGAATTGCAGCGCTCTGAAGGTCTCACGAACAGCATCTAGAACTTCCTTCTTGAGTTGTTCTACATCTCCCTCAAGAGCTCCTGTTAAACCGATTTTTTCAATCTGGTGAAGAGCTTTATCAGCATCACCAAGCATCACAATGTAATCCCAGAAGAAAGGATTCAAAAACACAAGCTTAAATGAAACTGGGTCCGACATTGTTACCGCATCGAGACGCATTTTAATGCGCTCATCCGATTCGGTGATGATTTGGATCATCTCAAGATTTCGCTCACTAACTTCCTTTACAACCGCAATCGACTCTTTGGTGAAACCAGTAAAGAGTTCTTGGTAACCAGCTACTCGAGAAGTAGCTTGAATGAAAGGAATAACATCAGAAGCCGCGATCATGATGTTTTGTACCTCTGACGTCATGTAACGAGCCAGAGAGTATGAGCGCAGAGTGATGGTTGTATTAATTGAACTAAACTGTTGTGCTTTATCGTTTTCTACCACTGACGACTTCGAGGCCATGGAGGCTAAGAGGCGTTGCGTTTGTTGTTGTGCTTTCCCACGCTGACTGTTGTGTCGGCGTTCATTTCGGTTGTTGTTAGTAACAGCTTTTTCTTGCTCTTTAGCTTGTTTGGCGCTTGGTTTGCTTTGATTACTCTTGGTACCACTATTTTCTGAGCTATTCTTGGTGGTTTTTGCAATTGGTTTGGACGGTTTATCTGTCTCGGATGCTTGATCAACTTTGGTTTTTGGTTTTCTCGATTTCTTTTTCACATTTTCTTCCACTGCTGCTGGTGGATTGCTTGTGTTGGGCTTGTCTGAGCCTGCATCGAGTATTTCTTTGGTACCAGTATTATCTGGCTGGATTGGCAGCTCAGAGTTTTCAATATCCCTTACTTCAGGGGCTGCGGATAATTCCGTCATCGATAAGTCCTCTAAATATCAATATTTATTCTGCAGATTCACTTTATATGTTTCGCATATACATATGTTTGACGTCAGGATCTATGTTGTACGAAATCAGTGTTTCTGAGTCGGTTTCTATCAACAATTCTGCAAACTCGGGTGTAATGGCATTGATATCATCATGAGCCTTTTTAAGAGCTTCTGACGCCGCCATCAATGGATCTGCATAAGTAGATTGATTCTGTGAAGAACTAATAGGATCTTGAACTTCATTCGGAATGTCAATTAATTTGTTGAGTTCGCTGTTAATACTTGTGATTTCTTTGGCAGCTATCTGTAATTTGTAGGCCAGCACTCTGTAATGAGCAAGTTCCTTTTCAGTCTTTAACACAAAGGATTTTTGCCACTCAGCCATAGGGTCGAACTTGAATTTCGAAGGGTGATAGTAGCTTGGCATTAAGTTACTGCTACTTTCGTTCATTTGAACATGCTCTGTAGCTGCCTTGGCATTAGAAGTTCCTGATCTAGTAAACATGTACAAAGAGCGCGACCAGGTTAGTCTGAGTGCTTCACCATCAATCTGTTCTCCGCAACGAACCATAGGCCGATACACAATAAATGTTGATTTCAGAAATTGTTCCGCAGGAAGCTTTGCTACGGAAGAGTTCTGTCGGTGCTTCAGCTTTTCAACTTCATACTTCATTGTTTCCCAGTAATCACTTTTGATACGGTGTACTTGCTTGTGAATCTCGACCCAATGTTCATTCAATGAAAGCAGCATAGGAGGGACAACTTTTATCAACCCAGGTACTTCGTGTTCATCAAGATCTATTTTACGTTTTCTACCCATTATTATTTCCGATTTTTGGACCTAACATTCATTGCCTAATTGAGATCATTTTTAGTTACGCAATTAAGGTTGATCTTCTGCCATCATTTCTAATAGAAAAATGCACCAGTTTCCGGGCACAACTAAGAGGCAAAATAATGATCATTTTTCTCTTGCTAGATCTGCGCTTTAATTTGGGATCATTTTTATGAATCCAGGTAATTCCAGAGAAGTATTGTGTCATCAAACTTAGTATCGAGTTTCAAAGGTGCGTGAAGGTTCTCTTGTTATCGAGGATCTAAACCTACTTTGAGGTGA
The DNA here is from genome assembly GCF_027587015.1 of Vibrio sp. Makdt. Classification (NCBI taxonomy): domain Bacteria; kingdom Pseudomonadati; phylum Pseudomonadota; class Gammaproteobacteria; order Vibrionales; family Vibrionaceae; genus Vibrio; species Vibrio sp. Makdt. The sequence goes on from NZ_JAPPTH010000005.1 coordinate 319,083, forward strand.
TCAAAGTTGTGGCCCATCCCAAAGGATGCCGTTAAAAGCACTAGGCCCTCAATGGTGAGTTCAAAGGATCTCCGTTTTTGTAAATCAACTATAGCTGATTGAGTATTTTTCTGGAAGTGAATTTGCCCCTTGCTTATGTTCTAGGCCCCTTGGTGGGTAGGTTTATGTATTTTTATGGAGAAATGAAAGCTGTCTGCTAGAGGATTGGAGTTATATCTTATTATAAAGGTACTTTAAAATTAAGGTCAGCGTAAAGGTACGGTTATTTTAAAGATTCCCTGCGCAGGGAAGGTTATCTCCCTCTTTTAAAATATCTGTACCATTATAATGGTCCAGTAATTAATAGTACCATTATAAGGGTACTGTAATAGCTTTAAACTATCGTGTTTGCTAAGTTTTATTATCAAGTTCAACGGCTGTTCATGGGATGAACACGTAGATGGTTATGTCAATTTGTATGCTCTATCCCTTAAAATTGATTTATTGATTCTTTATTGTGATCTAGCTTTTTGCTAAAATCTTTAATTGCCTAACCCCATATTTTATTTACCGGAGCTCTAGCATGAGTCACGTTTTCAAGCGTGCTGCTCTCTCGGGTCTAATTGCATGTATTTTTTCGCAGCTTGGAACAGCCTCAGAAGAGGCTCATAATTTCCAACAGGATTACAGTCCTGAAGGTTGGTATTTTTACCACGATCCAATCGTTGCTGAAGAGCCTAAATTAGAACCAGAAATCGTAGCATCAAAACCTGAAGAAAAAACTGAAGAAAAACCCGAAGAAAAAGCAGAAGAAACGAAGGTAGAAATCACATCAGAGTGGTTGCGAATTAACCTTCCCCTCTTGCTAGATGAAGCTCAAGATAATCCATCATATGAAAACGTTCGTCGATACATGTATGCACAGCGTATTGCTATCGATAGAGCAACTCAATTTGCAACCTTTTATGGTCAAGTTTCTCAAAGAGAAGAGGCGCTCAATGAAAACTTAAGACGTCCTATTGCTGGCAATCAGTTATTGGCAATGTCTAGAGAAATCACACGCGCCAGAAAGGAGATTGTGGAAAGCAAGGGCGAAGAATTCGGTATTATGTTTTTTCTTTCCAGTACATGTTCTTACTGCGCGGCGATGACTAAGGAACTAGATACGATTCGTAGGAAATATCCGAAGCTTGATGTCCTTCCAGTTTCTATCGATGGCGCCCCCTTAAGAGGTAATCCCAAATGGGCTGCTGAGACCGTTTTTGATGATGGAACTCTAACGTCAATAATGCCTGTTGATGTGACCCCAACTTTTTACATGATCAACAAGCGCACAGGTGAAGCTGCAAAGATGTCGAATAACTACCTCTCATCTGATCAATTTGAAGTGATGATGTTTGAGGTAATGCGTGTGACTAATGTAATAACTGAGAATGAATATCAAAGTTCCAAACATGTAAAGGACATCTTGCTTATTCCTGACGCTGGCGAACAGCCAATGACTGTAGATGAAGAAGAACTTTACGATAATCCTGACTACTTATCTGACAAGCTAAGGAAAACTTTTGAGGACAAATATCTAGGTCCAGATAGAGATTTTGATATCCCTGGCGCTGTCTTACCAAATCAAAAATAACTGGAGAATTTCTGTGGAATTTAATTTTAAGAAATCTGCAGTTTTAGTCGGGCTTGCTATGTTGATAAGTTACCCGACTCAAGCTGCTTCATTGCGTGATATGGCCGATGAAATATATGGATCGTTCACTACTAGCGGTGGCCCTGATAATTTTCGAACGAATAATGGCGACCACGTTTATACAGGCGGAGCGTATTCACTAAGATTTAATACTGATGATATTAGGCTCGTGAACTTCCAACCACCTAGCACTTCTGCATCGTGTTCAGGCATTGACTTCTATGCTGGTTCAATTCAGTTTGCTTCGAAAGATCAATTCATTCAAGCAGGGCGAAATATTGCTGCTGCAGCTACTGTTTATGCGTTTAGGTTAGCACTCAATAGTGTGTGTGCTTCTTGTAATTCAATCATGCAAAATATCCAAGCTTGGATTCAACGAATAAACGACCTAGCCAATGTCACTTGTCAAGACAGTCTTGAGATGATGGAAAACCTCTATTCGAGTGAGAATGGTATCAACAACTCTGCGGGTTGGGAGGCAGCCTACACCAATACAGATGGCTGGGCTGACCCAACAAAATTCATTGGTAAAGAAACAGCGGCTAACTACCTTGAAGAGTGGGCTCGAGATAATGTCGACTTCTTTGCGGATATCGGTAGTAAGGACCCTGTTGCTCTGTCTAGTATGGGCGACTTGGCATACTTAGTGGCGCATAACTCGAACTTACCTCAGTACCTATTCCCCTTCTATGCGAACACCGGAGATATGGATCTGGCAAGAGCAGCTACTTGGTCAGTGATCGCTGGTGCTGCTAAGCCTTGTCCAAACATGAATGAACAAGAACCTGATGGTTCTATGTGTGGTGTCGGAGCTAAATATAGACATAATTATGCTTCTTTCATTCGTGGCAACCAAAAAGGTGATAAAACTAAGGCGTTGGAATTGGAAGTACCTAAATGTGATAAGGTTGAAAATGTCAATTTAGTGACCGTGCCAGGCGTTACTTTAAAGCAATGTGATTTCACGCAGGGTTCTAATGGAGTAGTACAGAAATATGGTACAGCCGATAGTCTCCAACCACAGATTCTTAAAGATGTTTTTGGCGAAGATGCGGTTAACTCAACCACAGGTGTGTTTGATCTTACTAAGGTTTGTACTAGTAAGAACCTGATTACCAATGTCGACTCTTATTTTGCAAAACAACTTAGATTTTCAGGCAGTGGAAGCACATCACTCTCACAATCTGAACTATATATTGCGTCGATTCTTGGAACTCAATACTCACGCGATCTTTATCGCATGAATTCAAAGGGTGAGGTTATAACAAACTTAAATGAGTCTGCAGATTGCGGTGCCCTAGCTGAGATTGTTAAAGCTAAGGTTGATAACTTGGTTGATAACTTAATATTAGAAGCTCAAAAGAACCTTTTAATTGCAGAAGAGGAGCTGAGCCAAAGCCCAATTTGGAAGGATAATTGGTCGCAAGTTAGTAAACTATTGGATAAAGTCAGAGCATCACTTTCAGAGCAAATTAAGATCGATAAAGCTGCAAAAGCCAATACTTTAAATATATCGGAGGAGTCATAATGGCTGATCCATTAGAAATATATACAAATGGGGATATGGCTTTCATGGAAGCCATACTCACGGGGTTAGGGCATGTTTACAATGATGGCTTTCTAGGACCAATTTTCGGTATGGCGTTGCTAGCCAACTGTTTGATGAGCCTAATGCGATATATTGCGGATAGTAAAAATGGATTTTTGACGTCTTTTTGGCAGGCAATAATTCTTTATCTCATAATGTTTTCCTCAACGACCAATATTGTATTGACCAAAGAAGGAGAGGGTACTCGTTCGATTGCTGGTGATTTTCCTATTGGGGTTGTTGCCCCAGCTTATTTTATTTCAATGATCGGAACAAAGATTGCCGAACGATTCCGCCAGAATATCGTAGTTATTGATGCAGGTTGGGGTAGCACTTCGAATACTGCAATCCTTGACTATGGTCTTTCGCCCCTTCAGATTTTGATGAAAATTAGAACTCAAACGGTAAGTGGCATGTTTGAAAAATCTGATTTCCTTTCTGATGTTGGTAACCCGGATGGAGGGGGATCAGGGTTAGGGGTTGCTATAGGTAGTTATCAATCCAGCTGTGTCGAAAAGGCCGTGAAGCTTGCCGAAATGGACCCAACAGGTGTGCCCTACATTCGTGACTTTTTGAGTGCTAAAGTTTCAACTGATTATTGGAAGAAAATGCTAGTTGATGAACCGTGGCCGGTATCATTGGATTTAGATGGCAATTTAATCACAACAACTTGTAGCGATGCTCATTCTAGGTTGCAAGTTATTATTGATGCTCGCGCCAAGGAAATTCAGAAAGCCGCGATTTTTGGCATGTCGGAAGATAACGCTACAGCCACCGCAGCAGATCAGTATCAACGGATGAAGGATTTTTATGACGCAATCGACCCAATTCAGGGTGGAGAAGCTATGTCTAAATTATCATCTAATTTATATACTGCAGTTATGTCTGAGGGCGCCTGTAAAGAATCAGTCCTAATGGGGCCTGAATTCGTGCAGGCTTGTGCCACCCAGTGGGATTCTATTCAAGGGCGACGTATAGGTGAAGCATCCAAAGCTGACAGCTTTATGGAAATGCTTACACCTATGGTAACTTTTATCGAAGGGTTTGTTTTTATCATCTCGCCATTTATGATTTTAATGGTTTTGTTCACCGGCGCTGGTGGTTTGAAGATGATGGGCAAGTACTTAACAGCTTTGTTATGGGTTACTTTGATTCCTATCTGCCAAGTAGCGGTTGACGTTTATCTGAATACTTACTTCAACCGGTTTTTGTTTGCAATGCAGCAAGATGGAGCAGGTACAAGCTTGGCTTCAATTTATGCTCAAGAATCTGTTTGGACTGATTTGGAATCATTTATTGCGTTTGCGGGTACAGCGCAGGCAATGGTGCCAGCTTTGGCTATGTTCATCATCTTTGCTGGCGTGCACACGCTTCAAGGCATGGGGGCCGGCATGGCTTCTGGGGCTGCTGTTGATCCAAGTAAGCTTCACGCAAATAAAGCCATTGGAATTAAGGATGGGAACTTTGCTTATGGACAGACAAATGCCTCCGAAGCTCGTAATGATTATGGGTCGCATATTGGTGGTGATTTAACAATAGGTCATAGTTCCAATCTTGACTCCGGGGCTTCTGATTTCACAATGGGAGTTAAACAAGGTGAAAGCTATGCTGCTAAGACTTCAGCTTCGCGGTCTCACTCTACAACACTGCAGTCTGAAGCAGCTAAAAAATCAGCTGATGCTTTCAATAGAGATTACACAAATACGGAAAACTACGACATTAATGAGGGTATTAAAAATAATGTTTCAAGAGATGCTGCTAAAACAATGAGCTTTGCAGATGTTCTACAGAAGCAGTATGACTTCTCTCAATCAGGTGCTGAAAAAATAGCGGCTACTCTACAAGGTAGCACTGCCGCAGCTGCTCAATTGAAGGCTGGAACACCTTTTGAATCAATTTTAGGTTCTAATTTTCAGGCAACTTGGAAGTCTGAATTAGGAATGTCTCGACAAGATCAAGACGCCTATACACGAATGATGACAGAAAAAGATACGGGAACCGACACAGCGACCATGTTGCAGTCTGCTTCAGAACGAGTTGACGATGCTTACGGAGCATCTGCCGGGGCTTCTGATGGTGTTGGATATAAGGAAGGATATAGCGAGAAAGAAGAAGCATATTTTGCAGCCTCTCAGAAATACGCCACCCAGGTTGCTAGTACAGAGACGCTAGATAATGCAGATACAACTTCGATCGATCGAAGTGCTTCTGCAGGTCAATATGTAGCTGATACTTCAGTTACTCAGAGTGGCTTTATTAGTGCTCTCAATTCTGCCGGGATAGATCAATATAGAAGCGATTTACTAAATAATAATGTTGATGGATACAGTATTAGCGACTTGCGAACAATGGCAAATCACGAACCTGAGAAATTGAACGAGATTATGAATAAGGGTGCAAATCATGCGGAGCATGGTGAACAATTCCGTAAGTCCATGGAAAATATCGGTATCCGCCAAACGACTGATAGCGATGGTAAACCGGGTAATTGGGAAGTTGATACCGACCGCAAATTTAAAGCTGGAATGGTGAATCTGTCTGAAGATGAATATGCAGCTAGAACCGAGGCTGGTAGAACTTCTGATTCTCCCGCTCAACGTCAAGATATGATGCGTCAATTCATGACAAGCATAGATGATATGCGTATGAATGCTCATACATCAAATGAGAAAGAGGCAATGCTGGCCGCTGGTAATGCCTATGAAAGAATGGCTTCTCCTGGAAGTGGTTCTATCGGAGGTGTAGATAAAAACTTGGTTCACGGTAAGATGCAAGCGTTTGCTGGTCAGTATAAGGATGCAGCGAACGACCTTATTGATGTTAACACTGGTTACAATAAGTTCTTGGATGATACTGGTCTTAAGCAAGTTGCTACTGTGGGCGAAGAGAAGAACGCGCTTCAACAAGAAACAGGCGAATTAAATAATCTTATGTCACGCATTGAAGCCACGGGGAACTCATTGATTGAAAGTGGAGCGAGCAAAATTATTGGCAACTATCGTGATGTGAAAGGTGAGGTCAATAATTCGATTATGCAGTCATTGGACTTTGGCTTTGATGGAAACTTAAAGGAAATGTCAGCTTCAGAACGTATGGAAGCTTTGAAGCAATATGTGAATCAACAACATGTTGAGGCAGAGGCTAAAACCAGCCTTGTTCAAGAAGATAAGGATAGAATTGTACAAGGTGTTGATGAGGGTGTTGATGCTGCTCAAAAATTCACACCTCTGCCAAATGGTGATATGAAGGCACTTTCTAATAGTCAACAACAGGAAAGGAATGTCATCGAATACTCCGCTGAAGAGGCTTCTGCTTCAAACGACCTGAAAACAAGCGTAGAACAATTGCAGGACTCAACAAAATACTTTGAACAGGACTCTGCAAAAGAAGCCTTTCACGGCATGTCAGATGCAGAGATTGCTGTGTTCAATGATTATATCTCAGGTGGGGATACCTCCAAAGAGATGGCTGTAGCAGCTTTCGAAGGGCAAACTATTTCTGGTGATGTTAACTTGGGTGATAGATTAGATGCTGTTCGTACTAATTATCAGAACGTGAAAGATGTTGAGCAATCTGTAACTGATGACCTCGGTGAAGATAAGTTGAATAAGATTTATGTAGGAGCTCAACTTCTAGACAAGAGTGAACTTCAAACAGAAAAGCCGATATATGAAAGTGCTAACCCTTATAAGCTTCATGGTTCGGCGGGTGATGCAGAATCAGATGCACAAAAACGAGATGATGTTATCGCAGGTGTTATCGATGTTTCTGAGCTTTCAGCTTACGAAAATGTATCAATTTGGGCTAAGAAATTGTTCGATTGATTTTAAAATGCTGATAACTTAATCCAATTAATTAGAAAGGGCTCCTAGGGAGCCCGTTTTTTAATATCTGAAAACAGTTATTTCAGCATTAGATAAGTTTCTAGCCTCCGACCTAGTTAGTTTAAATTGTGGATAGCTAGTATCAACCGGTACTCCACATTGAACAGGTGTGGTGCGAATTGGATTGATGTAATTGAACTTATCTTTAACTTTGCTACTCACTTCAATTGATTCATTTATGGCAGTTTGAATCTCACTAGCTTGCTTGAATACCTTGTATTCTTCATTGGTTGGGCAATCATCTAAAGTATCCAATGACAGACAGCTTTTTGTTCTTTTTGAAAAACTAGTATCACCAGTATTTATTGAAGCTTTCCATGAATAAGGTTTCTTCCTGTACTTGCCTTTAGAATTAGCGACCTCTCCATGGCGAACGATCCATGGTTTTGTCTGGGTTTGCCCATTTAATGTTAGTTTAATACCCCATACGAGAGTATTAGTATTTGGCTTTTGATGTGGGAGCAGTCTTTCCTCACTACCAAGGGCGTCAATTTCTGCTTTGGTTTTGTTCCATGTAATACCGATAGGTTGCGAAACAAAGGTATCTTTCCCTATTGTTTCTATCAGTTTTGGCGAGTGAAAAATTGGAGTGTTATATCCAGGTACATATAGGTCCTGACGTGGGTTGTCATATCTGTGGTTTCCTTTTGACTTAACTTTTAAGTCGCTGTGTTCTAGCGTCAAATTGAGGCCATTTGATGGTTCATGCGTTGTACCATCAACAGTCATGTAGGATATTTCACGTCTTATTAAATCAACATATTTGCCTTTTTCAAGCATTTTAAGCCAAGCATGTTTTGTCTCTCTTGGGTCTTTGCCTGTTATGCAGTTGAAATCAAGAAAGTGCATGTTGCGAACGCCACCAGCCAATTTCTCCGAGTATGGACCAATGTGTTCATGACCTGCTATTGACCAAGGCATCATGTAGGGTAATCCAGCAAGCGGTCTCACACGCACGGTTACCATGTCATTCTCAACTCCTGTCACCTCAAGAGTCAGAGGGCGTTTTATTTGGTCCATATAGGCTGTGTTGATTATATTGCCCAAAGCTACGTTTGCTTCAAATTCAGCACGTTCGTATTTACTTAGGTTCAACCATTCATTGTTGATTGATTTTACTCTCTTGAGTTCAGCGTCAGCTTTTTTGAATTTTTCCTTTAGTTCAAACTCGGCAACCATGTCTCCTAAGGGAATGTTGACCAGTTCACTGTTCAGGGCTCGATAATCTTGAGCGGCCTTAAATGAAGAACCTGATACGTTAGATTTGTAGAGTTTATTGATCTGGTCGACTTGTGAGTTTAACTTCAGCTCGTTAGTCAAAGATTCATGCACCATGTTATTTCGATTGGTATCACTCTCGATCTGTTTGATTTTGCGGTTGATTTCATTCGTATCGAACTTGACCGTAGCTGACATTGTTAATGTGATTAAGTCTCCGTCATAGTTGATATCGTACTTTTCACTTGAAACTTCGATTAGAGCTGCGGCTACAAACTGCATTTTCTCCGTGTATTCATTGTTGACGATTGTTTGAGTCGACATGATGTATGTTGGTAGAACGTCTAAAGTTTCATGTATCAGCTGAACTTTCGCTTGGCCCTTAATTTCACGCATTGGGGTGTTTGCGTTAGCCACAAGTGTAGTAGAGCGAGTTTCAGAAACTTGCTTGCTGACTAAGATTGTCTCCGCTGCAATGGCGTCGAAAGAGTACTGTAGACCGCTACAAACAATCCCTACGGTTAAAGCTAGTGTTGCAATTTTCATAATTCTAGATCTACCTTAAAGTTTGTTGAGTCGATTGTTGATTCAATATTAACTGTAATATACCATTTAATTCACATGAATTTGAATTCTACATCTAGTGATCTGGGATTGTGATTGTGTTTCAGTCGCAATATCTTTGTTTCAATGGGTGATCAGCCACTTTAATGGTGGTATTATTTAAAATCACCTCTCAAAAAATAATTTTTGGTAACCTAATGCATAGCAATAGCAGGATAGTTGTATCTGTTCTGGCGTCCTTAATGCTTTCAGCTTGTAGTTCGAGCGATCCTGCATCTGACGATTATTGTCAGGACCCTGAACATAACCATTTAGTACCAGTTAAACACCATGAATCATTAGTGTACTCTGGGCCGAGCAATGAAGTTGGATATGAGAATATTTATTCTCGATATGAAAAGCTTGAAAAGGTTTACTATGTCCCATCCTTTATCTTGGTCGAAGATTCCCTTTTAGTCGGTCATCTTCACCACAAAAACAACGTCTATCATTCTGACAACTCATTTGAAGAGTGGTTGATGGTTCAGACTGGGCATCATCATAGCGTGTGTACGGAGGAGTACCCTGCGTGTATGACGGACGAAGAATTGGCCAAGTTCTATCAGTCGACGGGCTCGCACAGTGAAGATCATGACAGAGTTGCTTTTCTTGAGTCTGTAAACAGCAGTGATCGTGTCCAATTTGCTTTTGATAGTTCTCATATGGATGAAAAGGCAGTTTTTGAAGCGGCTGAAATAGCTCAGTATCTTAAGCGATATCCAAACAAGAAGTTAGTGGTTTTAGGGTCAGCTGATTCAATAGGGGATGCAAGATACAATAAAGCACTAAGTCGTAAACGGGCTGAAGCCCTACGTGACGAGTTAGTCGCTTTAGGTATCCCTGAACAACAAATTGAGTTGAGTTGGAAGGGTGAATACCAGAGCGGAGAAGGACCCAAATTCCGCGTAGCTGAATTGTCTTATGAATAGTAATCGAGTCAAAATTTCACGTTATAAGTTTTCCGGGCGCATTCCAGTTATGGTTTTATCCGGTTTGCTTGTCTATGGTTCGATTAGTGCGATGGTGAATCAGTACCCAACTGTTCTGTTGCCTTTATTTTTTATCTTATTGCTGCCTTTATTTTTTATTAAGCGAACTGTGACTATTTCGCACAATGATAAAAATGGAGAGGTTTCAATTAAGCAGTGTGATAGTTGCTGGAAGAAAAAATTCAATGAAGTTAACAAGATTTTTACTTACAAAGATCTGACGTTAGTCGAAGATAGTCATGTTGGGAGGAGGTTTTATGTTTTGGTTGGGCCTGAATTTCAAATGCCTTTGTACGGCCTAAAGGGAAAAGAATATGAGTGCTTCCGAGCTATGTTTATCTAATGTTGCTTCTGACAGTATTGAATCATTGAATGTTGGTGTTGTCGCGTCATTTAGTGCGATCAAGAATGAAGCTATGGGAACTAGCTTCTCTTGCCTTACTTTCTTGACTCACGAAATTGCGAAGCGATTCGAATCCAAAGGATTGGAGTTGAATTCGTTTAACGTTTTAGACCAGAAAATATTTGCTTCAATTTGTGTTGCTGGAGATGATGAGTCTAAACTTACCGATACGTTTTCTGCTATCAACGATGTTGCAATTGACCATGGACTTCAACTTGATTTCAGCTTGATCGATATTAATGACCCTAAGCAATTAGCGGCAAATACTCAACTCAGTGAAATTAGAACATCTGTTTCAACTCTACTACCTAAATCGCAGAGGTTTACGAAATATGAGTTACAGAAAGCTATCGCCGACAATGCTTTTATTATCCACTGTCAACCACTTGTAGATATTAAGTCGGCCAAGGTTAAAGGGATTGAGTTCCTTATTCGTTGGGAGCACCAAACCAAAGGGATGTTGTATCCCGACATGTTTTTACCAGAAATCGAGAGGTTTGGGTTGGAAACTGACTTAGATCTTCTTGTTCTGAAGCAGGCTTTGATTCAACTGCAAACCTTTAGGGATATGCCCAAATTTGCTCATTTATCCATATCAGTCAATCTGTATTGTTGTTCACTATTCTCGACTGAACTTGTTGAATGGTTGAGTAAAGTTGCGTCCACAGATGCTGACCTTGTGAGTAAGTTAATTCTTGAGATTACAGAAACGGGTCATATTGAGGATGGGGGTACGGCTCACACCAACATGCAGTACATTCAAGAGCTGGGTTATTCTGTATCGCTAGATGATTTTGGTGCGGGTACCACAATTTGTTCATATCTTACTTATCTAAATCCGAACGAAATCAAGATTGATCGAGCGCTTATTCATACTGCTTTTGACAAAGGAAACGCCAAGATAATCGTTGCTCAGAAAATGCTTCAGTCAATGATAGGTTGGGTTCAAGAAATGGATAATGTTGACTTAGTTGTTGAAGGAATCGAATCAATTGAGCAGCTAAATTATTTGAAACAATTAGGCGTAAGTGTTGGCCAGGGATATATCTATAGTCGCCCTCAGCCAATTCGAGCCTTTCTAGATACATACGAAGGAATTTAATGATGTTTGATGAATCTCAACAGAACCCAAACAATCGAAATGAAGTGCGCGATTCACAAGCCGGTTCTGCCTCTAGTGAGACGCCGAGTTTACGAAAAAAGCAAAACCGTAAAAAAGTATCCAACGACAAGACAATATTCAACAGTAAGCCATTACTTAGCAAGCAAGCTAAGAATGCCACAACAGAACAACTTCGTTCGGCATATGAGGAGTTGGGGTTAATTGTCGTAGCAAGAGAGGAAGAGGATAAGAAAGCTCGACAGTTGCAAGCTGAACAAGTAGCTAAGGCTAAGGAGTTGTTAGCTCAAGCGGAGCAGTTAAATATACCAGTGAATATTCTCCAACAGGTAATCCAAAGTAATTGATTGTTTACCTTATTTCCCTAGGGTTGGTTTGTTTAACGATACTGCTTTTATTGAGGTTTATCACAAATTACTCTGACCGGAAAATGATTGGCCGCGGTCATGGGAGCTTGGTCATTACCCTCGCTTCGGTTGGGACACCAGTTCATGAACTGGGACATGCCTTTTGCGTACTCGCCTTCAGGCATAAGCTATTAAAGGTCGAATTGTTCAATCCCAAGCCAAACGGTCAACTTGGTTTGGTTGAGCATTCGTACAAAGTTGGTAGTTTCTACCAAACAATGGGCTGCTTCTTTATTGGGGTGGCACCAATATTCTCTGGTTTGATTGCTTGTTGGGTCATAACGATGGTGCTAATACCTGAATTTGACATTAACGGCCTAATCGGAAGTGTTTCATATATCATCGAGCGCCATGGGTTATTTAGTGCGGTCGATTGGTTTTATCGGAACACATATGCTTCTCACTTGAAACTGTTTGAATTGGATTGGCAGCGGTATTTACTCTGGGCGTTTCTCTTAACGTCTATAGTAAAACACATGCTTCCTTCTGTTCCTGACATGCAAGGTGTGAAGCGTGGACTGTTGCAATCAATAGTTCTCTTTATTTGTTTATTCTTGCTCTTCACTGAGCAAGTAATTGAATTTATAGATAGTTCATTATTGTTTTTGCTCTCATTGCTGGTTGTATTCGTGGCGTATGTACTCGTGTGTCAGCTAGCTATCCTATTGATTTCAAGTTTAATTATTAAATGGAAGACTCGTAATGTTTAAAAATGCTAAGCACGCACGTAATCTAGCTCTTATGATGCTAGTTTTTTGGATTAGTTTTGATTTTGCTGGAATTGTCAGTTTGTCGATGGGAGGGGCAGTTGGCGTCGGAGTTGTACTGTTAGTTATGCAATACATTGTTCTTACTTTAGGTTCGCGAATGGTGAAGAACAATAAGAACTCTAAGAACTCTGAGCTTAAAAATGCACTTATCGCATCAGGGCTCCCATTGGGTGAACGTTTGAACGAAGATTCAGTTCGTAAAATGTATGGAGGAAAAAACTCCTCTATTCTCCTTTGGGCTCCTCTTGCTATGTTGGCTTTCACCTGTTCAAAAGTAGCATTTTCTGTCGAACCGATTGTATTTGCAGGCGTCTTCTTATCAGCGGCATTCTTTATGGCTATGTATCCAATCTACATGGCCAATAAAGTCGTCGGCGATAGCGAATCGGAAGAAACGCATGCTGAATCGAACTAAAAGGTTGGATTAAAAAAAGCCAGCTAGTAGCTGGCTTTTTTTTGTGCTGACTTAAAGGTTAAAGGTTAAAGGTATTGCCGTTGACCGTAGCATCCATGTTACGAACACTGATTACAGTCTCCAGCTGTTTATCTTTAAGTTTAACCATACCGTCACTAATAAATTTTGAAGTCCACTCCGCACCGAAAGTGGTGACTGCCAGATCAATTGGAATTACTAGGTTTGCATCCAATTCAGCCCCTGTGACGATAGAGAATGCATCGTTAGTCGTAATTCCTTTCCTATATTGTTCATCAAAACCTAGGTTAGCTTCGACTTTCAATGGCGTACCATTATCATCAACGGCGTCTAGTTTTAAGGATACGGCTCCACCAGCCTTAGCGTAATCGAAAAGGGTGGTCATATTGGAAACCTTAGTAGCAAGATCTGTAGCAAAAGCATTGTAAGCAGCGTTTCCCAAGTTAGAAAGGGTACTTTCAGTTAAGTTGTCCATTACGATTCGGGATGAAAAGTCATTGATGTTTGCGATTTTCTCAATTCGTGCATCAATGCCGAGATTAAACTTGCCTTCAGGTTCAGGTAGTAAAGCGAAATCAACGGTCGTTGCTTTACTAATTTCTAGCAAGCCCACCTTTACCGAATCGAATTTTACGCTATAAATGACACCATCTGAAGTCGTAGAAGGTTGGTATCGAAGCCTTGGCTTAACGAAGGTAGTCTTGTTACCCACGGCATCCACTTCCATTTCTCCTAGCGCAGCTATAACGATAGAGCTAGAACCTTTCGAGTTATCAATTATGACGGCAGTCTCAGGAATGGTTACTTGACCTGTTGGTGTGTTGAGTTGAATTGGCTTGAAGCGTATATCCGAGTGCACATTTCCAAGAGATACGCTTGTTTCAGCAATTGCATTGAGAGAGTTATTCGTAGCGCTAATCCAATTGTAATATTTTTCGGCCGTAGTCTTATCGATTGCAAACGCTTTAGTTGTAAGTTTGAACATTAAGCCTTCATCGCCTAGATCAACTTTGGTAATTGACTGCCATTGAAATCCGTCAAAATCTGTCACTATACTTTCTATGAATAAAGCACCGTTCTTGATGGTGTAATCGGATACGACGTCATTTACAGCGGGTGTGTTAATCAATGCTGAGTTGAAATGGTTTAGCGATACTGTCTTAGCAGCGACGAAGCCACCAACAACAATACCAACGGCCATGATAGAACCTAATAATTTCTTCTTCATTGTATTCATCTTTTGGTTTTAGTGGCTATAAGTGTGCAAAAGTAATTATCGAAACTACCAGTGGTCACAACTTTATAGTCAGGTCTTATGGAATTTGAGGTGCTACGAGTGGCAATCTTGAATTTACCATCGTCATTAACTTCTGAGGAACTAATTGTACTACCTGTTAGGTACTTACTCAATTTGGAAACTGCGAGCAATTCAGAAATTTTTAGGGAGTGATTACATTGAGCTGCCATTGTTTGACCGGTACTGGAATCGTAATAGCCTTCACTGTACTTCATAAAGCCATTTATAGTTTGAGGCTCGTACTGCGTTGATGCCGTCACGTTTACAGAATGTAAGAGGCATAGTGACAGTAGTGGGGCAAAGGTTGGATTTAAAGTCATTATGTAGTAGGCCAAAAAAGTGAATTCATTCGCAAATATTACCATTTTAAATCAATGTTTTATTAGACAGAATTCTGCGATCTGAGTTTATTTTCGTCGTTAAAATGACGATTTTAGACTGATTTGTAACCAATATGTTGCAAATGGATGGTGTTTATAGCTGTCAATCAATACAAAGAGGCTATAGAAATAATTTATATAATGTGACGTATGTATGTGATTTTTATGCCTCTTGTGTTGCTGAAAACTTTTTCATAAAGCATAATTGTGATCTTGCTTCACTTATGTGGAGCAGTTACAAAAACATACAATAATAAATATACTAACCAACTATTTATAAAGTTGGTGGTTAGAGATTCAGTAGTAGGCTTAATATGAATATGGTAAATGTTGACAGCTATGCTTCAGCTGTTCAGTACATGGAAAGTGTTTTGGGTGCCATAAATGAGGAAACCTCGTTTATGGATGAAGTGTTCCCGCAGGACGCAGAAGTCCAAAAGTTTTTCTTTAGATGCCCTTTGTTTTTAGCGTTCTTGATTAACTCATTTCACGCTGAAAATCCTTATAAGGGGTCAAAGTCATTTGATCAATTTGACTTAGTTAAAGAGGCGATGCGCGGGACGGAGTATTACATCTCTTCAATAGTAGAGAGAGCCAGTTCGCGTAACAGGTACGAAGTTGAATCAATTGCTTCGTTTTGCCACCTCTCTCATTTGTCATTCGAGGAAATAGACTTAACTGTAAAGGCCTTCGGGTTGGAGCGTTCTGAACTGATTAGTTTAGACAGACTTTACTTGGCAGCAACATCTCTTTTGATTCGTACCCATTTTCCTGCCTCAACACTGCCTTTAATTATGCCTCTCAAGGTCATGACTCATGACATTTTAGAGATGAAGATCACTCCAAGTCTGTCTATTAAAAGTTTGGTTTCAGACCTAAGTACTGAGACTGTATCCCAGCTCTATCCAGACTCGATGGAACAGAAAATACTAGCTAAGGCTGCAAAGAATGTTGCGGATCAGGTTGGTATAAACCCATTTGGTTAAACGCCTATAGCTAAAAGCGTCTATGCTGACGCTTTTGGCGCACTCTCAATTCAATATTTACTACCATCTGACCTTCTACAATTTTAGAGCTTTTAAGTGCTTACAAAGCGTGCCAACCCTTTTAGTGTTGAAGTTCTTGAGTGCAATCACTTCCTCAACAGGCTTTCTCGATGCAGCTTTTGCGGCAATAGTCCTAGGTACTTTTATCAGGTACAGTTTGAAGCCCGCAGCTTTGTAAGCTTTTAGTAACTTTTTGTCAAATACCGAATTCGATATTATGATTCGAGTGGTCTCAGGGAATCGTTCTGAGAACTCGAGAACCTTGTATTGCATATCATTGTTGAACTTTAAGCCGGCATAAGTCGTAAACATGGTTTTCTTTTTTTTCTCGCCTGGCTTGGTTTTTGGTTCTGCGTATGGTGGGTCTAAGTACAAAACATCAACTGGTTTGTCTGTAGGGAGATTGGTAAAACACCCGGTGTATAGCTCCCAGTCTTGAATGATACCTTTCGACTCATTAGCAACGTCAACTGTCCAGGTTGGGAAAGACTCTTCTTTGCCTACTGGCGTATTCATCCCTCCGCGCAAATTAGTGCGCATGAGGCCGTAAAAAAACCCTTAGGTGAAAAATGTAAGTTTGACTGGCTGAGTAAGTGAATTCGTTTTTATAACATAGGTTTAGATAAAAATTCTTACTAACAAAAAAACCTTACAAAAAAATCCGAGAAATTTATGTAAAAAACTGGCATTTTCTTAAAAATCCACTTACAAAAATCACAAAGGGAGTTGTAATTGATCCGTTGATTTCTTGGGTTCAATACCAACACTTAA